>NZ_QXMN01000136.1:0-2583 GCF_003581445.1 Acidovorax cavernicola | reverse complement strand
GCCAGCCGGCGCTGCAGTACCTGGACAAGGAGTTCTGGCCGGTGGCGCTCGACGCCATCCAGAGCAAGCGCAATGCCTCCTACAAGGCCACGGTCAGGCACAAGGACGGCCGCAGCATTCCCGTCGAAATCGACGGCCTGCCCATGCCGCACGGCGAAGGCTCGCAGGACTTCCGCCTGGTCGTGATCCGCGACATCACGGCGCACCAGCAGGCCCAGGCCCAGGTGCGCTTTCTCGCCGAGCATGACGCGCTGACCCGCCTGCCCAACCGCTGGTATCTGAGCGAGCAGCTCGAACAGCTGATAGCGCGCGCACGCCTCGAGAACCTCGCGGTGGCGGTGCTGAGCCTCGACCTCAAGCATTTCTCGGCGATCAACGATTCGCTCGGCCACCAGGCCGGCGACCAGGTGCTGTGCGAAGTCGCCCAGCGGCTGTGCAGCTGCGTGCGCGGCACCGATCTGGTGGCGCGCGCGGGCAGCGACGAATTCATCGTCGTGCTCGCCGGCGGCACGACACGCGCCGAAACCGAACTGATTACCCGGCAGATGGTCGCGCTGCTCGAAATGCCCTGCCAGATGCCCACGCAGCAGCTGGTCATCGCGCCCGCGATCGGCATCGCGATCTTTCCCGAAGACGGCGAAAGCGTCGAAACGCTGCTGCGCAATGCGGGCGCGGCCCGCTACCTGGCCAAGGACAATGGCCACGAGGCTTTCCAGTTCTACACGCCCGCGCTCGAAAGCCGGGCCAGCCGCATGCTCAACCAGGAGCAGCTGCTGCGCCAGTCGATAGCGCTGGGCGGGTTCGAGCTGCACTACCAGCCCCAGGTGCGCACCGACGACGGCGCGCTCGCGGGTTTCGAAGCCCTGGTGCGCTGGCGCCATCCGGAGCGCGGACTGGTCAGCCCCGAGGAGTTCGTGGCGCTGGCCGAGGCCCGCGGCCTGATCACCGCCATCGACCGCTGGGTGCTGCGCCAGGCCTGCCGCGAAGCCTGCGCCTGGTATGCCCGGGGCATGCCGCGCGTGCCCGTTTCCGTCAACATGTCGGCGCAGGAATTCCGCCACGCCGATCTGGCCAGCGATGTCGCCGCGGTGCTGAAGGAAACCGGCCTGCCCGCGCAGCTGCTGCACATCGAGCTCACCGAGAGCACGCTGATGCATTCCGACGCCCAGGTCCAGCGCACGCTGCACGCGCTGCAGCAACAGGGCGTGCAGCTGGCGATCGACGACTTCGGCACCGGCTACTCGTCGCTGGCCTACCTCAAGCGCCATCCCATTCACCAGCTCAAGATCGACCGCTCGTTCATCGCCGAACTGCCCGGCAACGACGACGACGCCGCCATCGTCACGGCCATCGTGCAGATGGCCAAGAGCCTGCGCCTGCGCACCGTCGCCGAAGGCGTGGAAACCGCCGCGCAGATGGCGCTGCTGCGCACGCTGGGCTGCGAGATGGCCCAGGGATACCACATCGCGCCGCCGATGGCGGCCGAGCAGGCGTTCCAATGGCAGAAAGATTACTGTCATCCGCAGCAGGCACAATAGGCCATGGAACAGTTCACACATGACCGTGCCATCACGCGGCACACCACTCCGGAGCAGGCGCTCACCCACATTCAGCAGCTCTACCGCGAGCAGGTCGGGCACCTGCGCGACGCGATGCAGCGCTTTGTCGCCGGCGAAACGCCGTCGTCGCCCATCCATGCGTACTACCCCAAGGTGCGGGTCCATACCCACACCGTGGCGCGCGCCGACACCACGCTGGCCTACGGTTTTGTCGAAGGCCCGGGCACCTACGAAGCCACGCTCACGCGGCCCGATCTGTTCGCCGAGTACTACGCCGAACAGCTGCGCCTGCTGCGCGCCAGCCATGACGTCGATTTCGAAGTGGGCCTGAGCGACAAGCCGATTCCCATCCACTTCTCGTTCGCCGAGAACGACCATATCGAAGGCTCGCTCACGGCCGAGCGCCGCATGCTGATGCGCGATGTGTTCGACCTGCCCGACCTCGAGGCCATGGACGACGGCATCGCCAACGGCACCTGGCAGCCCCAGCCCGGCGGCGCGCTGCCGCTGTCGCTGTTCACCGCGCCGCGCGTCGACTATTCGCTGCACCGGCTGCGCCACTACACGGGCACCGCGCCCGAGTGGTTCCAGAACTTCGTGCTGTTCACCAACTACCAGTTCTACATCGACGAGTTCATCCGCCTGGGCCATGCCGAGATGGCCAGGCCCGACAGCGAGTACTGCGCGTTCGTCGAGCCCGGCAACGTGGTCACGCGCCGCGCCGGCCTGCCCGCCGAAGCCGTCGACGAACTCGGCAGCCCGCCGCCGCGCCTGCCGCAGATGCCCGGCTACCACCTGGTGCGCGCCGACAGCAGCGGCATCACCATGGTCAACATCGGCGTCGGCCCGGCCAACGCCAAGACCATCACCGACCACATCGCCGTGCTGCGCCCGCATGCCTGGATGATGCTGGGCCACTGCGCGGGCCTGCGCAACAGCCAGCAGCTCGGCGACTACGTGCTGGCCCACGCCTATGTGCGCGAGGACCACGTGCTCGACGAGGAACTGCCGCTGTGGGTGCCGA
>NZ_QXMN01000044.1:0-54509 GCF_003581445.1 Acidovorax cavernicola | reverse complement strand
GCTGCCGTGGTGGGTGGGGCGGGGCTCGTCACGGCCCTCGCGGGCGTGCTTCGTTAGTGCGCCAACGAAGAAGAAAACAAATGCATCTGCAGGGGAGAGCGTTCACTTCACGCCGAGAATCGTCAGCCATTCCCGGCCCCGTGTTCCGTTCCCTTCCCGCATGCGCTTTCGGCCCGTCTTCCTGCTTCTTTCCCTCGGCCTTTCCTTCCCGCTGCTGGCCCATGCCGCGTCGTCGCGCACCTGCCTCGTCGTCGGCGTGAGCGACGGCGACACGCTCACCGCGCGCTGCGGCCGCATCGGCCGCTATGAGCAGGTCAAGGTGCGCATCGCCGCCATTGACGCGCCCGAGAAGGCGCAGCCCCACGGTCAGCGCAGCCGGCAGGCGCTGAGCCGCCTGTGCTACGCCGAGAAAGCCGTCATCACCGAGCGCGACACCGACCGCTACGGCCGCACCGTGGCCGACGTGCGCTGTAACGGCGAGGACGCCGGCCGCCGCATGGTGGCCGAGGGCTGGGCCTGGGTCTACGACTACCACGGCATCGCGAAGAAGCGCGGCGGCGAGCTGTTCCGGCTCGAGGCCGCGGCGCGTGCGCAGCACCTGGGCCTATGGGCCGACGAGGCGCCGACGCCGCCCTGGGACTGGCGGCGCGAGCGACGCGAGCAGCCACGCAACGGCGGCTCGTCGCCGTGGGGCGACGTGCGCTTCGAGCCGCTGTCTTAACGGCCTGTCGGGCCGCTCTCAGCAGTGGCCCGAATACCAGCAGCGCATCTCGGGCATGAACAGCCCCCAGACGAAGCTGATGGCGCACACGATCAACATCAGCAGCGCGAACATGCGCAGGCCCTCGGCGCTCCAGCGCGGCGCGAAGGTGCTCACGAGAAAGCCCGAGAGAAAGGTGCCTTCGAGCCAGTCCGCGCCGCCCCAGCGCAGGATCCAGAGCCAGAACAGCGCGCCGATCGCGTGGAAGACGATCCACCAGAGCAGGGTCATCGCGGGCTCGTTCGCACCTTCTCAGGACTCGCTGCGCCCCTGCACGTCCGCCACCACGCGCGCGTTGCGCTGGAAGCTCCAGTAGGCGCTGGCCCAGTCCCACATCACGACGACGCGGTTTCGAAAGCCGATCAGGAAGTACGCGTGCGCGAACAGCCAGAACAGCCACGCGAGCCGGCCGCTGAAGCGCAGCGGGCCGAAGGGCGTGCCCAGGTCGACCACGGCCGAGTTGCGGCCGATGGTGGCGAGGTTGCCGTAGTCGGCATAGCGGAAGGGCTCGGTCGGCTGGCCCGCGAGGCGGCGCAGGATGTTCGCCGCCGCGGCGCGGCCCGCCTGCTTGGCGCCGGGTGACACGCCGGGCACCGGCTTGGGCGGCTTGCCGGGCGCGTGGCTCATGGCGGCGGCCAGGTCGCCCACCACGCTGATCTCGGGGTGGCCCGCCAGGCTCAGGTCGGGCTCGACCTTGATGCGGCCGGCGCGGTCGCACTCGACGCCCGTGGCGGCACCCAGCATCCGGCCCAGCGGCGAGGCTGCGACGCCGGCAGCCCACACCACGCAGCTGCTCGGAATGCGGTAGCTCTGCACCGGCGCGCCGTCGGGGCCGCCGCCGGTCTGCACTTCGAGGCCGCTGTCGTCGATGGCCGTGACGCGCGCGTTCAGCCGCACTTCCACGCCGAGCTTTTCGAGCTGTTCGAGCGCTTTCTGGCTCAGGCTTTCGGGCATGGCCTGCAGCACGCGCGGGCCGCCCTCGACCAGCAGCACCTGCGCGCTGCCGGGGTCGATGCGGCGGAACTCGCCCGCGAGCGTGTGCTTGGCGATCTCGGCCAGCGTGCCGGCCATTTCGACGCCGGTCGGGCCGGCGCCGATCACCACGAAGGTGAGCAGCGCGCGGCGGCGCTCGGGGTCGGCGGTGGTCTCGGCCGTTTCGAAGGACATGAGCACGCGGCGGCGGATCTCGAAGGCGTCGGCCAGCGTCTTCAGGCCCGGCGCGGCGCCCGACCATTCGTCGTGCCCGAAGTAGCTGTGCGTGGCCCCGGCCGCGACGATCAGGTGGTCATAGGACACATCGCTGCCGTCGCCCAGCCGGATGCTGCGCGCGGCGGGGTCGATGCCCGTCACCTCGGCCAGCAGCGTGGTCACGTTGGCCTGCTTGCGGAACAGGGCACGCACCGGCGCCGCGATCGACGGGGCCGCCAGGCCGGCGGTCGCCACCTGGTAGAGCAGGGGCTGGAACAGGTGGTGGTTGGTCTTGTCGATCACCGTCACATCGACGTCGGCCCGCTGCAGCTTGCGCGCTGCCTCGAGTCCGCCGAAACCGCAGCCGATGATGACAACGTGGGGCCTGGCCGAAGGAGAGGGGGTTTGCATGGCCGGATCATACGCAGCGGCCCGGGGCCGCCAGGCACAGGACGGGCTCCCGCGGCGGCGCGGCGGCGGCGTCTTGTCCTACGTGCCTTTGTCACCCGGATGGGCTAAAACTTCCCGCTGACCCGACTGGAGACACCATGACGTTTTCCCGGCCGATCGCCCCCGTGGCGAACGCCTTGCGCGAGCGATTCCGCACGGTGCGCGCCGCCAGCCTGGCGCTTGCCGCGCCCCTGTCCGCCGAGGACCAGTGCATCCAGTCGATGCCCGACGCCAGCCCGACCAAGTGGCACCTGGCGCACACCACCTGGTTCTTCGAGACGGTGCTGCTGCAAGCGCATGCGGCGGACTACCAACCGTTCGATACGCGGTTCCATTACCTCTTCAACTCCTACTACGAGGCGCTCGGCCCGCGCCACCCCCGGCCGCAACGCGGCCTGCTCACGCGGCCGTCGCTCGATGAAGTGCACGCCTACCGCCGCCACGTCGACGAGGCGGTGCTCGCGCTGTTGGCAACGTCCGAGATCGACTGGGCGACCATCGAGCCCATCGTCGCGCTCGGCCTGAACCACGAGCAGCAGCACCAGGAGCTGCTGCTCACCGACATCCTGCATGCGCTGTCGTGCAACCCGCTGCTGCCGGCCTGCAAGCCCTCGAGCGGCCCCGCGCTGCGGCTGGCCGCCGTGCCGGCCGAGGTGCGCTGGCTGGCGCAGCCGGGCGGCATGGTCGACGTCGGGCATGCGGGAGAAGGTTTCTGCTTCGACAACGAGACGCCGCGCCACGCCGCCTTGCTGCGCCCCTACGCCATCGCCGACCGGCTGGTGAACTGCGGCGACTACGCGCAGTTCATCGCCGACGGCGGCTACCACCGGCCCGAGCTGTGGCTGTCCGACGGCTGGGCCACGGTGCAGGCCCAGGGCTGGCGCCATCCGGCCTACTGGCTCGAAGCCGACGACCCGCGCATCGCCAAGTTGGGTGCAGGCGGCGGCCATGCCGCGTCCGGCGGCTGGCAGGTGTTCGGCCTGCACGGCGTGCGGCCGATGGAGGTCGATGCGCCCGTGGCACAGCTGAGCTTCTACGAGGCCGCGGCGTACGCCGAATGGGCCGGCGCGCGCCTGCCCACCGAGTTCGAGTGGGAGGCCGCCTTCGACGCACCCGGCATCACGCAGATGAGCGGCCACGTCTGGCAATGGACGCGTTCGTCGTACGACCCGTACCCCGGCTTTCGTCCGCTGCCCGGCATCGCAGCCGAATACAACGGCAAGTTCATGGTGGGGCAGCTGGTGCTGCGCGGCGGCAGCGTCGCCACGCCGGCCGGGCACACGCGGCCGAGCTATCGCAATTTCTTCCCGCCGGCGGCACGCTGGCAGTTCTCGGGGCTGCGGCTCGCGAAAGACCTTTGATCGACCTCGATGGAGCCGAGCACCATGCGCAATCCGACCGCCCCGTTCGCCCTTGCCAGCCACCTGCAACGCCAGGCAGAGCCTCCCGAGGCTGATACCGCCCCGTGGTCCGAGTTCGGCCGCGCCATGCAGGCCGGCCTGGCGCGAACGCCACGCAACATCTCGCCCAAGTTCTTCTATGACGTGGCGGGCTCGCAGCTGTTCGACCGCATCTGCGAGCTGCCCGAGTACTACCCCACGCGCACCGAACTGGGCATCCTCGCCGCCTGCGCCGGCGAGATCGCCGCGCAGATCGGGCCGCATGCGGAGATCGTCGAGTTCGGCGCCGGCTCGCTCACCAAGGTGCGGCTGCTGCTCGACGCGCTCGAATCACCGAAACGCTACCTGCCGATCGACATTTCGGGTGAGCACCTCGAAGCCGCGGCGGCGCGCCTGAAGGCCGACTACCCGGCGCTGGCCGTGCAGCCCATCGCGGCCGACTACACCATGCCGCTCGTGCTGCCTGCGCCGATGGCCGGGGCGGGCCGGCGGGTGGGTTTCTTCCCGGGTTCGACCATCGGCAACTTCGAGCCCGACGAGGCCCTGGCGTTTTTACAGCTCGCAGCGCGCATGCTGCGCGGCGGCGGCTTGCTCATCGGCGTCGACCTGGTCAAAGACCCCGACCGGCTGCATGCAGCCTACAACGACGCGCAGGGCGTGACGGCGGCGTTCAACCTCAACCTGCTGCGGCGCGCGAACGCGGAGCTGTCGGCCGATTTCGACCTCGACGGCTTCTCGCATGCGGCCTTCTACAACGCGCCCATGCGGCGCATCGAAATGCACCTCGTGAGCCGGCGCGCGCAGAGCGTGCAGCTGCGCGGCGAGCACTTCGCGTTCGAGGAAGGCGAAACCATCCACACCGAGTATTCGCACAAGTTCACCGTCGAGGGCCTACAGGCACTCGCGGTGCGCGCGGGCTTCCGCGTCGGGGCGGTGTGGACCGACCCCGAGCGGTTGTTCAGCGTGCACTGGCTGGTGAGCTGAACCCAACCGCCCTTGGCACTCAGGACAGATCGGCGCCGTTCACGAGCCTGACCGGGATGCTGGCGAGGTCAACGCCCTCCAGGCAGCGCGCATTGATGGCCCATCCCGCGAACGGCAGCTTGCCCTGCGCTGTTTCTTGCGCAGTGGGCGCGCTGGGAATTCGGAACGGCATGATTCCGCATCGGGGACAGAAGTAGTCACGCGCGGTCCGTGAGTGCCATTCATAGACCGTCAGGTCTTCAAGCGGGGTGAGCATGCGAAGCGCTGATTCAGGCACGCGGTGAATCAGCGCGCCCCGGCGCCTGCACACGGAGCAATTGCAGCTGCGGACATGGTCAAGGTCCGTGTCGACCTCGAAGCGGCATGCGCCGCAGTGGCAAGAGCCCCGGTACGTTGTCATAGGCTGCGAATTTTCGCAGCCTAGCTGTCCAGCCCCGCAAGACAGACGTACTTCACTTCGAGGAAGTCGTCGAGCCCGTACTTCGAGCCCTCACGCCCCAGCCCCGACTGCTTGACGCCGCCGAACGGCGCCTCGGCCGTCGAGACCAGCCCGGTGTTCACACCCACGATGCCCGATTCGAGCGCCTCGGCCACGCGCATGATGCGGCCGATGTCGCGGCTGTAGAAGTACGCGGCCAGGCCGAACTCGGTGTCGTTGGCCGCGGCGATGGCCTCGGCCTCGGTGTCGAAGGCGAAGATCGGCGCGAGCGGACCGAAGGTTTCCTCGCGCGCGAACAACATGTCGGCCGTGGCGCCGCCGATCACGGTGGGCTCGTAGAAAAGGCCGCCCAGCGCATGGCGCTTGCCGCCCGCCAGCACCTTGCCACCTTTGGCGACGGCATCGGCCACGTGCTCCTCGATCTTCTCGACGGCCTTGGCGTCGATCAGCGGACCCTGGTTCACGCCGGCCTCGGTGCCGTTGCCGACCTTCAGCGCGTTGACCCTGGCCACCAGCTTCTGCGTGAAGGCTTCGAGCACGCCGCGCTGAACGTACAGGCGGTTGGCACACACGCAGGTCTGGCCGGTGTTGCGGTACTTGGAGACCATCGCGCCTTCGACGGCGGCATCGACATCGGCATCGTCGAACACGATGAAGGGCGCGTTGCCGCCGAGTTCGAGCGACAGCTTCTTGATGGTGTCGGCCGACTGCTTCATGAGCGTGCGGCCCACCTCGGTCGAGCCGGTGAAGGTGAGCTTGCGCACGATGGGGCTGCGCGTCATCTCGCCGCCGATCTGGCTGGCCGAACCGGTGAGCACCGACAGCAGGCCCTTCGGCACGCCCGCGCGCTCGGCGAGCACCGCGAAGGCCAGCGCCGAGAACGGCGTCTGCGTGGCCGGCTTCACGACCATCGCGCAGCCGGCCGCGAGCGCGGGACCGGCCTTGCGCGTGAGCATGGCGGTGGGGAAGTTCCACGGCGTGATCGCGGCCGTGACGCCTACGGGCTGCTTCAGCGCGAGGATGCGGCGGTCGGCCTGCGGCGCGGGAATGGTGTCGCCGTACACGCGGCGCGCTTCTTCCGCGAACCATTCGATGAAGGAGGCGGCGTAGGCGATCTCGCCCCGGCTCTCGGCCAGGGGCTTGCCCTGCTCGCTGGTCATGAGGAGCGCGAGGTCGTCCACGTTCGCGAGCATCAGGTCGTTGAGCTTGCGCAGGATGGCCGAGCGTTCCTTGGCGGGCACCCTGGCCCAGGCCTTCTGGGCCTTCTCCGCGGCGGCGATGGCGCGCACGGTTTCCTCGGTGCCGCACATCGGCACGGTGCCGATGTGTTCGCCGGTGGCGGGGTTGGTGACGGCGACGGTGGTGCCGTTGTCGGCATTCACCCAGGCACCGGCCACATAGGCCTGCTGGCGCAGCAGGGTGGGGTCTTGGAGTTTCAAAGGCATGAGGTGGTTGAGGTTGTGGTCTCAGGCTTGCAATGCGACGGCGAGGATGTCGAGTCCTTCGTTCAGCACCGCGTCTTCGATGGTGAGGGGGAACAGGAAGCGGACCACATTGGCATGCACGCCGCAAGTCAGCAGCAGCAAACCCGCGTCGCGCGCCCGGTTTTGCACCTGCTTCGTGAACACGGGGGCGGGCGCACCGTCGGCGCCCGCGAACTCGACCGCCACCATCGCGCCCAGGCCGCGCACGTCCGCGATCTGCGGCACCCTGGCGCGCAGCCCTTCGAGGCGCGCCTTGAGCCGGTCGCCGAGCACCTGCGCGCGCTCGCACAACCGCTCGTCCTCGATCACGTCGAGCACCGCATGCGCCGACGCAATGGCCAGCGCGTTGGCGGCATAGGTGCCGCCAAGCCCGCCGGGCGCGGGCGCGTCCATGATCTCGGCGCGGCCGCACACGGCCGACAGCGGCGTGCCGCCCGCCAGGCTCTTGGCCATGGTCATGAGGTCGGGCACCACGTCGTAGTGGTCCATGGCGAACCACTTGCCGGTGCGCGCGAAGCCGGTCTGGATCTCGTCGGCGATCAGCAGAATGCCGTGGCGGTCGCAGATCTCGCGCAGCGCGCGCATGAAGGCGGGCGGTGCGGCGTAGAAGCCGCCTTCGCCTTGCACGGGCTCCAGGATGATCGCGGCCACCTGCTCAGGCTCGATGTCCGCCTTGAACAATTTCTCGATGGCGCGCAGCGAGTCGTCCACCGACACGCCGTGCAGCGCGATCGGCGCGGGCACGTGGAAGATGCTGCCGGGGAAGGGGCCGAAGCCGGTCTTGTACGGCACGACCTTGCCCGTGAGCGCCATGCCCATGAAGGTGCGGCCGTGAAAGCCCCCGCCCAGCGCGATCACGCCGGGCCGGCGCGTGGCGGCGCGCGCGATCTTGATGGCGTTCTCCACCGCCTCGGCGCCGGTCGTGAAGAAGGCGGTTTTCTTGGCGTGCGTGCCCGGCGTGAGCCGGTTCAGGCGCTCGGCCAGCGAGACCACGCTTTCGTACGGCACCACCTGGTAGGCGGTGTGGGTGAAGCGGTCGAGCTGCGCGCGGATCGCCTCGACGATGCGAGGATGCCGGTGGCCGGTGTTGAGCACCGCGATGCCCGAGCCGAAGTCGATGTAGCGCCGGCCCTCGACGTCCCACAGCTCGGCGTTGAGCGCGCGCTCCGCGTAGATCGGAAAGCCGATGCCGATGCCGCGCGGCGTGGCGGCGATGCGCCGCGCGTCGATGGCGGCGTTGGTCTTGTTGGTCATGAGATTCCCTTCGTTGCTTGTGTTGGTTGAGGCTCAGTGGCCGCCCGGTGCCACCATGCGATGGCGGATCTGGTCGGCGACCACGGCCACGATCAGCAGCGCGCCCAGCACCACCATCTGCAGGTACGAGCCCACGCTGGCCAAGTTCATGCCGTTCTGCACGAGCCCGATGAAGATGGCGCCCATCACCACGTTGGGCACGCGGCCGATGCCGCCGCGCAGGCTCACGCCGGCGATCACGCAGGCGGCGATGGATTCGAGCGCTACGGTGCCGCCGAGGTTGGCCTCGCCGGTTTCCACGCGCGCCGTCAGCAGCAGGCCGCTCACGGCCGCCAGGCCCGCGCACAGCAGGTAGGCCATGAGCAGTACGCGGCGGGTGTCGATGCCCGACAGCGCCGCGGCCTTGGCGTTGCCGCCGACCGCGAGCAGGTGCGTGCCGGTCGGCAGGCGACCCATGAGCACGCCCATGCCGGCCACGCACACGGCCGTCACCAGGATCGGCACCGGCACGCCGAACACGGTGCCGAAGCCGAAGAGTTCGCTGAACTCCGAGGGCAGGCCCGACACTGGCACGCCGCCCGTGAGGAACAGCGCAAAGCCGACGCCGATCGACTGCACGCCCAGCGTCATGATGAAGGGCGAGACGCCGATCACCGCCACGCCGAAGCCGTTGATGAGGCCCACCACCAGCCCGGCCAGCATCCCGCAGAGGCAGCCGACGATCACCACCATCCAGGCCGCGTCAGGGAATGCTGCGCCCAGCATCTGCATGGCGAGCGCGCTGACCACCGAGGTGATCGCCATCACGGTGCCCACCGAGAGGTCGAAGCCGCCGGTGACCAGCGCCAGCATCTGGCCCATCGACACGAGGATCAGGTAGACCGACTGGCGCAGCAGGTTCACGAGGTTCTGCGCGGTGAGGAACTGGTCGGACAGCGTGGCGAACACCACGCAGGCGATCACCAGCATGAAGGGCAGCACGCCCAGGCGCAGGAACAGGGCGCGCAGCAGGCCGAGGAAGCGGCCGGCCAGGCCGGGAGCGGGCGCCGCCAGGGCGGTCGCGGTGGGAGACGGAGTCATGGATTGCTTTCGCTGGAGCCGAAGAACAGGTTGAGCACGCGGGTCTCGCTGATGGCGTCGCCCTGCAGCTCGCCGGCGATTTCGCCGCGGCACATCACGTAGACGCGATGGCTCAGGTGCAGCACCTCGGGCAGGTCGGACGAGATCACGACCACCGCGGCGCCGCCTTCGCAGAGCTTGCGGATCACTTCGTAGAGCGCGCTGCGCGTGCCGATGTCGACGCCGACCGTGGGTTCGTCGAACACATAGAGCGCGGCGTCGCGCGTCATGCCCTTGCCGAACAGCGCCTTCTGCTGGTTGCCGCCCGAGAGCAGACCCACCGGCCGGTCGAGGTTGCGCGGCGCGAGTTCGACGCGCTCGGCGGCGGTGGAAGAGAGGCGCCGCCCGAGGCGCTTGCGCAGCCAGCCGCCACGCCCGCGCATCGGCCCGTGCACCAGCGGTAGCGTGATGTTGGCGCGCGAGGTGAAGCCGAGCACCAACCCCTCGCCCTTGCGATCGGGCGGCAGGTAGAAGAGGCCCTCGTCGAGCAGCTGGCGCACCTTGGCGCCCGTGCGCGGCTGGCCCTTGAACAGCACGCGGCCTTCGCTCACCGGATCGAGCCCGTAGATCGCGCGGAACAGCTCCGACTTGCCGCAGCCCACGAGGCCCGCGAGCCCGACCACTTCGCCGCGCCGCACCGTGAGGCTCGCGTTGCGCACGCCGTTGGGCGAACCCAGGCCTTCGACCTGCAGCACCACCTCGCCGGGGCGCGCCTCGATGCGCGGATAGATCTGTTCGATGGCCCGCCCGCTCATCAGCTCGATGAGCCGGTCGGCGCTGGTCGCATGCGCGTCCACCGTCGTGACCTTGCGCCCGTCGCGCAGCACCGTGATGCGGTCGGCGATCTGCGCGATCTCCTGCATGCGGTGCGAGATGTAGACGATGCCCACGCCGCGCGCCTTCAGCCGCGCCACCAGCTCGAACAGGCGCTGCGTCTCGGTGTCGGTGAGCGAGGCCGTGGGCTCGTCGAGGATCAGCACCGACACCTCGCCGCGCAGGCCCTTGGCGATCTCCACCATCTGCTGCTGCGCGCGCGTGAGGCCCGACACGGGCGCATCGACGTCGATCTCGAAGCCCAGGTCGGCCAGCATCGCGCGGGCGCGCTCGCGCACCACCGCGCGGTCGAGCAGGCCGGCCGTGCACGGCTCTTCGCCCAGGCTCAGGTTCTGCGCCACCGACAGCGTGGGGATCAGCGAGAACTCCTGGAACACCGCGCTGATGCCGTGGCGCCGCGCGTCGTGCACGTTCGCAAACCGCACCGGCGCGCCGTGCATGCGGATCTCGCCGGCCGAGGGCGTGTTGGCGCCCGCCAGCAGCGAGATCAGCGTGGACTTGCCGGCGCCGTTCTCGCCGAACAGCACGTGCACCTCGCCGGCGCGCAGCTCGAAGTCCATCGCATCGAGCGCGAGCACGCCGGGGTAGCGTTTGCCCAGGCCGAGGGTCTGCAGCAGCACAGGAGCCATGGCGGGCTTACTTGACCTCGAACACCGGCTTGAAGCCGGTCGGCGGCAGGATGTCGGCCTGCTTCACCGTCTTGATGTTGCTGCTGTCGACCACGAAGATCTTCGGGCCGACGTGCTTCACCACGTCCTTGTTCTCCAGCAGGCGCACCGCCTGGTCGACCGCGATACGGCCCTGGATCACCATCGAGTCGGCGGGCGCGGCCACGATGCGGCCCTTCTGGATGCCTTCGTACACGCCCGGCGTCATGTAGAACGAGAGCACCTGCACCTTCTTGTCGAGGTTGCGCGCGCGCAGGATGCCGGTGGCGGCCTCGGCCGTCACGGCGGTGCCGGCCACGTAGGCGAGGTCGGGGTTGCCCTGCAGCACGTCTTCGACGAGCTTGGCCTGCGCTTCCTTGCCGGTGTCGCCGTACTTGGGGTCGAGCACCGTCACGGCGCTGCCCTTGATCGCTTCCATGAAGCCCTTGTGCGCGGCTTCGACCCAGCCCGCGCCGGCCGGACCGGGGAACCAGCCGACCTTCACCGGCGGCGAGCCCGCGGGGTGCTTCTTGGCAAGGTATTCGCCTGTCGAGTGGCCCATGGTGTGGAACGACACGAGCGACTTGGCCGACAGGTCGGGCGAGCTGATGCCGTTGACCAGGTCGATCACCGGCACCTTCTTCGCGGCCGTGGCCTTGATGACGTTGTTCAGCCCGTCGCCCGAGATCGCGCCGATGATCACCGCGTTGGCGCCGCGCGCCACGCAGTCCTCGATCTGCGAGACCTGCTTGCCCAGGTTGGTGTAGCCGCCCGCGTCGGCCACCTGCAGCTTCACGCCCTGGCGGCGCGCCTCCTCGATCACGCCGTAGTCCACGCCGAGCCAGTAGGCGTCCTTCATGTGCGGGAACGACACGCAGATGTCCCACTTCTTCGAGGCCTTGGCCAGTGGCGTGTAGTCGATGGGCTTCTTCGTGCCCTCGGCCGAGAAGGCGGGCTCGGTGGTTTCGGCCTTGTAGGGGAACCAGTCGGCGGCTGAGGCCGGGGCGTGCCACGCCAGGGCGGCGGTGAGCGAAGCGGCGATCAATGAAACGCGCAGGGGCGAGCTGTTCATGAAGAACTCCTTGGGTGACAGCGGTGAAAAAAGAGGGAAGAAGGGGCGCGTCAGGCCGCGAGCGCGGTCCGCAGGCGGTCGAGCCGTCGTCGCCGTTCGGCGCGGGCTTCGAGCGCCTGCGCCATGTCGACCTCGACGAAGCGCGCCTTGTGGTTGGGCTGCATCTGCGCGATGAGGTCCATGTCGGCGCTGATGACGGTGCCGACCATCGCGTAGCCGCCGCCCGACACCGCATCGCGGTGCAGGATGATCGGCTCGCGCCCGCCCGGCACCTGGATGGAGCCGTACGGATAGCCTGCGTCGACGATGTTCGACGGGTCGTCGCCCGCGCCGAAAGGCGGTGTGCGTTCCTGGAACTTCAGCGGCGTGCCGTTCTTGTAGCGGTAGCCGATGCGGTCGGCCTCGGAGCCGACGGTCCAGGTGTCGGCGAAGAAGCTGCGCACCGACACCTCCTGCAGGCGGTGGAAGTAGATGCCCGGCAGCACGCGCAGGGCCACTTCCTTTTCGAGCACCGGCAGCAACGACGCATCGACCATGCGGCCCGCGCGGGCGTTGGCGGATGGCGCGCCCACGGGCAGCTTGTCGCCGGCCAGCAGCTTGCGGCCGTTGAAGCCGCCGAACGCGCCCAGTCCGTAGGTCGAGCGGCTGCCCAGCACCACCGGCACGTCGATGCCGCCGGCCACGGCGATGCACATGCGCGCGCCAAGCTTCATGAAATCGAAGCCGAGCTTGTCGCCGGCCTGCACCGCGAACGAGGTGTTGCGCGGCACCTCGTTGCCGTTGAGCTTGATCTTCGCGTCGGCGCCGGTCACGGCCACCAGCGCGGGCGCGTCGAACTGCAGCTCGGGTCCGAGCAGTGTGCTTTCGATGACGGCCGCGCCTTCGTCGTTGCCGACCAGCAGGTTCGCGAGCACCAGGCTTTGCTGGTCGAGCGCGCCCGACAGCGGAATGCCCAAGTGGTAGTAGCCGGGACGACCCGCGTCCTGCACGCTGGTCGCGAGGCCGGGCTTGAGCACTTCAATCGCCATGGAGCACCTTCAGGAGCTGTTGGTTGTAGCCGTCGGGGTCGGCCAGGAAATCGTTGAGCGAGAAGGACACCGGCGCGATGCGCAGCGCGTAGGTGCCCGCTTCGACCTGCGCGATCTGGCGGTCGTACTCGGCGCGGTCGATGGGCTTCCACTTGACGATGTCGCCGGGCTGGAAGAACACCATCAGGTCCTTGAGGTACGACAGCCGCTGCGCGGGGTCGAAGATCGGCGCGGGGGTGACGCCGAACATCTGGTAGCCGCCCGCGCCGCGCACCGAGTAGATGCAGCTGAAGCAGCCGCCGTGGCCCAGCGTGAGCTTGGGCGTGTCGGTGCGCGGGCTCAGGTACTTGGGCACCTGGATCTGGCGCTGGCGCTCGACCATCTGGAACAGGAAGGGCAGCCCGGCCACGAAGCCGACCATCGACACGAACCACGGCGCCGACGAATGCGCTTCGATGAAGGCCTCGACCGAGGCGTGGCCGTTGATGCGCGCCGCGTACTCGATGTCGGTGCTCGACGGGTCCTGGTGACGCTCGCGAAAACGCATCAGCGTCTCGTGCGTCCACGGGTCGTTGTAGAGCACGGGGATCTCGACGATGCGCGTCTGCATCTGCAGGTCGGCATCGCCCAGGCCCGCTTCGATCTCCTTCAGCGTGGCGAGCAGTGCGTCGGGTGCGATCGCATCGGGGTCGAAGCGCACGAGGTAGGCGGCGTTGGCGGGGCAGATCTCGGTGACTCCGGGCAGCGCGCGGCGGCGCAGCTCGTTGCAGATCGCCATGCCCTTGAAGAAGGCGGGCAGCGACATCTCTTCGCTGATCTCGACGAACAGGTGCTCGTCGCCGCCGAAGCTGTAGCGCGCTTGTGCGGGGAGGGTGCTGGCAGCGGTCATGCGGTCACCTTCGGAAGTGGAGCGGGGGCGTCGGCCAGCGGGTTCGCTGCCAGCCAGGTTTCGAGAAAGCCGGTGTGGAAGGCGGCCTTCGCCACATCCGCGTCTTCGCACAGTGCGCGGTGCAGCGGGATCGTGGTGTGGATGCCTTCCACCTGCAGCTCGTCGAGAGCGCGCCGCATGCGGGCCAGCGCACCGGCGCGGTCGGTGTCGTGCACGATCAGTTTGCCCAGCAGCGAGTCGTAGTACGCCGGCACGGTGTAGCCGGGGAACAGCATGGTGTCGAAGCGCACGCCGGGGCCGCCCGGCACCACGAGCTGCGAGACCAGGCCGGGGCTCGGCATGAAGTTCTTCGCCGCGTTCTCGGCGTTGACGCGCACCTCGATGGCCGCGCCGGTCAGGCGGATGTCTTCCTGCTTCAGGCGCAGCGGCTGGCCGAGCGCGATGCGCAGCATTTCCTTCACGAGGTCGACGCCGGTGATCATCTCGGTGATCGGGTGCTCGACCTGTATGCGCGTGTTCATCTCGATGAAGAAGAACTCGCGCGTGTCGTCGTCGTACAGGTATTCGAGCGTGCCTGCGCCGCGGTACGCCACGGCATTGGCGAGCCGCAGCGCCGATTCGCACAGCGCGGCACGCGTGGCCTCGCTGATGGCGGCCGAGGGCGCTTCTTCCCACACCTTCTGGCGGCGCCGCTGCAGCGAGCATTCGCGCTCGAAGCAGTGCACCACGCGCTGGCCGTCGCCCAGGATCTGCACCTCGATGTGGCGCGCCTGGCGGATGAAGCGCTCGAGGTACACCTCGCCGTTGCCGAAGGCGGCCTGCGCTTCGGCGGTGGCGGTGGCGAACTGCTGGCGCAGCTCGGCCTCGTCGTGCGCCACGCGGATGCCGCGCCCGCCGCCGCCGGCCGAGGCCTTGATCATGATCGGGTAGCCGATGTCCTTCGCCACTTCGACGGCGATGTCGGGGTCGGTCACCACGCCCGCGCTGCCCGGCACGGTGGGCACGCCGGCCTTCATGGCCGCGGCGCGCGCGGCGGCCTTGTCGCCCATGGTGCGGATCGCGTGCGGCGTCGGGCCGACGAACACCAGGCCCGCCGCTTCCACGCGCTCGGCGAACGCGGCGTTCTCCGACAGGAAGCCGTAGCCCGGATGCACCGCGCCGGCGCCGCTGTCGGCCGCCGCCTGCAGGATCGCGTCCACGCTGAGGTAGCTCTTGGTGGCATGCGCCGGGCCGATGCGCACGGCCTCGTCGGCCATGCGCACCGCGAGGCTCTGCGCGTCGGCGTCGCTGTAGACGGCGACGGTCTTCAGGCCCAGTTCCTTCGCGGCGCGGATGATGCGCACCGCGATCTCGCCGCGGTTGGCGATGAGCAGCTTGTCGAATGCAGCGGTCATGGTCCGGTGTCTCACGCCGTTTCGATGACGGCCAACGCCTGGCCCGGATCGACGGGCTCGCCGTTTTCGACGGCGAAGCTCACCAGCCGGCCGGCCACGTCGGACGTGACTTCGCTGAACTGCTTCATCACCTCGACCAGACCGATCACGTCGCCCACGGCCACGGTGTCGCCCTCGGCCTTGAACGGCGGCGCGTCGGGCGCCGAACGGCGGTAGAAGGTGCCCGGCAGCGGGCTCAGGACTTCATGGGTAGCGGGCATCGGGGCACTCCTGGAAACGGGAACAAGAACGAAAGCGAAAGCGGGAAGAACGGAAAACTCAAGCCTGCGCCGGCGCAGTGGTGCCGGCAAGGCCTGCAACTTCGATGCCGTGGTCGGCAAGCGCGCGCCGCGTGGCTTGCACGAGCGCCAGCGCGCCGGGCGTGTCGCTGTGGATGCAGACCGAGTCGAAGCCGATTGCCACGTCCTGGCCTTCGACGGTGCGCACCACGCCGTCGGTGCAGGCGCGCAGCACCTTGGCGGCCACGGCCTCGGGGTCGAGCGCGCCGACACGGCGCGTGAAGACGATGGAGCCGCTCAGGTCGTAGTCGCGGTCGGCGTAGAACTCGCGCACCACCGGCTGGCCCAGCTCGCGCGCCACCTGGAAGGTGACGGACGATTCCATGCAGAACAGGCGCAGCGTCGGTTCGATCTGCTGCAGGGCCGTGACCAGCGCGCGCGAGAGCGCCTCGTCGCGCGCCGCATGCATGTAGAGCGCGCCGTGCGGCTTGATGTGCTGCAAGCTCATGCCGGCCAGCCGCGCGAACTCGCGCAGCGCGCCGAGCTGGTAGACCATGTCGTTCACCAGCTCGTCGGCCGGTGCATTGATGTGGCGGCGCCCGAAGCCCACGAGGTCGCGAAAGCCCGGGTGCGCGCCGATGCCCACGCCGTGCGTGCGGGCCAGCAGCACCATCCTGCGCATGATGTTCGGGTCGCCGGCATGGAAGCCGGTCGCGATGTTGGCCGAGCTGATGAGCGGCATCAGCTGCTCGTCGACGCCATCGCCGATGGTCCAGGGGCCGAAGCCTTCGCCCATGTCGGAATTCAGATCGATCCGCGTTGTCTTCGTCACGTCGTCCAGCCTTTGTGTGGTGCGCATCGCCGAGGGGGCGGTGCAGGTTGGCGCGAAGGTTAGCCAGCGGTCGAAAGGCCGAAAAGCATTGTTTTCAGACGGCTCGATATCTGAAAAACAGATGCTGCAAGTGGCCGGAATGGGCGCTACGCTGGAGGGAAGCGATCGCGCGGTATCGGGTTTTCGCCCGAGGCAGGCAGCGCGTATCCGTAAATACCCTAGGAAGACGGCGCCATGTCCCTGACCCTTCGCCAGCTCAAGTACTTCTCGGCGGTGGCCGAGGTGGGGCGCATCTCGCATGCGGCGCTGCAGCTGAACATCTCGCAGTCGGCCGTGACCACCGCGATCCGCGAACTCGAAGACATGATGGGACAGCAGCTCTTCGAGCGGCACCCGCACGGCGTGGAACTCACCAAGGCCGGGCGCCGTTTCCTGAGTCACGCGTATGCCGTGCTGTCGGCGGCGGACGAGGCGGTGCGCATGCCGCACGAGGGTGAGAACGTCGAGGGCTCGCTCACCATCGCGGCCAGCTACACGGTGCTGGGCTACTTCCTGCCGCATCACCTGCAGCGCTTCGAGCAGCTGCATCCGCAGGTGACGGTGAAGGTGCACGAGGTGGCGCGCGAGGCCATCGAAGAGGGCCTGATCACGCAGCGCTACGACATCGGCGTGGTGCTCACGTCGAACGTCGTGCTGCGCGAGCTGTCGCTCGAAACCTTCTTCGGCTCGCAGCGCCGGCTGTGGGTGCCGGCCAAGCACCCGCTGCTGGACAAGGCCGAGGTGACGCTGGCCGACGTGGCGGCCGAGCCCTACATCATGCTCACGGTGGACGAAGCCGCAGCCACCGCGCTCAAGTACTGGAGCAAGACGCCGCACCAGCCGCAGGTGCGGCTGCGCACGAGTTCGGTGGAGGCGGTGCGCAGCACGGTGGCCAACGGGCTGGGCGTGACGGTGCTGTCGGACATGGTCTACCGCCCGTGGTCGCTCGAAGGCAAGCGCATCGAGACCATCAACCTGCGCGATGCGGTGCCCACCATGAACATCGGGCTGGGCTGGAAGCAGGGCATCGCCTTCTCGCCGGCGATGACGGCGTTTCGCGACTATTTTCGCCAGCTGTTTCTCGAGCCGGCGTCGGGGCGCACGGGGCGCGGCAGAGGTTGATGCAACAGGGAAACCCTGCCGCCATCGGGCTGGCATGACCCGGCGCAAGGAAAGCCTGCCTCACCAGCGTCACAATAGTCCCTGTCCCGAGCGCGCAACGCGGCATCGGCACCTTGCACCTCCCCCGGAGATCGATCCCATGAAAGCAACCTGGAACGGCGTCACCATCGCCGAAAGCGACGACACCGTGCTCGTCGAAGGCAACCACTACTTCCCGATGAGCTCGCTCAACCGCGACGTGGTCACCTTCAGCAACCACAAGACCACCTGCCCGTGGAAGGGCTCGGCGAACTACTACTCGCTGCTGGTCAACGGCGAGCTGCATGCCGACGCCGCCTGGTACTACCCCGACCCGAAGCCCGAAGCCGAGGAAGTCCGTGACCGCGTCGCGTTCTGGAAGGACGTGAAGGTCAGCGCCCAGTGAGCACCGCCGCCTTCGCTCCTCCGTTCACGCCGCCGGCCGAACTGGCCGGTGCGCTGCGCGAACAGGGCTATGCGGTACTCAGCCCGCAGGGCGTGTGCGACTGGCTCGGCGTGCCGCTGGCACAGCTCGAAGCCCTGCACGCCGACTGGAACGACCTGCCGCCCGACGAATACCTGAAGGACGGCGGCCGCTACCGCACGCGGCGCCACGCCTGCTTCACCGTCGATGCCGATGCGACGCTCGCACAGGTGCCGCACCGCGCGCACTGGCAGCCGGTCGAATACAACGCGCTGCACGGCGGCATGCAGCGCTGGTTCGCGCCGATGCTCGACGCCACGGTCGCGCAGCCCGTGTGGCAGCGGCTGATGCAGCAACTCGGCCAGGTGAGCAGCGACATGCGCGGCGCACCGCAGCGCTGGTACGTGGAAGCGCACCAGTTCCGCATCGACACGGCAGGCGGCATCGGCCGCCCGACGCCCGAAGGCGCGCACCGCGACGGCGTCGACCTGGTGGCGGTGGTGCTGATCGGGCGCCAGGGCATCAAGGGCGGCGAGACGCGCGTGTTCGAGGCCAACGGCCGGCGCGGCGAGCGCTTCACCATGACGCAGCCGTGGACGCTGCTGCTGCTCGACGATGCGCGCGTGATCCACGAGTCCACGCCGATCCAACCGGTCGAAGAGGGCGGTGAAGGATGGCGCGACACGCTCGTGGTCACCTGCCGGGCCGAGGGTTTCCAGGGGGATTGAGGGGCCTTGCGGCGTCGCTGGCCCGAGTCCTACAGGGGGCCTTGCGCGCAGCGGTTAAATTCGGGGCCCGGCTCGGCGTCGAGCCGTGTCTGTCTGCGAACGAAAAGCGAGGTCCGCCATGTTCAATCACATCCTGGTTCCGATCGACGGCTCCGAAACTTCCATGCTCGCGGTCAGCAAGGCCAGTGGTCTTGCCCTGGCCTTCGGCAGTCGCATCACGCTGATTCACGTGATCGACAACTACCCCTTCATCGGTGTGGGCGCGGACTATGCGCTCGGCCAGAACGAGTACCTCGCGGCGGCCACCGCCAGCGCCAATGCGGCGCTCGCACGCGGCGTGGCCGCCCTGGCGGCCGAAGGCCTGCACAGCGACCAGCGCGTGATCGACGGCCACGTGGTGCATGAAGGCATCGTCGACACGGCCATCGCCATCGCGGCCGACCTGATCGTGATGGGCTCGCACGGCCGCAGCGGCATCGAGAAACTGCTGCTGGGCAGCGTGACGCAGCGCGTGCTGCAGGACGCCACCATGCCGGTGCTCGTCGTCAAGGGCCGCTGAGAAACTCCGCCGCAAACCCCGCCGCACGTTCGAAGTGCAACGGCTCCCGCGTCGCGGGATGCACGAACCCCAATTCCCTGGCATGCAGCAGCAGGCGCGGCGCGCGTGCCTGCAGCGCCGCGTCGCCGTACAGTGCATCGCCCAGGATCGGATGCCCGATCGACAGCAGGTGAACCCGCAGCTGGTGTGAACGGCCGGTGAGCGGTTCCAGCAGCACGTGCGTGGCAGCAGGGCCGCTGGCCAGGGCGCGCCAGCGCGTGAGGCTGGGCTTGCCCGCGGGGTCGATCTTCTGCAGCGGGCGGCGCGGCCAGTCGGCCATCAGCGGGGCGTCGATGAGCGACCAGTCGTCGCGTTGCGGCATCACGCCGTCGACGATGGCTTCGTAGCGCTTGTGCATCTCGCGGTCGGCGAAGGCCGCGCTCAGGGCGCGCTGCATCTCCAGGCCGCGCGCCATCACCACCAACCCGCTCGTGCCCATGTCGAGCCGGTGCACGATGAGCGCGTCGGGCCACTGCTGCTGCGCGCGTGCGCTGAGGCAATCCTGCTTGTCCTCGCCACGACCGGGCACGCACAGCAGGCCGGCGGGCTTGTCGAGCACCAGCAGGTGGGCGTCTTCGTGAACGGGGATCAGCGGTGGCGGCGAAGCGGTCATGGGGACGCCGAGTGTAGAGAGGCTCAGAAAGCGGGAAGACGCCTGGGCTATCCTCGACCGATATGCCCGGCCCCGATTCTTCCGCGTCTTCCGCTTCCCCCCTGTCTCCCACTTTCACCGACCTGCGGCGCGAGCGGCCCTTCATGCAGCTGTGGGTGGCGCGCCTGTTCGGCACCGCGGCCTCGCAGATGATGCTGGTGGCCATCGGCTGGCACATGTACGAGCTGACCGGCAGTGCGTGGGACCTGGGGCTGGTCGGGCTGTACCAGTTCGTGCCCGCGCTGCTGCTGGCACTGCTGGCCGGCCACGTGGTGGACCGCCACCATCGCGGCCGCATCGTGGCGGTGTGCTTCGCGGTGCAGGGCTCGGTGGCGCTGGCGCTGCTCTTTGCGGTGCTGCACAAGAATGACACGCGCGGGTTGCTGCTCGGTCTGTCGCTGGTGCTCGGTGCGGTGCGCGCCTTCCAGATGCCGGCGCAGCAGGCGCTCACGCCGCTCTTGGTGCCGCCGCTGCTGCTGTCGCGCGCGATGGCGTTCAGCTCGGCGGGCATGCAGGGCGCGATCATCGGCGGGCCGGCGCTCGGCGGCCTGCTGTTCGTGGCGGGCATGGCGGTGGTCTACGGTGCGAGCGTGCTGTGCTTCGTGGTGGCCTGCGTGCTGGTGCTGCGGCTGCGCTACGACCACGCGCCGGCCGCGAAAGAGCCGGTCACGCTGGCCACGGTGTTCGCGGGCGTCAGTTTCATCTGGCGGCGCAAGCCGGTGCTGGGCGCGGTCTCGCTCGACCTGTTCGCGGTGCTGCTGGGCGGCGCGGTGGCGCTGCTGCCGATCTACGCCAAGGACATCCTGCACACCGGCCCCTGGGGCCTGGGCCTGCTGCGCAGCGCACCGGCCGTGGGCGCGCTGGTGATGTCGATCGCGCTCACACGCCGGCCGGTCGAGCGCAATGTGGGGCGCACGCTGCTGCTGGCCGTGGGGGCGTTCGGGCTGTGCATGGTGGTGTTCGGCCTGTCGAAGAGCTTTTTCGTCTCACTGGTGGCGCTCGCGGTGTCGGGCGGGGCCGACATGGTCAACGTCGTGATCCGCCAGACGCTGGTGCAACTGGAAACGCCCGACGCCATGCGCGGGCGGGTGAGCGCGGTCAACTCGATCTTCATCGGCGCGAGCAACCAGCTCGGCGAGTTCGAATCGGGCGCCACGGCGGCGCTGCTGGGCCCGGTCGGCTCGGTGGTGCTCGGCGGCGTGGGGACGATGCTGGTGGCGCTGACGTGGTTCCGGCTGTTCCCGTCGCTCGCGCAGCGCGACCGGCTGGTGGTGGCGGCGCCGGCTGCGGCGCGAAACTAATCGGGGAACAGCTCGCGCGCGTGTGGAACGTCGAGCGTGAGGTCGCTCAGCGCCTCGGCCACGCACGGAAGAATCCAGCCTTCGATCTTCTCGTCGAGGCTCAGGCCCGGCCATTCGATGAGATGGCGGCTCTCGCCCGACAGCCGCTGGCAGACGCAGGTGCGGCAGGTGCCGTTGCGGCACGAACTCGGCAGCTCGATGCCGGCCGCCTCGGCCGCGTGCAGCAGCGTGACGCCCGCCTCGGCCTCGAATTCCAGGCCCGACGGTTCGAGGCGGACCTTCATCGTGTCGGAGGTTCTTGGGGTTGCTGCTGTTGTTCGCGGCGTTGCTCGCGCAGCATGAAGAGGTACAGGCTTTCGACCTTCTCGCGCGCCCACGGCGTCTTGCGCAGGAACTTGAGGCTGGAGCTCACGCTGGGCTCGCTGATGAAGCAGCGGATCGGCACCAGGTGGCCCAGCTGTTCCCAGCCGTAGTAGTCGGCCAGCGTGGTCACGATGGCCTCCAGCGTGAGGCCGTGCAACGGGTTGCGGGGTTGCGCCGGCCTGGGGGCGGGCGCGGGTGTGTCGGTCACTTGTTCTTGAGCTTGCCGCGCGGAATCACCGCGGTGGTGATGGTGCGCACGGGTTCGATGCCGCCGCCGCCGGTGGGGGCCTTCGGCGGCGAAGTGTCCTTCTTCGGTTTCTTCGCTTCCTTGTTGGTACGTTGCTGACCCTTGGCCATGTGCTTTCTCCAGTTGATACGTGCGGATGCGGGGGGCAGTTTAGCGGTGCGGCGACAATAGGCGGTTCCACACGTTTTTCCGCTTTCATGTCCGATTACGAAGTTCGCCCCGCCACGATGCGCGACGCCAAGGCCGTCGCCGAAATCCATGCCATCGCCGCCAAGGCTGCCTACGAAGGCATCCTGTCCGAGGACGACCTGCGTGTGGTGACCCCCGCCACGCGCGAGGCCAAGTGGCGCGAAGCCATCGAATTCAGCGAACCGCAGGTGCAGGTGGCCACGAAGGACGGCGAGATCGTCGGCTTCGTGGGCTTCGACCGCTCGCGCGACCCCAAGACGCCGCCCACCACGGGCGAGATCTGGGCCATCTACGTCAAGCCCGAGCACTGGGGCAAGGGCGCGGGCGTGGCCCTGTGGGACGCCGCGCGCGAAGGCCTCGAGGAAGAGGGCTGCACCACGGTCACCGTCTGGGTACCGATCCGCAACGACCGCGCCATGCGCTTTCACGAACTCGCCGGCTTCAAGCGCGAGATGAAGACCGCCAAGACCACGGCCCTGGGCGCCGTGCGCGTCGAAGAGATCCGCCTGAAGCGCTCGGTGGACTGATCCACCCCCGGATGCCGCGTACGGTCTTCGCCGGCGCGGTCACCGGCTGCGGATAAGCTCGCCGCTTCTTCCACAGCCTGACTTTCGCCCATGGCCACCAGCCTGCTCCTGCTGCTCGACGACATCGCGACCGTGCTCGACGATGTCTCCGTCCTCACCAAAGTTGCCGCCAAGAAGACCGCCGGGGTGCTCGGCGACGACCTCGCGCTGAACGCGCAGCAGGTCACCGGCGTGCGCACCGAGCGCGAGCTGCCGGTGGTGTGGGCAGTGTGCAAGGGCTCCCTCGTCAACAAGGCGATCCTGGTGCCGGCCGCATTGGCCATCGGCACCTGGCTGCCCTGGCTGGTGACGCCGCTGCTCATGGTGGGCGGCGCGTTCCTGTGCTTCGAGGGCGCCGAGAAGCTGGCTCACAAGTTCCTGCACAAGAAGGAGCACGAGGCCGACACCGCGCGCCACCAGCAGGCCGTGGCCGACACGGCCGTCGACGTGGTCGCTGTCGAAAAGGACAAGATCAAGGGCGCGGTGCGCACCGACTTCATCCTCTCGGCCGAAATCATCGCCATCACGCTGGGCACCGTGCAGGGCCAGCCGTTCACGACACAGCTCAGCGTGCTGGTCGGCATTGCGCTGATCATGACGGTGGGCGTCTACGGCCTCGTGGCCGGCATCGTGAAGCTCGACGACCTGGGCCTGTACCTGAGCCAGCGCGCGAGCGCGTTCGCGCGCGGTCTGGGCCGCGGCATCCTGGCGGCGGCGCCGTGGCTCATGAAGGGCCTGTCGGTGGCCGGCACGGCCGCCATGTTCCTCGTGGGCGGCGGCATCCTGGTGCACGGCGTGCCGGCGTTCGGCCATGCGGTCGAAGACTGGGCCAAGGCCACCGGCGGCGTGTTCGGCACGCTCGGCTCGATGGGCGTCAATGCTGCCATCGGCCTCGTGGCCGGTGCCGTCGTGCTGGCCGTGGTGGAACTCGTCGGCAAGCTGCGCGGCAAGAAGGCGGCGCACTGAGCCCGCAGCCGGGCCTCAGCGGTCCGGCTTGCCGCGCTGGAACAGGCCGACACCAACCAGCGCGATGCCCAGGGCCAGGGCGAACCAGCCCACCAGATAGGCGCCGGCCACCATCTCGAACCAGCGCGTGCCCTGCAGGAAGCGCGGCCCCAGCAGCACGGCGGCGCCGATCAGGAGGCAGAGGATGCCGCGCTCGATGGTGCGCAGCTGTCGTTGGGGGCGTCGGGCCATGAGTCTGTCTTTGCGGGGAAATTGGCGGGAAAGCGGAGGCGGCCATTGTCCCGCGCCGCGAGGGGAGGCCGCCGACCGGCGAAAAACGTCGCGTACGCGCATCGTTCGGCCCGCAAAAATGCTTCCAAACGTTGCAGAATCGCAGGCCATGTCACACCGCCTCCTGCCCTCCGGTTCCGCCATCTTCCTTCCGTTGCGACGCGTCGTGGTCGGCGCCTCGCTGGCCCTGGTGGCCGCCACGGCTCTTGCGCAGCACGACCCCGCCGGCTTTCCGCTGGACTCGGTCGGCTACCTCAACGAGGAGCTGCCGCGCATGGAGGCCGCTATCGCCGCGAAGGACCGCAGCTTCTTCCTCGGCGCGATGACGCGCATGGTGCAGTTCTCCGAACGTTGGGGCTTCAAGGCCAAGGCCAATCCCGATCTGGCCGCCTACCCGATGTGCACGGCAGCCGTCATGGACTACGCGGTGGTCGGCATGTGCAGGCTGAATCCGGCCGACGACGGCTGCGAGCCGGGCCTGGCGCCGCGCTTCGAGGCGAACGTGAAGCGCTGCCGCGAGCTGGCCGCGCAAAAATAGGCCTCCGGCCTTTTCCTTCCCCTCATCGAACGAAGTCCCCGCGCCATGGCCGTGCGTGCGGGGCGGAGACACACGCATGGACTACGCCCGTTACCAGACCCTCGCCATCACGCGCCGCGGCGCGAACGGCGCGGTGCTCGACATCCAGATGCGCGCCGCCAACGGCAAGCTGCCCACGGCCGGCCATGACGGTCACCGCGAGCTGGCCGAGATCTGGCGCGACATCGCCGCCGACGACACGGTGCGCTGCGCCGTGCTGCGCGGCGAGGGCATGGGCTTCTCGGGCGGCGGCGACCTGGGCATGGTGCAGGACATGACCACCGACGACGTCGTGCGCCAGCGCGTGTGGCGCGAGGCGCGCGACCTCGTCTACAACATCATCAATTGCGACAAGCCCATCGTGAGCGCCATGCACGGCCCTGCGGTGGGCGCGGGGCTCGTGGCGGGCCTGCTGGCCGACATTTCCATCGCGAGCAAGGGCGCGAAGATCGTCGACGGCCACACGCGCCTGGGCGTGGCGGCCGGCGACCACGCAGCCATCGTGTGGCCGCTCCTGTGCGGCATGGCCAAGGCCAAGTACCACCTGCTGCTGTGCGAGCCGGTGAGCGGCGAGGAGGCCGAGCGCATCGGCCTGGTGTCGCTCGCGGTGGATGAAGCCGACCTGCTGCCGCGCGCCTGGGAGATCGCCGACCGCCTCGCGGCCGGCAGCCAGAGCGCGATCCGCTACACCAAGTACGCGCTGAACAACTGGCTGCGCCAGGCGGGGCCGACCTTCGACGCCTCGCTGGCGCTCGAATTCATGGGCTTCGCGGGTGCCGACGTGCGCGAAGGCGTGGCCTCGCTGCGCGAGAAACGCGCGCCGAACTTCGGTTAGCCGGATCAGGCCTTGCTCAGGCCCTGCAAGGTCTGCAGCAGGACGACGCGCGTCTGTCCCAGCACCATGCCCTTCCATTCGTCGTTGTCGCAGTAGAAAGCGTCGCGCAGACGGCGGCGGATTTCGCGTTTCTGCGATTCGGGCGCCTCGGGATGGCGGCGCAGCCAGGTGTCGGCGCGCAGACGATCAAGCACTTCCAGGTCGGGCAGCGTGCCGAACTCCAGGCCCATGGGCGCGACGCGCGCATTGGGGCACTCGTCGTAGGCGGTCGAGATCACCGGGCCCGACACGTCGGCCGAGGCCGAGTCGCCCGCGAAGGGCGCGAACACGTCGGCGCCCCACCAGGCGTGAGCCATCGCGAGGTCTTCGGGCGTGTTGCGGCCCGGGTAGATCTTCTCGCCGTGGCCGTAGGGCCCCAGGCCCGTGTGCACGTCGATCCAGCCCAGGTGCGTGGCCGACGCCGCATAGCTGCGCAGGATGGCGCGGATGGTGCGGTTGCTCCACGACGGCGCCGTGCCGCCGTAGAACAGGCCGTCGGGCGAGGTGTACTGGCCACGCGTGACGGCGGCGCGGAAGGCCGTCATGCCGTGCTTCGCGATGTAGGCGGCCACGGCGGCTTCATCGTCCGGCGTCGGCGGCCACTGGGCGGGCAGCACCAGCGGTTCCACATCGGCGTACTCGGCATTCACCGGCAGCGGCGCGCCGAAGTCGATGTGGTTGCGGTTCAGGTCGATGTTGTCTTCGTTGGTGCGGTGCAGGTGCGAGAAGCCATGCGGGTTCACCGCATGCACCAGCAGCAGCGCGACGCCCGCGCGTTCGAGGCGCGCGAGCAGGTCGGCGTCGTGCAGCGTGGCGACTTGCGCGCCCGAGCCGCAGAAGCCCTCGGGGCCGTGCGTGCCCGAGGTGACGAGCAGCACCTTCTTCGCGTCGACCGCGCCGAGCAGCGCAACGTCGGTGGCGAGTTCTTCGCCCAGCGCGCCGCGGTGCGTGGGGTGCACGAACGACTCGATGGCCGCGCCGCGCGCCGCGGCGGCTTCGAGGAACTTGGCGCGGGCTTCGACATACGTGCCCGAGAAATGGCGCGTGGCGGCGGTGGTGTGGGAGGACATGGCGGGGAATTCCTGTGCTTGATCTGTGCTGGATGAAAAGCGGAGTCGCAGTGCCGTTCAGGCCGCAGCGTAGGCGTTGTCAGCATCGATGTCGCGTCCGGTATGGTCGCGCAGCCAGATCAGCCCGAGCAGCGACACCAGCGTCATCGCCACCAGGTACCACGCGGGCGCCAGCTTGCTGCCCGTGGCGTTCAGCAGCCAGGTGCTGATGAAGGGCGCGAAGCCGCCGAACAGGGCCACGCCCACGCTGTAGACCAGCGACATGCCGCTGGCGCGCACGGCCTTCGGGAACATCTCGGGCAGCATCGTGATGCCGGGCACCGTCTGGGCCACCAGGCCCACGCTCAGCACGCCGAGCACGATGAACAGCACCGCCGGCGTGGGCGAGGCGTTGAGCCACAGGAAGCCGGGGTAGATCAGGATCGCCAGTGCAACGCGGCTCCACAGGATCAGCGGCTTGCGCCCCACGATGTCCGACCACTTGCCCACCAGCGGCGCCAGCGCGAAGGAGATCAGGCCGGTCAGGGCGGCGCCGAACAGGGCCACCGACGGCGTGAGGCCCAGCTCGCGCACCGCATAGGTCGGCATGTAGAACGTCACCACATAGGCCGCCGTGGTGCCACCCACCAGCGTGAGGATGGCCGCCAGCACCTTCCGGCCATGCTGCGTGCAGACGATCTTCAGGCTGCTCTCGCGCGGCGCCTTGGCGTCTTCGGGTGCGATGTGCAGCGACTCTTCCAGGTGACGGCGGATGTACATGCCCACCGGCGCGATCGCCATGCCGATCACGAAGGGCACGCGCCAGCCCCAGCTCTGCATGGCCTCGGTCGAGAGCGAGAAGGTGAGGCCGCCCACCACCACGGCGCCGAGCATCACACCCAGGCCCTGGCTCGCGAACTGCCAGCTCGCCATGTAGCCGCGGTTGGCCGGCGTGGCGTGCTCCACCAGCAGCGTGGTGGAGGCGCCCACCTCTCCGCCGGCCGAGAAGCCCTGGATCAGGCGTGCCAGCACGATGATGAGCGGCGCTGCCACGCCGATGCTCGCGTAGGTCGGCGTGAAGGCGATCAGCGCGCAGCCCAGCGCCATCAGGAAGATCGTGAGCGTCATGGCCTTCTTGCGGCCCGCGCGGTCGGCGTACGCACCGATCACGATGCCGCCCAGCGGCCGCATGATGAAGCCGACGCCGAAGCTCGCCACCGTCAGCAACAGCTGGCCGTAGGAACTGAAGGTCGGGAAGAACAGCTTGCCGATCACCAGCGCAAGAAAGCCATAGACGGTGAAGTCGAAGAATTCCAGTCCGTTGCCGATGGTCGTGGCCACGATGGTCTGGCGCCGGCGTGCGGGCGAGGACGCGGATGAGGCCGTTGAGACCGAGGAGGGCGTGGGCCGGGAAGCGGGGGTATTCATGTGTCTCCTGAGTGTTTCTCGAATGCGCGGGTCGCGTGGGCCCGAGTCGCGGCGGATGCTAGAGACTCGCAGCTGTCATGAAAAGACAATAATTGGGCGTCAACGATAACTTTTGGTTGTCACACTGAAGATGAAGCCCAATCAGTTGCATGCCTTCGTGGCCGTGGTCGAACAGATGAGCATCCGCGCCGCCGCGCGCGTGCTCGGCATTTCGCAGCCCGCCGTGACCAAGATCGTGCGCGAACTCGAGCGCGAGGTCGGTGCACCGCTGGTGGAGCGCAGCGTGAAGGGCGTGCGCCTCACGCAGTTCGGCCTGGCCTTCGCGCCGCGCGCGCGGCTGCTGCTGGCCGACATGGAGCGCGCCCGCGACGAGATCGCGCAGATCCGCGACGGCGCCACCGGCTCGGTCTCACTGGCCGTGAGCGCCTCGTTCGCGCTCACCGTGCTGCCCGCCGCCTTCAAGGACTTCCACACGCGCCTGCCTGCCGTGGACGTGCAGTTCAGCGAAGCCGTGCTGCCGTGGATGCTCGCGCGGCTGCGCGACGGCTACCTCGACTTTGCAGTGGCGCACATCGTGCCCGGTACGCTCGATCCGCAGTTCGAGGCGCTGGAGCTGTTTCCGGTGCAGCTGGTGGTCGGCCTGCGCGAGCGCCATCCGCTGCGCAATGCGCGCTCGCTGCACGATCTCTATGCGGCCGAATGGGTCCTGCCCGGCGACGACCACGGCGGCACCAACGCCATGGCGCCGCTGTTCACCCCGCTCGGGTTGTCGCCGCCCACGCACGTGCTGCAGGGCCACTCGGTCACCGTGGCGCTTGCGCTGGTGGGGCACATGGACCTGATCGGCCTGTTCGTCGAACCCTTGGCAAGGCTCAGCTTCAAGCGCCACGGCATCCGGCGCGTCGAGGTGCGCGAGACGCTGCCGACGCTGAACGTGTGCGTGGTGCGCCGCCGCGGGCAGCCGTCGACACCGGCGGCGCAGCACTTCATCGAGTGCATCCAGCGAGCCTCGGCGGCGGCGATGTCGGGGTAGGAGCGACGCGTTGTCTCAGGCCGGTAGCGGCGGAAAGCTGACGCCGGGCGTGCCCGCCTGCCAGGGTGCGTGCTTGACCATCGCGCGCGCGAACATCTCCGAGCCGATCCAGCCCGCCAGCCATGCCTGCAGCCGAGGCCAGGGTTGGCCGTCGAACCAGGCCATGTCGACCATCGCGAACTGGCGCACGAAGGGCATGAGCGCCGCATCGGCGAGCGTTGCGTGGGCGCCGGCCAGCTGCGCCGACATCGCGAGCCGGTCTTCGAGCCCTTGCAGGAAGCGCCCGCCTTCGTCGCGTGCCGAGCCTTCCGATGCGGGATGGCGCGCCGGGTACTTGTAGCGGTCGAGCAGCGGCTTGAAGTCGTTGTCGCAGGTCGCCACCAGCGCGAGCAGGTCATCGACCGTGCCGCGCTCCGGGGCCAGCCAGCCGAGCGGATCGTTGCGGCGCAGCGCCCACAGCATCACGTCCAGGCTCTGTTCCAGCACTGCGGTACCACCATCGAGCACCAGCACGGGCACCGTGCCCTTGGGCGAGGCGGCGAGCATCTCGGCGGGCTTGCGCTTCAGCTCGATCTCGCGCAGTTCGCAGGGCTGTGCGCTTGCCACCAGCGCGAGCCGGGCCCGCATCGCATACGGGCAGCGGCGGAACGAATAGAGCACGGGGAGGGCGGAATCGGGCATGCAAACCAAGGTGGACGGGGGAGTTGTCCGATTGTCGAAGCATCCGGCCGGGTCGCGTGGTGGCGGGTTTTTCCTCACAATCGACCGCCATGGGCGATCGCCTTTTCCTCCGGCTTCACGACGACCCGCTGCACGGGCCGGAATCGGGCGTGCCCGACGAGGCGCTGCGCGTGCTGCCGGTGGCGCCGGCCTTGCAGTCGCATGTCTCGTACCTGCTGATGTACCGCGAGACCTTCGCGCCCGGCCACGAGATGCGCGAGCGCGTGCTGCCCGACGGAGCGATCCGGCTGGTCTTCAACTTCGGCGATGCGCCCTCGGCCGACGAGGCGCCGGGGCAGGCGGTCGAAGCGATCGGTGCATTCGCTGCACCGGCTGTGGTGCGGATGCACGACACCGTCGAGGGCTTGTCGGTGGCGTTGCGACCCGGTGCGGCGGCCGCTTTGCTCGGTGTGCCGGCCGGCGAGATCGCGGGCCGCGCGGTGCACCTCGATGAACTCTGGGGTGGCGAGGGTGTCACGCTGCTGGCGCGCATGGCCGAGGTGCGCGGCGATGTCGCGCGTGCGGAGTTGCTACAGCAAGCCTTGATGAAGCGGCTGCAGAAGGCCGGCGACGGCAAGCCACCGGCCGCCGCCACACAGGCCGCACGGCTCATCGCCGCTGCCGACGGGCGCCAGGCACTGCGTGAGGTGGCGCAGGCGGTCGGTGTGGGCGAGCGCCGGCTGCAGCAGATCTTTCATGCGCACGTCGGACTGTCGCCGCGCGCCTGGGGCCGGCTCGCGCGGCTGCATGCCTGCTTGCGCGCGCTGCGCCAGCACAGCGCGCCGGCCTGGGCCGACATGGCGCTGGACCATGGGTTCTACGACCAGTCGCACCTCGTCAACGAGTTCCGCGCCCTGTGCGGCGTGACGCCTACCGAGTTCCTCGGGCACAGGGTTTCGGTTTCTTCCAAGACGGCGCGCTGAGGCCGGCCTATCGTGGCGGGCCGTCCTCTCTCTGGAAGCAGGACCCCCACCGAACGAAGGAGCAACGACACATGACAGCAGACCACCCCACCCCTGACGCCGCGCACCGTCCGCTGGCGGGCCGCGTGGCCGTGGTGACTGGCGCCAGCCGCGGCGCGGGCCGTGGCATCGCGCAGGAACTGGGCGCGGCCGGCGCCACCGTGTACGTGACCGGGCGCAGCACCCGCGCGCGGCCGGCCGACACCTACGGCCAGCTGCTCGCCCTGTCCGAACTGGCGTCCTTGCCCGGCACCATCGACGACACCGCCGACGAGGTCACGCGCCTGGGCGGGCGCGGCATCGCCGCGGCCTGCGACCACACGAAGGAAGACGAGGTGGCCGCCTTGTTCGCGCGCGTCGAGCGCGAGCAAGGACAACTCGACCTGCTCGTGAACAACGCCTGGGGCGGCCACGAGACCTTCACGGGCGTCTTCGAGGCGCCGTTCTGGGAGCACCCGCTCTCCAACTGGGACTCGATGTTCGACCGCGGCGTGCGCAACCACCTCGTGGCCAGCCGCTGCGCCGCGCCGCTCATGGTGAAGCGCAAGCAGGGCCTGATCGTCACCACCACCTTCTGGAACCGCGACCACTACCTGCGCGGCAACCTGTTCTACGACCTTGCGAAGGCATCGATGACGCGCCTGGCCTTCGGCATCGCGCAGGAACTGCAGCCGCACGGCGTGGCGTCGGTGGCCGTGTCGCCGGGCTGGATGCGCACGGAGTTCGTGCTCGCGGGCCACAAGACCGACGAGGCGCACTGGCAGGAGCGCCCCGCGCTGGCGCGCACCGAATCGCCGCGCTACCTGGGCCGTGCCGTGGCCGCGCTGGCGGGCGATGCGCAGGTGCTCGACAAGACCGGCCAGGTGCTGCGTGTGGCAGACCTGGCGCGTGCCTACGGCTTCATCGACATCGACGGGCGGCAGGTCGAGGCGTTCGAGCTGTAGCCCAGGAGGCTCAGTACGAGCGCAGGGCGATGCCCCAGCGCCCATCGGCGCACACGACGATCCACAGGTTGGCGTGCGTGCTGAGCACGGCGCCGGCCGCATCGCGCCGCGTGTAGTGCACGACGAAGTGCACCTTGTCGTGGCTCACGAGCACGGGCTCCTTCTTCTCGTACTGCGTGCGCGCCCAGCCGGCGGCCTTGAGCGTGTCGAAGAAGTCCACCGGATGCTGGCCGGGCGCGGGCCAGTCGAGCCGACGCGCGCCCGAGAGCATCGTGTGCGGAAAGTGCAGCTCGGCGTCCATGCCGCGCGTGTCCGAGGCGTTGAATGCCGCCGTGAAGCGGTCCAGGCAGGCCGATGCGGCCTCCACGACAGCCGCATGCGGCGCATCGGAGGGCGGTGGGGCGACGAAGGCGGAAAAGTCGGTCATGTGACGGATGGTAGGCGAGCGTGTGCCGGGCAGGTGCCAGGTTCGTGTGGTGATATAAATGCAACCAAGTTGCGTCAATCCATATAATGCAACTCCCTTGCATTTGAAGAACGAACCTCCCATGGCCGATCGCCTTCCCGTCACCGTGCTGTCCGGCTTCCTGGGCGCCGGCAAGACCACGCTGCTCAACCACATCCTGCACAACCGCGAGGGCCGCCGCGTGGCGGTGATCGTCAATGACATGAGCGAGGTCAACATCGACGCTGCGCTGGTGCGCGACGGCGGCGCCCAACTCTCGCGCACCGACGAGAAGCTGGTCGAGATGAGCAACGGCTGCATCTGCTGCACGCTGCGCGAAGACCTCCTGATCGAGGTGAAGCGGCTCGCGAAGGAAGGGCGCTTCGACCAGCTCGTGATCGAGTCCACCGGCATCTCCGAACCGCTGCCGGTGGCCGAGACCTTCACCTTCGCGGACGAGGCCGGCCAGAGCCTGGCCGACGTGGCGCGGCTGGACACCATGGTCACGGTGGTCGATGCCTTCAACTTCCTGCGCGATTACGGCTCGCCCGACAGCCTGGGCCAGCGCGGCCAGTCACTGGGAGACGAAGACACGCGCACGGTGGTCGACCTGCTGATCGAGCAGATCGAGTTCTGCGACGTGCTGGTGGTCAACAAGACCGACCTTGTCAGCGCGCAGGAGCGCGAGCAGCTGATGGCGATCCTGCGCAGCCTCAACCCGCGTGCGCGCATCGAGGAGTCGGAATTCGGTCGCGTCGCGCTCGACCGCGTGCTCGACACCGGTCTCTTCGATTTCGAACAGGCCGAGCAGGCCCCCGGCTGGCTGGCCGAGCTGCGCGGCGAGCATGTGCCCGAGAGCGAGGCCTACGGCATCCGCAGCTTCGTCTACCGCTCGCGCCTGCCGTTCCATCCGAAGCGTTTCTGGGATCTGGTGCAAAGCGAGTTGGAGGGCGTGGTGCGCTCCAAGGGCTTCTTCTGGCTCGCGAGCCGCCCGACCCGTGCGGGCGCGTGGTCGCAGGCCGGCGGCGCCTGCCGCTACGGCGTGGCGGGCTTGTGGTGGGCTGCCGTGCCGCGCGAGCATTGGCCGACCGACCCCGACGGGCTCGAACTCATCCGCAAGAACTGGGACGACGCCACCGGCGACGCCCGCCAGGAACTGGTGCTGATCGGCATCGGCATGGACGAGGCCGCGCTGCGCGCGCGGCTCGATGCCTGCCTGCTCACGCCCGACGAGATGCGCTTTGGCCCGTCGTGGTGGCAGAACCTGCCCGATCCGTTTCCGTCCTGGAACGCGTAGGAGCGGCTCAACGGGAGCAGTCGCCGCAGGTGCCGTGCAAGGTCAAGGCCGTGTGCCGCGTGTCGATGCCCTGCTTGCGCAGCGCCTTGCCGAGCCGGCCCATCACCTTGGGCAGTTCGGGGTCGGAGGGCAGCGCCAGCACCTTGTGACACTGGTCGCATTCGAAGGTGTTGCCCGAGGCGGTGTCCACGTGCCGCGCGAAGCGGTTGACCCGGTCGGCGGCCACGCGGCGGTCGCACAGGCCGGCTTCGACCAGCCGGTCGAGCACGCGGTAGAGCGTGACACGGTCGGGCGGTTCGCCCGTGGCGGCGGTGTAGGCGGCGGCCACTTCCTCGTGGGTCAGCGGCTGCGAGCCGTGTTCGAGCAGTTCGAGCACGGTCTGGGCGGCGCGCGTCACGCGCAGCCCGCTGCCGCGCAGCAGCGCCTCGCTGTCGAAAGCGGCGGTGGCGCCGGGCGACGATGACTTCGGGGACGGATTTGGGGTCTTCATGCGTAACGCCATTGTGTTGCATCCGGCGTCTCCTTGTATCGGCAGGGGACGGGGTGTTGCGAGGTGCAAGTCGGCCAACCGGCCGTTTCGCGACGGCCCGGGTCGCCCGAATGCGCTAAGGTCTGGGCATTCGCACTCCTGAATACCTTCGTTGACCATGTCCCGTCCCCCCATCGAAATCGAAACCGCCCCGAACCCCACCGCCTCGGTGATCCTGATGCACGGCCTGGGCGCCGACGGCAACGACTTCGTGCCGATCGCCGGCGAACTCGACCTGTCCGCCGTGGGCCCGGTGCGCTTCGTGTTCCCCAACGCGCCGGTGATTCCGGTCACGCTCAACGGCGGCTACCAGATGCCGGCATGGTTCGACATCGCGGCGACCGATTTCAACGTGCAGGAAGACGCGGCCGGCCTGCGCCGCTCGCAAGCCACCATCGAGGCCGTGATCGCCAATGAAAAGGCCCGTGGCATCGCCGCCGACCGCATCGTGGTGGCGGGCTTTTCCCAGGGCTGCGCGATGGCGCTGTTGACGGGCCTGCGCCACACCGAGCGCCTGGGCGGCATCGTCGGCCTGTCGGGCTGGCTGCCGCTGGCTGCCAGCACCGCGGCCGAGCGCCATGCGGCCAACCACGACACGCCGGTGTTTCTCGGCCACGGCCGGCAGGACCCGATGGTGCCCATTGCCAGGGCGCTCCAGTCGCGCGACGCGCTCGCAGCATTGGGCTACACCGTCGAATGGCACGAGTACGCGATGGCGCATTCGGTCTGCATGGAGGAAGTGGCCGACCTGAACGATTTCCTGCTGCGCGTGCTGCGCTGAAGCACGCACCGCAGCAGCAACCCACGAGACAGACACAGAAGGAGATTCCCATGATCCTCGTCATCGGACACGCGCTGGCAAAGCCCGACACCCTGCAGGCGATGCTGGCCATCAGCGTGGAGCACGTGCTGCGCTCGCGCGCCGAGCCCGGCTGCATCTCGCACGAGGTCACGACCGACGTGCAGGAGCCGCTGCGGCTCACCTTCGTGGAGCGCTGGAGCGACATGGCGGCGCTGCAGGCGCACTTTCGCGTCGACGCGTCGCGCGCGTTCGGCAAGGCGCTCGCGGGCATGGCCGACGGCATGCCGTCGATCCACGTCTACCAGTCGGACGAGATCGACCTGTCGGCGGGCCGCGCCAAGGCTTGAATTCGGGCGCTCGTTCCGCACCGCAATGCCCGTGGCATGTGAGAGGGTAGCTATGAAAAGAGTAGCAAAAAACAGCATAGCCGGATGCGGGATTCCCTGCTTCAGCAGTGCCTGTCCGCCCGTGCTACCTTCCAGCCCCACAGAAGATTGATGGGTCATAAGAACATGAGCAACAGATTGCAGGAGAGGTTGGGTGCACTCCCGGCCGCGCGATTGAAGGGGATGCGTCGCGGCATCGAGAAGGAAAGCCTGCGCGCGTTGCCCGACGGCAAGCTGGCCCTCACGCCGCATCCGCTGGCGCTGGGCTCTGCGCTCACGCATCCGCACATCACGACCGACTTCAGCGAGTCGCAGCTCGAGCTCATCACGGGCGTGCACGCGGGCGTGGAGTCGGCGCTCGAAGAGCTCACGCGCGTGCACCAGTTCACCTACCGCGTGCTCGACCAGCTCGGGGACGAGCGCCTGTGGGTGTCGAGCATGCCCTGCGGCCTGCCGACCGACGAGACCATTCCGATCGGCCGCTACGGCTCCTCGAACGTGGGCCGCGCCAAGAGCGTGTACCGCATGGGCCTGAGCCATCGCTATGGCCGCCGCATGCAGACCATCTCGGGCATCCACTACAACTGGTCGCTGCCCGACGTGTCGAGCGAAGAGTACTTCGCGCTGATCCGCAATTTCCGCCGCCAGGCCTTCCTGCTGCTGTATCTGTTCGGCGCCTCGCCGGCCCTGTGTTCGAGCTTTGTCGCGGGCCGCCCGCACGAGCTGCAGCCGCTGGGCGACGGCAGCATGTTCATGCCGCACGGCACCTCGCTGCGCATGGGCCGCCTGGGCTACCAGAGCGAGGCGCAGGCCTCGCTGGCCGTGAGCTACAACAGCCTCGAGGGCTACGGCGCCTCGCTGCAGGACGCGCTCACGCGCCCGTGGCCGGCTTACGAGGCCATCGGCATCCGCAACCTCGGCGGCGACTACAACCAGCTGGGCACCAGCCTGCTGCAGATCGAGAACGAGTTCTACGGCACCATCCGACCCAAGCGCGTGATCCACCCGGGCGAGCGCCCGCTGCATGCGCTGCGCGAGCGCGGTGTCGAGTACGTCGAGGTGCGCCTGATGGACCTCGACCCCTTCGAGACCGTCGGCATCAATGCGCAGACCATGCGCTTCATCGACGTGTTCCTGCTGCACTGCCTGCTGAGCGACAGCCCCGACGACACCCCGCAGGAAATCGCCGACCTGGCGCAGAACCAGCACCTCACGGCCGCGCGCGGCCGCGAGCCGGGGCTGAAGCTGCGCCGCGACGGGCGCGAGGTCGGACTGACCGACTGGGGCCTGGAGCTGGTCGAACAGTGCCTGCCCATTGCCGCCGCGCTCGACGCGGCACAAGGTGGCACACAGCACGTCGATGCGGTGCGCGCCGCCAAGGCCGGCCTGGAACATCCCGACAGCCTGCCCTCGGCGCGCGTGCTCGCGGCTATCGAACAGCAACATGGCAACTCGTTCGTGGGCTTCGTGCGTGCCCAGTCGGAGCAGACGCGCGCCGCGCTGCTCGCGCTGCCGTTCACCGCGGCGCAACAGGCCGAGTTCGAGCGCCTGACGGCCGAGTCGATCCAGGAACAGAAGCGCATCGAGGCGGCCGACACCATGCCCTTCGAGATCTACCGCGAGCAGTACGTCTCGCCGGCGCGCCTGGGCATGGCCCCCGGCCGTTTGCCCGTCGCAGCCTGAGTCAGTCAGAGGTACCAAAGGGCGTCGGCGAGCCAGTGCTTGCCGACAGCTCCGCTGGTCGATGACCTACAGCCATTGACCTGTCCGGCCCACCGTGGCCGTGAGGGCAGCCCGGAAGATGGCGCCATGCGCTGCCACGAATCGGACCCGGGACCCTCACCATGACGCTCCATGCCTATCTGGTCGAGGACAGCCCCGTGATCCGCGAGAACCTCGTCGACTTCCTGGAAGACGTGGCCCAGACCCATGTGGTGGCCTCGGCCAGCACCGCCGACGAAGCCCTCGCCTGGCTGCGCGACCACAAGAGCGACTGGGACCTGGCCATCGTCGATCTGTTCCTGCAGCGCGGTAACGGACTGGCCGTGCTGCACGCCTGCCGCCAGCGGGCGCCGCACCAGAAGGTGGTGGTGCTCAGCAACTACGCCACCGCCGACATGCGCCTGCGTTCGCAGCAACTGGGCGCCGATGCCTTCTTCGACAAATCGGCCGAGCTCGACCAGCTGGTCGCGTATTGCGCCACGGTTCAGCCGTCGCATGGGTGACTCCTGCCGGGGCCGCCCGAGGGCGCGAGGCGGCAGGCAGGGTGGGGAACTGAGGTAAAACGCCGGGTTGCCGCCCGTCGGCAACCTCTTCCCAACACCTTACAGACAGCGAGCACAGACCTCATGAGCAACAGCACCATCGACTTCAAGGGCCGCGTGGCCATCGTGACCGGCGCGGGCGGCGGCCTGGGTCGCCAGCATGCGCTGGCGCTGGCGGCGCGCGGCGCCAAGGTGGTGGTCAACGACCTGGGCGGCGCGCGCGACGGCTCCGGCGGCTCGGTCAGCGCCGCGCAGGCGGTGGTCGACGAGATCAAGGCGGCCGGCGGCGAAGCCATTGCCAACGGCGCCTCGGTGACCGACTTCGAGGCCGTGCAGGCCATGGTCAAGCAGGCGGTCGATGCCTGGGGCCGCGTCGACATCCTGGTGAACAACGCCGGCATCCTGCGCGACAAGAGCTTCGCCAAGATGGAACTGGCCGACTTCAAGCTCGTGGTCGACGTGCACCTGATGGGCGCCGTGAACTGCACCAAAGCCGTCTGGGCGCTCATGAACGAGCAGAAGTACGGCCGCATCGTGATGACCACGTCGTCGTCGGGTCTGTACGGCAACTTCGGCCAGAGCAACTACGGCGCCGCCAAGCTGGCGCTGGTGGGCCTGATGCAGACGCTGAGCATCGAAGGCGCCAAGAACGACATCCGCGTGAACTGCCTGGCACCCACCGCCGCCACGCGCATGACCGAAGACCTGTTCCCGCCGGAAATGCTCGAGGCCTTCCGCCCCGAGGCCGTGGTGCCCGCGATGCTGGTGCTGGCCGCGCAGGATGCGCCCAACCGCACCATCCTGTGCGCGGGCGCGGGCACCTTCGAGGCCGCGCACATCACGCTGACGCAGGGCGCCTGGCTGGGCATTGCCGCCGACACGCCCGAGCAGCTGGCCGCGCGCCTGTCGGACGTGACCGAGCGCGAGGGCGAGGCCGTGCCCCAGAGCGGCGCGGCCCAGGGCGCGAACGAAGTCGCCAAGGGCATGGCCAACGCCAGGCGCGGCTGAGTCGGCGGTCCTTCGGGTCATGGCGCTTGACCTAGAGCGCACTCGAGCATTTCCAATGAATTCACCGGATGTCCGGTGTCTTCATTCCCTCAAGGAAATCACGCCATGCACACGATCGACCACAGCATCGACAACAAGGCCCTCGTCCAGCGCATCCACGCGGAGCTGGACAAGGGCAACGGCCAGGCCTTCATCGACAGCCTGGCCGACGACGCCAGCTGGACGCTGGAAGGCAGCACACCCTGGTCGCGCACCTACCAAGGCAAGCAGGCGATCCGCGAAGAACTCATCAGGCCGCTGTTCGCGCAGTTCGCCGGCCCTTACGTGAGCAAGACCGAATGCATCGTCGCCGAGGGCGACCGCGTGGTGGTGCTGTTCAGCGGCGATGTGCCGACCAAGGCCGGAAAGCGCTACAACAACCGCTACTGCTACGTGTACCGACTCGAAGGAGGCCAGGTGAAGGCATTGACCGAGTACTTCGACACGGCGCTGGTCGAGCGGGCGCTCGACGCGCCGACCGCTCATGCCGGCTGACCACGGCGCCCCGTTCCTCATCGGTGAGCTGGCGGCGCGCACCGGCCGCACGGTGCACGCCATCCGCTGGTACGAATCGCAGGGACTGGTGCCCGGCGTGGCGCGCGACGCAGGCGGGCGGCGTGTGTATGGCGAACTGCATGTGGGCTGGCTCGACCTGATGGACCGGCTGCGCCGCACCGGCATGTCGATCGCCGAGATGCGCGACTACACGGCGCTCGCGATGCAGGGCAAGGCCACCCTGCGCCAGCGGCGCGACCTGCTCGAGGCGCATCGCGCGCGCGTGCACCAGACGATTGCCGACTGGCAGCAGGCGCTGTCGCTGGTCGATCGCAAGATCGATTTCTACGACGCCTGGATGGCCGACGGGCGGCGCCCGCCGCTCATTCCGGTGGAGACCCCGCAGGGCCTGCCGGCGGCGCCGCCGAAGAAGCAGCGCAAGCCGGGGCGCTGAGCCCTATTCGGCGACGAAGCCGGTGCCGTCCTTGCGGATCGAATCGCGGTCGCGGCGGTTGTTCAGGCGCCCCAGCGTGTTGTCGAGCAGGCGCTTGAGCTTGTCGGCCGCACCGCGGAAGGCCTCGTCGAGGCTGGCCGCGTGCTGTGTCACCGCGAGCGGCTGGTGGTGCGCCAGGCGCGCTTCCATCACGCAGCACTTGTCGCCGCTGCCGGCCTTGTCGTGGTTCTCGTCGCTCAGGTGCACCTCGACGCGCGTCACGTCCTGGACGAAACGGCTCAGCTGCTGCTTGATCTCGGTGTCGGCCCAGCGCTCCAGCGTGTCCTTGTTGGTGATGCCATTGCTCGTGTTGACCTGGATCTGCATTGCGTATGTCCCTGCTGGATGGTGAACGAGCCTTCACTGTGCACCCGAAAGAGTGCCCCTGTGCGTAGGTGTGTTGCCCCTGTTGCCCGGGGTAGCTGACCCGTGTCAGCTCTGGATGTAGGAGGTCAGCTGCGTGATGGTCTGCTCGTGCTCGGCAATGATGTCGTCCATCAGGTCCTGGATGGAGATCATGCCGACCACCTTGTCGCCGTCGACCACGGGCAGGTGGCGGAACTTGCGCTGGCTCATGAGCGCCATGCAGGCGCGGGTGCGGGTCTGCGGGGTGACGGTCATCACGTCGGGCGTCATGATCTCGGCGACCTTCATCTCCTTGGAGTTCTTGCCCTGCAGCGCGACCTTGCGGGTGTAGTCGCGTTCGGACAGAAAGCCCACGAGCTTCTCGCCGTCCATCACCATCAGCGCGCCCACCTCGAAGTGCGCCAGCGTGGCCAGCGCGTCGAACACGCTGGTGTGGGGCGAGGTGCGCCAGGCGGCGGAATCGTGGCGCTTGAGCAGTTCGGAGACGGGTTTCATCGCGGGCACTCCATTCAGGGGTTTCGATCCGGCCGCCGCACGCGGCGCCGTGCTTCGGACAAATCATAGGGGCGGAATCGCCCGTCGCGATGCAAAAACCTGCGGGGTGTTGCGCGTGTCACGCAGCGCACACGAACCCCGCCGGCTTTCGGGGGTGAGCTCAGGGCGCGGTAGCGAGCACGCGGCTCAGCGCCACGGCGTTGCCCGCGACGTTCTTCACGAGGCCCTTCTCGTCGAAGTTCACCTGGAACTCCGACCAGCTGTCGCGCCAGTAGCGCCAGACGGGCGCGTCCAGGCTCGGGTTCTCGCTGGCCACCGGGTAGCCCAGCGCCATCAGCACCTGTTCGCGCGTCATGCCCGGCATCACCTTGCCCGCGACGATGGCCGCGCCGACCTCGGGCGGGAAGCTCGCGATCTTGCGCTTCGGGTCTTCGGTGACCACGTAGCGCTTGGCGAAGTCGATCAGCGTGATGTTGCGGCTGTAGTCGTTCTTGATGCGCTGGGGCTTGCCCGCGAGGTCGACGTTGAAGAAGCGGAAGTCGTAGGCCGTGATGCGCGCCGGGGTGCCCACGGCGACGATGCTCGTGCCCTGTTCGTCGTAGTTGATGTCGCTGATCGAGTCGCCGTATGTGCGCATGTTGCAGCACAGGAAACCGTCGGTCAGCGGACCGGGCGGGGGCGACGGGCGCTGGGCCTGCGCCACGGTGGCGGACAGGATGGTGGTGGCCGCCAGCAGGGCGGCGGTGGCAAGGCGCTGGACCATGGAAAGGATCTCCCTCGTTGTGACTTCTTGAAACAGCTGCGTGGCGCAGCGCGCGGATTCTAGGGGCGTTCCCGCGCCCGTGAAGCCAGTGAATACGCCAGTTGTTGCTATCAAAAGCGCAGCATCGAGGAATCGGTCCGTTTCCCGGTTCACAATGCGCACCCGGCCCGCGAGGCCGGCCCCTTCCAGACAGCGCGAAAGAAAGAGCATCCATCGATGGCGATCCAGTGGTTCCCCGGTCACATGTATTCGACCCAGAAGGCCATCACCGAACGGGTGAAGGACATCGACGTGGTGATCGAACTGCTCGACGCGCGCCTGCCCGGCTCCAGTGCCAACCCGATGCTGGCCGAACTCACGGCCGGGCGGCCCACGCTCAAGGTGCTCAACAAGCAGGACCTGGCCGACCCCGCGCGCACCGAGGCCTGGCTGGCGCACTACAACGCGCTGCCCGACACCCGCGCCATTTCGCTCGACGCCAGCCTGACCATGCCCGCGCAGCGCATCGTGCGCGCCTGCCATGAGCTCTCGCCCAACCGCGGCGGCATGGCCAAGCCGATGCGCGTGCTGATCTGCGGCATTCCGAACGTGGGCAAGTCCACCCTCATCAACACGCTCACCGGCGGGCGCAAGGCCAAGACCGGCGACGAGGCCGGCATCACCAAGCTGGAGCAGCGCATCACGCTGGCCGACGACTTCTACCTGTGGGACACGCCCGGCATGCTGTGGCCGCGCATCATCGTGCCCAAGAGCGGCTACAACCTCGCGGCCAGCGGCGCGGTGGGTCGCAACGCCTTCGATGAGGAAGAGGTCGCGCTGGAGCTGCTGGACTACCTGAAGGCGAACTACGCCGAAGGCCTCGTCACGCGCTTCAAGCTCGTCGAGCTCGATGCCGCCACCATGGCCGCCATGAAGGACGAGGAAGTGCTCGACACCATCGGCCGCAAGCGCGGCGCGCTGCTGGGCAAGGGCAAGGTCAACCTGCAGAAGGCGGCCGAGATCGTGATGCACGAGTTCCGCGCCGGCAACCTGGGGCGCATCACGCTCGAGACGCCCGAGGAGTTCGCACAGTGGCTGGCCGCCGGCCAGCGCGCCGACGCCGAGCGCGCCGCGAAGAAGGCGGCGCGAGGCAAGAAGGGCAAGCAAAAGCCCGTCGCACCAGAGACGACGGAAGCGGACGGCAACCCCTCGGCGGACGAGTGAAGGTCTTGCGCGCGGCCCACTGAACGCCGCGCGCCTCGCCCCTATCATCGAGACATGCAACGTCTCACGCGCCAGCGCAACGCCGTTTTCTCCGCCTTCAGCGACGCCGGTCGCGTGCTGACCGCCCCCGAAATCCTTGAACACGCACGGGCCATCGTGCCCGAGATCAGCCTGTCGACCGTGTACCGCCAGGTCTCGCTGCTGCTGGCCGATGGCGAGATCGCCAAGGTCGAGCTGCCCGGCGAGCCGGCGCGCTACGAGGTGGCCTGCAAGGCCGACCCGCACGACCATTCGCACGACGCAGGCGAGGGTGGCGACGCGGGGCACCACCACGATCACCACCATCACTACTTCCATTGCTCGCACTGCGGGCAGGTGTTCCTGCTGCACGCCTGCCCGGGGCCGATGCACGACCTGGCGCCCCAGGGCTTCCAGGTGACGCACCACGAAGTGACCTTGCACGGCCTGTGCGCCACCTGCGTCGAAACCGGCGCGAAGACCCCGAAGGCGCATCCGCCGCACTGACGACGGCGGGTCCCGGCAGGCCGGGAAGGCTTATAAAGTTATTGAGAATGAATTCTCAATAAAGTATATTCGCGTGTCCGAACGCAATTCAACGGTCACGTCCATGCAAGTCCTGTCCTCGCTCAAAGAAGCCAAGAAGCGCCACCGCGATTGCCAGGTGGTGACGCGGCGCGGCCGCACCTACGTCATCTGCAAGTCCAACCCGCGCTTCAAGGCGCGGCAGGGCGGCGCGAAAAACAAGAACAAGCGCTGAGCATTCGGCGGCCATCTCGCCGCCGTCGCCTTCACTCCCCCTCGATGACCGCATCGGCGTGCGAACGCCGGGGCGTGCCTGCGCGCGCCTTTCCTTTTCTTCTTCATCGGAATCCCTCCGCCATGCTCCGAGCCTCCGGCCTCACCAAGCGCTACGGCGCGCACACCGCGCTCGACCGTCTCGACCTCGACATCCGAGGCGGCGACATCTACTGCCTGCTGGGCGCCAACGGCGCGGGCAAGACGACGACCATCAACCTGTTCCTGAACTTCATCGCGCCCACCGAGGGTTCGGTCGAGATCAACGGCACCGATGTCACGCGCCATCCGGTCGCCACCAAGCAGGACGTGGCGTACATCCCCGAGCAGGTCACGCTGTACGGCACGCTGTCGGGGCTGGAGAACCTGCGCTTCTTCGCCGGCCTGGCGCTAGGCCACGAGTTGCCGCGCGAGCGCCTGCTCGCGCTGATGACCGAGGTGGGACTCGACCATGCAGCCGCCGACAAGCGCGTCAGCATGTACTCCAAGGGCATGCGTCAGAAGGTGTGGATCGCGGTGGCGCTGGCCAAGCAGGCCAAGGCGCTGCTGCTCGACGAGCCGACCTCGGGGCTCGACCCGCACGCCGCCGCCGAGTTCTCCGACCTGCTGCGTCGCGCGGCCGATCGCGGCGTGGCCGTGCTCACCACCACGCATGACCTGTTCCACGCACAGCAGACCGCCACGCGCGTGGGGATCATGAAGCGCGGCCGGCTGGTCGAAAGTCTCGAAGGCGCGCAGATCGGCCAGACCGATCTGCAGTCCCTCTACCTGCAACACATGAGGGCCTGATCAGATGCTGATGCGCTGGATCGCCCGACGCGAATTCACCGAACGCCTGCGCGACGGCCGCCTGTACTGGGCCGGCGGACTCGTGGCCGTGCTGCTCTTCACCGCGCTCGCCGTCGGCTGGGCGCACCAGCGCGGCGCCCATGCCGAGCAAGTGGCTGCACAGGCCATGGACTACCGCGACTGGCTGCACCAGGACAAGCGCCACCCGCACGACGCCGCGCACCAGGGCATGCATGCCTTCAAGCCCGAGCCGCCGCTGTCGATGGTCGATGCGGGCATCAACCCCTACATCGGCAGCACCGTGTGGCTGCAGGCGCACCGCCAGAGCGAGGTCAAGTTCAATGCCGCGCAGGACGCGACCGGCCTGCAGCGCTTCGGCAACCTGTCGGTCGGCTGGATCCTGCAGGTGCTGGGCCCGCTGCTGGTGATCGTGCTGGGCTTCAACGCTTTCGCGGGCGAGCGCGAGCAGGGCATCCTGCGCCAGACGCTGAGCCTGGGCGTCGCACCGCTGCGCCTGCTGGCCGGCAAGGCGCTCGCGCTGTCGGCCTTGCTGGCGGTGCTGCTGGTGCCGGCTGCGCTCGTGGCCGCCGTTGCGGTGGCGGTGGGTGCGGAGCCGGGCGGGCGCATCGATGCGTTGCTGCGGCTGGGCGCCTGGTCGCTGGGCTACGCGGTGTACCTCGGCATCTTCGTGTGCCTCGTGCTGGGCGTGTCGGCGCTGTCGTCCACCTCGCGCATGGCGATCACCGTGCTGCTCGCGCTGTGGATCGGGCAGGCCGTGATGGCGCCGCGCGTGCTCTCCGAACTCTCGCGCACCTGGTTCCCGAGCCCGACGCGGCTCGAGTTCAACAAGGCACTCAGTGCCGAACTCAAGGCCGTGTCGAACCAGGTCTGGCAGCAGAACTTCGGCACCACCGAGCGTTGGGGGCGCGACGTGCCGCTGAGCAAGTGGGGCATCGCGCTGCGCCTGGACGACCAGGCCTCGTACCCCGTGTACGACCGCCACTACGGCCGTCTGTGGGACACCTGGGAACAGCAGCAGAAAGTGCAGGAGTGGGGCGGGCTGCTGATGCCGCTGCTCGCGGTGCGCAGCTTCTCGATGGGCATGGCGGGCACCGACTTCGCGCACCACCGCCGCTTCACCACGGCGGCCGAACTGCACCGCCGCAACATCCAGGACCTGATGAGCAAGGACCTCGTGGCGCATGCCGACCCGCTCGGCGACCGCCATTTCTCGTACCAGGCCACAGCCGACCTCTGGGCCACCGTGCCGCCCTTCGACTACCACCCGCCCGGGGCGGGATGGGCGCTGCGGCACCAGGCGCGCAGCTTCATCGTGCTGTGCGTGGGCCTGCTGCTCGCAGCGGCCTTCGCGGCCTTCGCCACCCTGCGCCAGCGCGCGCTCTAGAGAGGAGGCCACCCATGTCCATCCATCCTCCCCAAGGCCGCCGCCTGCTGGCCGTGATGCGCCAGGAAGTGCGCCTGATGCTCGCCGAGCGCGGCCTCTGGATCGTCGGCGCGCTGTTCCTGCTGCTCGTGGCTTATGCACTGGGCAACGGCCTCTTGCAGACCGCCAAGCGCGACCGCGCGCAGGCGGCCGTGGCGCAGGCCGACCGCGACACCCGCACTGCACAGCGCGCATTGCTCGAAGCCATCTTCGCCGGCACCGCGCAGCCCACGCCTTTCGAGAACCCGGCCGACCCTTCGCGCATGGCGAGCGGCTACGGCGGCCAGCATGTGCTGCTGCCGACCGCGCCGCTGGGGCCGGTCGCGCTGGGGCAGAGCGATCTGTTCCCGAGCCAGTACCAGGTCACGAACCAGAGCCGCGTCGTGTTCATGAATCCGAGCGACATCGAGAATCCGTGGCACCTGCTGAGCGGGCATTTCGACCTGGCCTTCGTCATTGTCTACCTGCTGCCGCTCCTGATCTTCGCGCTCAGCTACAACCTGCTGTCGGCCGAGCGCGAGAACGGCACGCTGCGCCTGCTGCTGTCGCAACCGCTGCGGCTGCGCACGCTGCTCGCGGGCAAGCTCACGGTGCGCGCGGCCGTGCTGCTCGGGCCCGCCGTGCTGCTGCCGGTGGCCGTGCTGTGGATCGCGCGTTCTGCGGGGCTCACGGGAGAGACTGGAGGGGCAGGCAGCGCCACCCTGTGGTGGGCGCTGCTGGTCGGCGCCTACGCGCTGTTCTGGTTCGCGCTGGTGGTGGCGGTGAATGCCTTCGGCGCCTCGTCGGCGACGAATGCGATGGTGCTGGTCATCGCCTGGGTGCTGCTGGTGCTCGTGGCCCCGGTGCTGCTCAACCTGGCCGTCACGCAAGCCAGCCCCTCGCCTTCGCGCACGGAACTCGCCACGCGCCAGCGCGTGGTCACGGCCGAGGCGATGAAGCGCTACCAGGACCTGCTGGGCACCGAGTACCAGCACGTGGGGCAGGGCGCCATCCTCGTGCCGCGCGACGGAAAGATCGAGATCGCCGGCCGCTCGATGGCCAACTACCGCATCCAGCGCGAAGTCGATGAGGCGATCAGCCCCGAGCTCGCGCGCTTCGATGCGCAGCAGGCCCGGCAGCAGGCGCTGGTGAGTCGCTTCGGCGCCGTGTCGCCGGCGGCCGTGGCCTACGAAGGCATGACCGCGTTGGCCGGCAACGGCGCGCGCCGCCACGCGCGCTTCGAGGCGCAGACCGTGGCGCACCACGAGGCCTGGAAGGGCTTCTTCTTCCCGCGCATCGATGCACACGATGCGCTCATGCCGGCCGATTTCGACCGCATGCCCACCTTCGCATGGCACGAAGAGCCCGCCGACCTCGTGCGCGGCCAGGCTGCGCTCGCCGTGCTGCAACTGCTGGTGCCGAGCCTGCTGCTGTTCGGCCTCGCGGCCTGGCGGCTGCGGCGCTTCTCGGTGGCCTGACGCATCGCTCTTTTCTTTTTCTTCATCGCACCGCTTCATGACCCCGTTCACCCGCACCGCCGCCGCGCTGGCCGCGCTCACCGCCTTCCAGGTCGCTTCCGCCCAAGACAGCAGCAGGGCCGAACTCGGCACCGTCACCATCGAAGGCAGCCGCGACGCGAACAGCCTGCACCTCGAAGAGTCGAGCGGCACGGCCTCGCGCCTCGGTCTCTCGGTGCGCGAGACGCCGGCCTCGGTCGAGATCCTGTCGCAGGACGCGATCGCGCAGCGCGGCGCGCGCACCTTCAGCGAGGCGCTGCGAGGTATGGCGGGCCTGTCGGGTGGCGGCCCGCCGTCGTCGCCGACCACGCTGTCGCTGCGCGGCTTCACCAGCCTGATGTACCTCTACGACGGCGTGCGCAGTTCGGGGGCGGGTGTCACCAACCGCGTGCAGGACACCTGGAACTACGAACGCATCGAGGTGCTCAAGGGCCCGGCCTCGGTACTCGACGGCGAGGGCGCCATCGGCGGCATCGTCAACTTCGTGACCAAGCGGCCCGACCGCAGCAACCCGCACAAGGAGGCGCTGCTCTCGTACGGCAGCTACGGCTCCACGCGCGCGGCCTTCGGTTTCGGCGGCGCGCTGGGCGAGGCCAGCGCCTACCGGCTCGACTACAGCCGCAACGACACCAAGGTAGGCACCATCGATCGCAACGGCGAGCGCATCGACCACTTCACGAGCGGCCTGCTGGTGGACCTGGGCGGCTCGGTGAAGCTCGATCTGTCGTTCGACTACCTGCGCGACGACAACGACGCCTACTGGGGCACGCCGCTCGTGCCGCGCAGCTTCGCCACGCAGCCGACGAAGGTGGTGAGCACGCCCGACGGCCGCGTGATCGACAAGCGCATGGCGCGCACCAACTACAACGTGCGCGACGACGAGAACTCGTCCGAGACCTACTGGCTGCGTGCGCGCCTCACGGGGCAGCTCGACGGCGGCTGGTCGTGGCGCAACGAGTTCTCGGCCAACCGGTCGAACCGCGTGTTCCGCAACTCCGAGAGCGCCACCTTCGTGCCGCCGGCCAGCATCGCGCGCGACCAGACGCTCATCACGCACGACCAGGACTTCTGGCTCAACCGTTTCGACGCCACGCACAAGGGAAAGATCGCCGGGCTGGACAACCGCTTCGTCGTCGGCGGCGAATACAGCGAGACGCGCTTCGGCAGCCAGCGGCGCTTTTCGAACAGCAGCGCCTCCACCGCTGCGCAACTGCGCGTGCCGGTGTTCGACCCCTACACCGGCTACTTCGACGACAACCCCGCGCTGACCACCGGCGCGGGCAACCGGGCCGACACCTTCTCGCGCGTGAAGGTCAGCTCGGTCTTCGTGGAAGACGCGCTCAAGCCGATGCGCGATCTCACGCTGGTCGGCGGCCTGCGCCACGACCGCACCGAAGTCGACCGCCGTATCTGGGACCTGAACGCAGGCAGCGTCTCGCGCTTCGGTGCGAGCTACCGCGCCACCTCGGGACGCATCGGCGCGGTGTACGACCTGTCGCCGCAATCCAGTGTCTACGCGCAGTACACCAACGCCACGCTGCCGGTGGGGTCGCTGTTCCTGCTGTCGGCCTCGAACGCGGCGTTTCCGATGTCGCGCGGCAAGCAGGCCGAGGTGGGCTTCAAGCAGAGCCTGCCTGCGGCGAACCTGGAGTGGACCGCGGCGCTGTACAAGATCGAACTCGACAACGTGCTCTCGCGCGACCCGAACAACGCAGCCACCACCGTGAACAACGGCCGCCAGTCGTCGCGCGGCCTCGAGCTCTCGGCCGTGTGGAAGCCCACGCGCGAATGGACGCTCGCGGGCAACCTGGCGGCGCTCGATGCGCGCTTCGACACGCTGGTGGAGGCGGGCAACGTCTCGCGCGTGGGCAAGACCCCGCCGAACGTGCCCGAACGCATGGCCAATGTCTTCGCCACCTACCGGCCCGACGGTTCGAAGTTCGAATACTTCGCGTCGCTGAACCACACCGGGCCGATGTACACCGACAACGCCAACCAGATCCGCATCAACGGTTTCACCACCGTCGACGCGGCCGTGAGCTACCGCCTGAAGAACGCGCTGCTGAGCTTTCGAGTGCGCAACCTGACGGACCGGCTCTACGCCACCTGGACCGGCCGCGCCGCGAGCCAGGTGCTGCTGGCGCCGCGGCGGACCTTCGAGGTGTCGGCGAAGTTCGATTTCTGACGACAGCGCCGCGGTGTGCGCTCAGCGCATCTGCAGCCGCGCGTCTTTCGGATACCCGATCGTGTAGTCCGCCGACACGCGCGCCGTCTGCCCTGCGTCCAGGTCGAAGCGCCACATCGCCAGCCCCGGCTGCTTGTTCCAGGCCTGCTCGGCCGGCTGCGGCGCGAAGCGCGTGGTCACGCGCACTTGCTCATCGACCGACACGGGCGCGGCCTCCAGCACTTGCACCGCGATCGGCGTGCGGTGGCGGTTCTCGACCACATAGGCGCGCTGCACCTGGCGCTCGGCGCGCGAGCCGGCGAAGCCGCCCGTGCCCTGGTTGTCGCGCTCGGGCTCGGCGCGCACCTGCACCAGCTCGTCGCGGCCGAACGAGAGCGTCAGCTTCTCGTCGCTCGACACGTTCCAGCGACCCTGGCCGACGAAGTTGCCGTCGCGGTACAGCTGCAGCGGCCCGGCCGGCCACACGCCCGAAGGCTGGGCCATCTCGGCGACGAGGAAGGCGCTCGGGTCCACGCGCGGGCTGGTGCGCGCGGCGAGCTGCGCGGTGTCCTCGTGCTGGCCCAGCGCCAGGGTCACGCGCTGGCCGTTGGACGGCACGTCGATGCTTTGCGGCACGGAAAATTCGGTGGCGAAGCTGTTGTCGAACACGCTCACGTCGAACAGCGGCTCGCGTGCGCGCGACGCCGCCATCTTCCGGTCGGCGGCAATGGGTGCCGCGGCGGGCATGGGGGCGTACATGCGTGCCTCCTCGGCGTGCACGCGCGGCGGCGGCTCGATGCCGATGCGCCATGCATTCGGCAGGCGCCCCGTGGTCTCGCGGCGCGGCTGGCCGGTGGACAGCACCAGCTTCACGCCGCGCCAGTCCTCGCCCGTGGCCTGCGCCACCAACGCCTGGCGCTCGATGCGCACCTTGCGCGTCGTGGTGTCGAGCAGCGCGCGGTAGCTGGGCGTCCAGCCGGGACCGTTGACCTGGTAGCTGAGCTTCACCTCGGCGTCGGCGCTGGCGGCCAGCGTGACGGTCACGGCCGTCACCTGCGCGCCCTGGCCCTGCGTGCGGTCGCGCTCGGCCAGCAGCGGCTTGAGCTGGCGATCGAGGTCGGTCTGGCGGCGCTGGATCTGGTGCTGCTTGAGCAGCGCGTCCTGGCCCGAGCGGCGCATCGCCTCGGTCATCGACGTGAGGTTGCGCGCATCGATGGGCGCACGTGCACCGGGCGTGGCCTCGCTGCCCGAGAGCCCCTTGAGGTAGCCCGTGACCATGCCCAGCGCATCGGTCTCGGCCTGCAGCGCGGCCTTCTGGTCCTCGAGCTCGCGGATGCGGCCGTCGAGCGCGCTGGTGGCGCAGTTCGCCGAGAGTTCGCGCGCCTCGCTGAGCACCGAGGTCTCGCCCACGCGCACCGACGCGCCGGCCGAGACCTGCAGGCTCTGCACATCGAGCCCGGCCGGCAGGCAGGCGAAGGTGACCGAGCGGGCGCCGGCCGCGACCCGCGTCACGCGTTCCACCGTCGCGCTGCCGGGGTAGACCTTGACCTGCGTGATGCGCGAGGCGTCGGCCTGCAGCTGCGCATGAACGGCGGCGCTCGCGGTCAGCCAGAGGGCCGCGACGGCGGTGGCGCGCAGGAGGAGACGGGCGGAGAACGGTGTGTGCATGGAAAGCCTTCCGGAAGAAAGTCAGTGACGAATCTCTGCTCTTACGGACGAGGCGGGCGAACGGGGTTAAGGCGTCGCGAAGTTTTTTTCATGACGCCGATGTGACGCGGGCACGCCGCTGTCGCGCATGCATCTGCCCGCGCCGGATCGGTCACCCAAGAGACGGCGTGCGGCGCTGCTGCTTCCTAGAGTGGGCCCCACAACCCCTCCACCTTTCTTGAAAGGACACGCACGATGCTCGACACGATCCAGGCCATCAACAAATCCGCCGCCTTCAACCGCTGGGCCGGCTTCGAAGTGACACAGGCCGCCGACGGGCAGGCCGAGCTGCGCATGAAATGGCGCGAAGACATGGGCCAGTACACCGGCTTCCTGCATGCCGGCATGATCGGCGCGCTGCTGGACACCGTGAGCGGCTTCGCGGCCGCCACCCTGGCGGGCCGCGTGCTCGCGTCGCATTTCTCGGTCAACTGCATCTCGCCGGCCATCGGCGACGCCTTCGTGGCGCGCGGGCGCGTGGTGAAGGCCGGGCGCAAGCAGGTGTTCGTCGGGGCCGAGCTGTTCGCGCAATCGGCAGGTCAGGGCGAAGACGCGCTCAAGCTCGTGGCGACGGCGAATGCCATTCTGGTGCCGGTGGACGAGGCATCGACGACGCCGAAGCCAAAGCAGGCGGCGTGACCACCGCAACCTCGGCCTTGCGCTTCAGCCCGAACAGCGGCCGCAGCCAGCCGACGCGGCGGATCAGCCCGTCGGTCAGCAGCCAGCAACCGGCGATCGTCACGGCGACCAGTGCCACGGGCTCCCAGACCGGCCCCAGCGCCAGCGGTGCCAATACCGCCACGCCCGCGACGATCAGCGTCTGGTGCAGCATGTACCAGGGGTAGACCGATTCGTTGGCCCAGCGCAGCCACGGCCAGGGGCGGTTCAGATAGTGGTGACCGTGGCCCAGGATCGTCGCGACCGCCAGCCACAGATAGGCATTGCGCAGCACGTCCATCAGCAGCCCCGTGGGCGGGGCCTTGGCGCCGACGCGCAAGGCGATGAACGCGCCGATCGCCGCCACCGCCAGCAGCAGCGACACGCGACGCAGCCGTTCCAGCTCGCGCCAGATGCCGGTGTCCACGCCCATCCAGTAGCCGTAGAGGAACACGGTGAAGTAGATGCTGTGCAGGTGGAAGTCCCACACCAGGTTGTGCGTGGCCGGGAAATGCCGCGCCAGCAGCATCGTCCACACCAGCAACGGCAGCGCCGGGAGCACCAGCAGCTGCCAGCCGCGCAGCCCGTTGAAGCGCCGGCGCACCCATTGCCCGGCGGCCGATCGCCACAGAGGCAGCGTCAGCGCGACCCCCGCCGTGTAGAGAAACAGGTAGGGCAGGTACCAGAGGTGGTTCCAGGTGATGCCGAACTCCGCCCCCGCGAACGCACCTTTGGGCCACGGTGCGCCCATCGACAGGTAGCGCAGCAGGAAGGTGCCGAAGCCCGGGGCGACCAGCCCGCGGGCCACGCCTTCGGCATAGGCCTGGTAGGGCACGACCACCGCCATGCCGAAGGCCAGCGGCAGCATCAGCCGCAGGCCGCGGCTGCGCAGCAGGCCCCAGGTGCCCTGGCCCCGGCTCAGGAAGCCGAGCGACACGCCCGAGATCAGGAACACCAGGTCCATGCGCCACAGGTTCAGCACCCGCATCGGCCAGGGCAGCCAGTCGGCCGCGTGCGGGCTCTTGAGGTGCCAGGGCCAGTCGGCCACGTAGTACATGCCCACGTGGTACAGGATGACGAGCAGGAAGGCGAGGGCGCGCAGGGCGTCGATGTCGTGGCGGCGGGCCGCGCCGGGCGGGGAGGTCGGGAGGGTCATCGCAAGGTCCTCGAAACGGGGAAAGTGCGGTCATCGTGGGGGCCGGCGCCGCGCCGCGGGATGGCCGTGGGACGGATCGCCCGGGCTTTGTGACGAGCGGTGGCCCGGGTGGGACGAAATTCGCCCCGGCAGCGCGCGGATGGCGAGAATCGCGGGCATGCAAGCGTCCCGCCGGAACCTGTACGAGCGCTACGAGCCGATCCGCCGCTACGTCGAGGTCGGCTTCTGGATCGTGCTGATGACGCTGCAGGGCGCGTTCAACACCCTGGTCGCGATGATCGACGCCCGCGGCCGCGCCGTGCCGCGCGCCATGTGGGAGATCGTCACCTGGGAGGCGTCGAGCCACCTGGTGCTGCTGATGCTGGTCCCGGTGCTGGTGGCCATCGAGCGCCGGCTGGCGCCGCTGATGCCCGGGCGCTGGCTGCGCTTCCTGGCCGGACACATCGTCGCCAGCGTGGCGATCAGCCTCGTGCACGTGGCGGGCATGTTCGCGCTGCGCTCGCTGGTCTACGCGTTGGCGGGCGGGCGCTACGACTTCGGCGGATGGACCGACCAGTGGGGCTACGAATACCTGAAGGACGTGCGGGTGTACGTCTCGATGGTCTTCGGCATCTGGGCCTACCGGTTCTTCATGCTGCGGCTGCAGGGCGAGGCGCGGGTGCTCGATGCGCCGGAAGAGGGCGGGGCGCCGGTGCCCGAGACTTTGGCGGAACCGGAGGGAGCCCAACCCTCGATGCAGGAGTTGCCCCCATCCGTTGCACCGCAGCCGACGCGCCCCGAACGCTTCCTCGTGCGCAAGCTGCGCCGCGAATTCCTCATCGCCGCCACCGACATCGACTGGCTGCAGGCCGAAGGCAACTACGTCGGCCTGCACGTCAATGGCCACGACTACCTGCTGCGCGCCACGCTCACCGACTTCCTGACCCAGCTCGACCCCGCCACTTTCGTGCGCGTGCACCGCAGCCACGCCGTGAACCTGGGCCGCATCCGCGAGATCGAGCCGCTCGACGGCGGCGACGCCCGGCTGCACATGCACGACGGCACGACCGTGCCCTGCAGCCGGCGCTACCGCGACGCGCTGCGCGCCGGCGCGGGTTGAGCCACACGGCGCGCGGCCCGATCCGGTGCGCGCGGGCGTGAGATCGGCCCGCTATTGGGTCGTTTCGCACCATCGAAGAGCCTGCGGGCACCATTTTTGCTTTCTTGCCGCGTCGACCCGGGCCGTTCGGGTGCGATGCACCAAATCAAACCAAAAACCTGCAAGAAGCTCTCATGGACGCACTCAAACAGGGCGCAGACGCGCTGTTCATCCTTCTCGGCGCGATCATGGTCCTGGCCATGCATGCCGGCTTTGCCTTTCTGGAATTGGGCACCGTGCGCAAGAAGAACCAGGTCAATGCGCTGGTCAAGATCCTGGTCGACTTCTCGGTGTCGACCATCGTGTACTTCCTGGTGGGCTACGGCGTTGCCTACGGCACGCATTTCTTCGTGAGCGCGACCGAACTGTCGGCAAGAAGCGGCTACGAGCTGGTGAAGTTCTTCTTCCTGCTCACTTTCGCGGCGGCCATCCCGGCCATCATTTCGGGCGGCATCGCCGAGCGCGCCAAGTTCTGGCCGCAACTCATCGCCACGGCGGTGATCGTCGGTTTCGTCTACCCGCTGTACGAGGGCATCGCCTGGAACAAGGCCTTCGGCATCCAGGGCTGGATCGCTTCGGTCACGGGCCACGAGTTCCACGACTTCGCCGGCTCGGTCGTCGTGCACGCCGTGGGCGGCTGGCTGGCGCTGCCGGCCGTGCTGCTGCTGGGCGCACGCCGCAATCGCTACCGCGGCGACGGCTCGCTCAGCGCGCATCCGCCGTCGAACATCCCCTTCCTGGCGCTGGGCGCCTGGGTGCTGTGCGTGGGCTGGTTCGGCTTCAACGTGATGAGCGCGCAGAGCATCGACAAGATCTCGGGCCTGGTCGCCGTCAACTCGCTGATGGCGATGGTCGGCGGCACGCTGGTCGCGCTGGCCATGGGCAAGAACGACCCCGGCTTCGTCTACAACGGCCCGCTGGCCGGCCTCGTGGCCGTGTGCGCCGGCTCCGACCTGATGCACCCGCTGGGCGCGCTCGTGACGGGCGGCGTGGCCGGCGCCATCTTCGTCTTCATGTTCACGCGCACGCAGAACAAATGGAAGATCGACGACGTGCTCGGCGTGTGGCCGCTGCACGGCCTGTGCGGCACCTGGGGCGGCATCGCGGCCGGCATCTTCGGCACGCAGATGCTCGGCGGCATCGGCGGCGTGAACCTGTGGGCGCAGCTCATCGGCACCGTGATCGGCGTGGTCTGGGCATTGATCGGCGGTGCGATCGTGTATGGCGTGCTCAAGGCGACCATGGGGTTGCGCCTGTCGCAGGAAGAGGAATACGACGGGGCCGACCTGTCGATCCACCACATCTCGGCGACGCCCGAGCGCGAGGTGAACTGGTAAGGCGGTGAAGGGGCCTTTCCGAGTCGAGGCACGGATCCGGAAGCTGTAGCAAACTTGCCGGCTTCCATCTGAACGACCGGTCCCCACCCCCCCATGAC
>NZ_QXMN01000135.1:0-2621 GCF_003581445.1 Acidovorax cavernicola | reverse complement strand
AGGCATACATACCTATCCCTACAAGGCTGCGCCGCGCGGAAGACTGGTTGCGCGGCAAGACGGTGAATGCGCAGGTCGCTGCGCAGGTCGCCAGCATCGTGGCCGAGGACATCCAGCCTGTTTCCGACCTGCGCGGCAGCAGCGAGTTCCGCCGCGAGATGGTGCGCACGGTAACCCGCCGCACTGTGGCCAAGCTATTTGGAATTGATATCAATGAAGGAGTTGCCGCATGAGTACGCATCGCATCGTGTGCCAGGTCAACGGCGAATCGCATAGCGTTGAGGTAGCGTCGCGGCGACTGCTATCGGACTTTTTACGAGACGACCTGCATCTGACAGGCACCAAGCGAGGCTGTGAAACCGGCATCTGCGGCGCCTGCTCGGTGCTGCTGGACGGCGAAGTCGTCAAATCCTGTCTGGTGCTGGCCGTGCAGGTCCACGGACGCAGCATCACCACCATCGAAGGGCTGGCCGCAGGGGAGCAGCTGCATCCCCTGCAGAAGAACTTCATGCAGTGCGGCGGGCTGCAGTGCGGCTACTGCACACCAGGTTTCATCATGGCTTCCTGCGACCTGCTCAAGAACACTCCTCAGCCCAGTTGCGAGGAAGTACGTCACGGCCTTTCCGGCAACCTCTGCCGCTGCACTGGCTACACCCAAATTGTGGAATCCGTGCTGCACGCAGCACAGGAGATGCATCATGGAAATTGAAAAGACTCTGACCGTTTCAGCCCCTCCCCAACAAGTCTGGGACCTGCTCCTCAATCCGCAAATCATGGCCGGGGCCGTGCCGGGGATGAAGTCCATCGATGTCATCAGTCCTACGGAATACGTGGCGGAGATGCATCAGAAAATTTCCTTCATCAGCGCCAAGTTCAAGCTCAAAACGAAGATCGTCGAACAGAAGGCTCCGGAGTACATGCGCGTGGAAGGCACGGGCGAGGATGCCTCGGTGGCCAGTTCGCTCAAGCAGACCAGCGAGGTGTTCCTGACGCCTGCGGCCAATGGCGGAACGGATCTGCGCATCAAGGTCAGTGTCGATGTGCTGGGTCGCCTGGGCGCCTTTGGCCTGTCGGTCATGAAGACCAAGGCCGATCGTCTGTGGGAAGAGTTTGGCAGCAATCTGGCGGCTCGCATCGAGGCCGGCGGCTCGACTGCCGATGCGGCACATCCTGCCACCGTCGCCACCGTCGCCACCGTGGCAGCGCTCCCCATGCCTTCGGCCAAGCCAGCTGCCCCGCGCCCTGAGGTCAAGCCTGCCTGCGCGTCCACAGCGCTCCCGGGCGCAGAGCCGCAGGATCACATGGACCCGGCCATCACCGCCGCCACACAGAACGTAGACAGAAATGCCGGTTGGTGGAGCCGCGTTTTTGGCCGCACCAGCAATGCGCGCAGCGCCGGCCAGGCCATACGCGTGGAAGTGCGTCAGATGGACAAGACGATCTGTGTCGAGTGGCCTGTTGCGGCGGCGTCCGAATGCCGGGAATGGCTGAAGTCGCTGCAGAAATAAGTACGAATTTTTCTATCAACCAACGAGGAGGCTCACTACTTAACAGCGCAGTCATATCAAGCCACGCATGCAAAAAAATATTAAACGACATAGAGAACTGGAGACATTCATGCTGAAGAAAGTAGCAAGCGCGATTGCGCTTCTGGGGGTGGGAGGGCTCGCCCAGGCGCAATCGACCGTACAGGTTTACGGCATCATGGACACGGCGGTGGAAGCCTTGAACAACGTCGGCGCAAGCAAGTCAAGCCTGACACGTATGCCGACCTTGTCGGGTAGCGTGCCTTCTCGACTTGGGTTTCGTGGCCGCGAAGACCTGGGCGGAGGATTGAGCGCTGCGTTCACCCTGGAGATGGGCATCGGCTCAGACGCTGGCGTACTCAACCAGGGGGGGCGCGGATTTGGCCGCCAATCTTTCGTCAGTCTCAACGGCCCCTGGGGCTCGCTGGGCCTGGGCCGCCAATACACCATGCTGTTCTGGTCCGTGCTCGATGCCGACGTGATCGGTCCGAGCCTGCACAGCATGGCCAGCCTGGACAACTACTTTCCCAATGCACGTGCCGACAATGCGATCTCCTACAAGGGCACGTTCTCGGGCCTGACGATAGGCGCGACCTATAGCTTTGGTCGCGATGCCGTCAATGCGGGCCCCAGCCCCGCCGGCACCAACTGCGCGGGTGAAAGCAGCACCGACGCCAAAACCTGCCGCGAGTGGTCGGCCATGCTCAAGTACGACACGGCGACATGGGGTGCAGCGCTGGCGCATGACGCGCTGCGTGGCGGTCCCGGCGCTTTCGCGGGGCTGATCAGTAGTGATAAGGCCGACAAGCGCACCATGCTCAATGGCTATGTGAAGTTTGCTGGTGCAAAGATTGGCGGTGGCTATATGCATCGCAAGAATGATGGATATGTGGCCTCACCACGCAACGACCTGTGGTTTGTGGGGGTGAACTACCCCATGGGCCAGTGGACGCTGGATGCCCAGTACAACCAGCTTAAGTACAAGGACAACGCGGACAAGGGCCAGCAGCTGGTGCTGCGCGGCACCTACAGCCTGTCCAAGCGCACTGCGGCATACGCTTCATTGGGCTATATGAAGAACAGCGGCAATGCAGC
>NZ_QXMN01000134.1:0-2623 GCF_003581445.1 Acidovorax cavernicola | reverse complement strand
TGTTGGCGCCGACCGGAAACTGAGCCAGTTTTGTAGGTAGTGCCGAAGTAAAAGTGAGCCAGGTGTTCAACCTACCCTGCTGTTTATTTAAGCGGCGGGGTTCGAGGAGTGATCACCATGGACATGATTGGCAAGATCCGACGGCTGCACGCGAGGGACAAGCTGTCGGAGCGAGAGATTGCGCGCAGGACGGGGCTGTCTCGCAACACGGTGTCGAAGTGGCTGCGCGCACCAGTGAAGGAGGCGCCGAAGTACCGGCGCGAGCCGCGCCCGAACAAGCTCAGCCCGTTTGAGGAAGCACTCAAGCAGGCATTGACAGCCGATGCCAGGCGGCCCAAGCACGAACGACGCACGGCACGCGCGTTGCACGCCGAGATCAAGGCTGCGGGCTACAACGGCGGCTACTCAGCCATCACTGACTTCGTGCGGACGTGGCGCCAGGGTGAGGGGCAGACAGTCAACGTCACGGCGTTCGTACCGCTGAACTTCGAGCTGGGCGAAGCCTTCCAGTTCGATTGGAGCGAAGAAGGCCTGGTTGTCGGCGGCATCTATTACCGCATGCAGGTGTCGCACCTGAAGCTGTGTGCGAGCCGTGCGTTCTGGCTGGTGGCGTACCCGAGCCAAGGCCACGAGATGCTGTTCGACGCCCATACGAGATCGTTCGCAGCGCTGGGCGGTGTGGCGCGCCGCGGGATCTACGACAACATGCGCACCGCAGTGGACAAGGTTCACAAGGGCAAGGGCCGCACCGTCAATGCCCGCTTCGCCGTGATGTGCGCGCACTACCTGTACGACCCCGACTTCTGCAACGTGGCCTCGGGCTGGGAGAAGGGGCGTGTGGAGAAGAACGTGCAGGACAGCCGTCGGCGCATCTGGATCGAGGCGGCCCGGCGTCGCTTCGGCTCCTTCGTCGAACTCAATGCCTGGCTGGCGGAGCGCTGCCGGGCGCTGTGGAACGAGGTCCGACATCCCGAGCACAGCCAGTTCAGCGTGGCCGAGATGCTCGAGCACGAGCGTCCCCACCTGATGCCCATGCCTGAGCCCTTCGATGGCTACGTAGAGAAGCCAGCGCGGGTGTCGAGCACCTGCCTGGTGTCGGTGGCACGCAATCGCTACTCGGTGCCATGCGAGCTGGCCGGGCAGATGGTCAGCACGCGGCTGTACCCGGGCAACGTCGTGGTGGTCGCAGAAGACGCGGCGGTGGCGCGCCACGAGCGCCTGAGCGCCTCTGGGGGCACTCGCTACGACTGGCAGCACTACATTCCGCTCATCCAGCGCAAGCCTGGTGCATTGAGGAACGGTGCGCCCTTCGCAGACATGCCCGAAGCGCTGCAGCAACTGCGCCGCGGCTTGCTGCGCCAGGCCGGTGGAGATCGCGTGATGGCCCAGGTGTTGGCCATCGTGCCGACGGCGGGGCTGGACGCGGTGATCGTGGCGGTCGAGTTGGCGCTGGAGAGCGGTCCGCCGTCAGGACGGGTCAGCGTGGAGCACGTCGTCAATGTGCTCGGCCGGCTCACCGCGCCGGCAACACCGCAGAGTGCCGAGACAGCGCTGCAGATCGTCACGCCGCCGCTGGCCAACACGGCACGCTACGACAGCCTGCGTGGACAGGAGGTGGACCATGCGTGATGTGACCGTCGAACTCAAGGCACTGCGCCTGCACGGCATGGCCAGTGCCTGGTGCGATCTGGCGGAGCAAGGAACTGCGTCCGGCCTGGATGCCTCGCGCTGGCTGGTCGAACATCTGCTGCAGGCTGAGACCACGGACCGGTCGATGCGTTCAGTGCAGCACCAGATGAGCTCGGCGCGCTTCCCCGTGCACCGGGATCTGGCGGGCTTCGACTTCGACGCGTCGGTGGTCGACCAGAAGCTGGTTCACCTGCTCGCAATGCTGGAGTTCACCGAGGCCGCGCACAACGTTGTCTTGGTCGGTGGTCCGGGCACAGGCAAGACCCATCTGGCAACGGCTCTGGGCGTGTCGGGCATCACGCGCCACGGCAAGCGCGTGCGGTTCTACTCGACGGTCGATCTGGTCAATGCACTGGAGCAGGAGAAGGCCCAAGGCAAGGCCGGTCGTATCGCGCTGAGCCTGCTGCGAATGGATCTGGTGATCCTGGACGAGCTGGGCTACCTGCCGTTCAGTCAGGCCGGCGGCGCGCTGTTGTTCCACCTGCTGTCCAAGCTGTACGAGCACACCAGCGTGGTGATCACAACCAACCTGGACTTCGCCGAATGGTCGACGGTGTTCGGCGACGCCAAGATGACGACCGCGTTGCTCGACCGCCTCACGCACCACTGTCACATCGTGGAGACGGGCAACGAGAGCCATCGATTCCTGCACAGCAGCGCCACGGCGAAGAAGCGCATCAAGGCCAGGGAGCAGACCCGCAAGACAGGCGCCAAGGCCGATCCAACAGACGCCGCTGATTGACCGCCACCGCGCGTGGCAAGGCGCTACGGGCTACGCCCTTCGCGCCTTATGAGTTCGATCACAGAAGCGAAAGGAGGTCACAGAACAAGGCAAGACATACACTTATCCACAGCCGACCATTGCTGCGTCGGCTTCCACCCCTGGCTCACGATTCAAGCGGCGCGGTGGCTCAGTTCTACTTCGGCGCGGACA
>NZ_QXMN01000043.1:0-54913 GCF_003581445.1 Acidovorax cavernicola | reverse complement strand
TGCTGCTGCCTGCTCCTGCCCCCGCCCCCGCATGGGGCTGGGCGTAGTGGCTGCCCCCGGCTTCGGCATGCCACTGGTAGACCTCGCTCCCGGCTTGCCCGGTGAGGCGCGGATCGAGCCTGGAGACACTCAGATCGGCCCTGGGTCGGGTGTAGTCGTAGTCCCGGGTGGCGTACGCCCCGCTGGTGAGCGAATGCGCGGGCACGAAGCTGTGGATGTACTCGGCATCGATCTTCCAGCCCGGGGCGTGGTACTCGACCTGCTGGTACAGCGGATCGCAGCCACCATAGGCGCCCATGGCGTCCGAGAGCACCAGGCGGTGTTTGCCGCCCGAGTGCTCGAAGTGGTAGCTGATGCCCCATTCCTGGCACAGGCGGGTGAAGAAGGCGAAGTCGCTCTCGTTGAACTGGGTCTGGTAGTCGCGCACGGGATAGTGCTCGATCAGGCGCTTGTCCACGGGGAAGGCATAACCCGAGAGCAGCGCATCCAGGATCTGCACGACGTTGAGGTCCTGGAAGATCCTGCAATCGGTGCGCAGGGTGGCCAGGTGCAGCCAGGGGCGCAGGGTGAGCTTGTACTGGGCGTGGCGGCCTTCCTCGCCCCACAGGGCCGCGTCGGTGATCAGGGCGTTGATCTGGCGGGGGATGGAGCCATCGAGTTCGATCTCGCAGCTGATCTCGCGGCCGATGAAGGCATCGAGGTCGAAGTCGGCGGCGAGCGAGACGCCGGACAGGCCCAATGCGTCGGGGGTCTTGAGCAGCAGCTCGTAGGCAAACAGGCCATTGAGGCCTTCATGCCCTGACAGCCGCACAGGCTCCAGTGCGGCCTGGCCAAGAACAACGGGGATCGCGGCGGAAGAAACAGACAGCGTGCGCGGCATCGACGACTTCCTGGGGAGGAAAACAGGTCGCGCAGTTTGCGAGCCAGCTCGCGATCACACTGATAACAATGGTCACGTCACGCTCGGGGCCATCAAGCTCCTTGGCCCAACGAGAGATTTGTCATCCGTGGCCGGGAGCGCCGAGCCTGTTTCGGGCCGGGAAAGTTGCGTCGCATCGAAGACGCAAGAAGGGAATGACGGCGCTCTGCTCAGCGCGCGATTCCCGGCGGGCATGGAGCCCGCGCACTCAACTCTTGTACTTGATCGAACACCCGTAAGGCCGCGTGCTCGCCATCGACACCGGCTTGCCGCCGAGCACTTCGCCCAGCGCCTGGTTCACGTAGTTGGTGGCGGTCTTGATGTCGTCGACGCGTGCCGAGGCGATGCTGTCGATGCCGCCGGCATACACCAGCGTGCCCTTGGGGTCGATGATGAAGATGTGGGGCGTGGTGCGTGCGCCGTAGACCTGGCCGATGACGCCGTCTTCGTCCATCAGCACGGCGGTGGGCGCGGCCTTCTGCGACTTCATCCAGGTGTCGAGGGCGTCGGCCTTCAGGTAGTCGCTTGCGGCGCGTTCGGTGGAGTTGATGGCGAGCCAGACCACGCCCTTGTCGGTGGCGGCCTTCTGCGTGGCGGGCATGTTGCCACTGCCGTAGTGCTTGCGCACGAAAGGGCAGCCGGGGTTGGTCCATTCGAGCACCACGAACTTGCCCGCGAAATCCGAGAGCTTGTGCTTGGCGCCGCTGGTGTCGACGGCCACGAAGTCGGGCGCCTGCTGGCCCACGGCGGGCGCGGCGAAGGCGTTGGTGCCCATCAGGAAGGCCCCGCCGAGCGCCACGGCGGCGGCAACGACGGCGCGGCGGGAGGCACGGCTCAGGGCGGCGCGTGCCTGGCGCGCGGCGCGAAAGGAGCGTGAGTCGACAGTGGGCGAAAGCGTCATGGCCAGCTTGAACTCCAAAAACAAAATTCCAAACAACAACTGCAGCTTAGAACGGTTTCTTCAAGTGCGTGTGACAACCCATGACAGCGGCGTTGTCATCTCATTCCATTTCACCGCATCGGCGCTCAAAGCGCTGCCAACGCGGCGCGCACCTCGTCCTTGCTGAGGATTTCGGTCAGAACCACCGGTGCCTTGCCCGGCGCCTGCAGCACGTACACCGGCACGCCGCTGCGTCCCAGCGCGGTCAGTGCCTCGGTGATGGCGGGGTCGCGGCGGGTCCAGTCGGCGCGCAGCATCGCGACCTGGCGGGCGTCGAAGTCGGCCAGCACCTCGGCATCGGCCAGGGTGCTCTTCTTGTTGTACTGGCAGGTCACGCACCACGCGGCGGTGAAGTCGATGAAGACCGGGCGGCCTTCGCTCGCCAGCGCAGCCACGCGCGCGGCCGACCACGGCTGCCAGCGCTCGCCCGGCGAGGCGGTCGACGACGCCAGCCTTGCGGGCTCGACCACCTGCACGATGTTGCGGCCGATGGCGCCGGCGAGCACGGCGGTGAAGGCGATCATCACGGTGGCGATCACCACACGCGTGCGGCCGCGCAGCGTGAACGCCCAGACCACGGCGGCCAGGCACACGAGCAGCGCGAGCAGCGCGCCCGCGCCGTCGATGCCGCTTTGCTGGCCCAGCACCCAGACCAGCCACGCCACCGTCGCGAACATCGGGAATGCGAGCAGGCGGCGCAGGGTGTTCATCCACGGGCCCGGCTTGGGCAAGAGGCGCGCCACGGCCGGCACGAAACCCGCCACGAGATAGGGCAGTGCGAGGCCCAGGCCCAGCGCCGCGAACAGCAGCAGCGCCTGCGCGGCCGGCAGCCCGATGGCGAAGCCCAGCGACGCGCCCATGAACGGCGCGGTGCAGGGCGAGGCGATCACCACGGCGAGCACACCGGAAAGGAAGTCGTTGGCCAGCGGATGCTTGGCCTGCGCGCTGCACACCGACTGCGGCGCCGCGCGGCCGAACTCGAACACGCCCGCGAGGTTCAGGCCCAGCAACGTGAACAGGGCCGCCAACGCCGCCACCACGGCAGGCGACTGCAGCTGGAAACCCCAGCCGAGCTGTGCGCCGGCCGCGCGCAACGCGAGCATGGCGCCGCCGAGCGCGAGGAAGGACACCAGCACGCCGCCCGTGTAGGCCAGCCCGGCCTTGCGGTGCGCGCTGGCGTTGCCCGCTTGCCGCGCGAAGCCCAGCACCTTGATCGCGAGGATCGGGAACACGCAGGGCATGAGGTTGAGCAGCAGGCCGCCGAGCAATGCGCCGAGCAGGGCGATGAGGAAGGTGCCTGCGGGCTGGGGCTGCGGCTGGCCGGCGCCGGCTGGGGCGGCGACCTTGGCCGCGTTGGCGGCCAGGGCGGCCTGCAGCGCGGGAGACACCTCGGCGCGTGCGGCCACCATCGCTGCCGGCCAGGTGCCCGACACCGGCGCCTCGGCGCGCCATGCCACGGGCTGGCCCGCCTGCCGGTCGGCTTCGGCCAGGGCCACCACCACCGGCATTGCCGTGGGGCTTTCGCTGCGCTGGTCGGCCAGCGGCATGGTGGCGGTCCAGGTCGCGCCGTCCCAGGCTTGCGTCCAGTCCTTGCCGGAGACGGCCGCGGTGCGGATCACCTCGGGCGTTTCGGGGAAGAACTCGAGCGTCTTGCCGCGCGCGGCGGCGGGCAGGCCGTCGAGGCGCACCTTCAGTTGCTGGCCTTCGACGGCGATGGTGCCGGGCGCGCCCAGCGGCTGCGGTTGCGCGGCCTGCGCGGTGTCGAAGGCGGCCTTGTTCAGGGCGGTCGAGCCGCGCGTGGGCAGCGAGAGCGTGAACTCGCCCTCTTCAGGAATGCATTCCTTGCGGCAGACCAGCCAGGAGGCCTGCAGCTTGATGTCCATGGCCGGCGCCGCGCCGGTGAGCGCCAGGTCGGGCTTGTAGAGCGTCGAAACCTCGAGCGGCACCGGCAGCAGCACGGTGTTCTCGTAGCCGTAGTTGGCGAGCGTGCCGACCGGGATCTTCTTGGGCACCGGCCAGGCGATCTCGCCGGTCGAGACGCCGGCGGGCAGCGTCCACTTCAGCTCGGTGGGCAGACCGGAATCTCCGGCGTTCTTCCAGTAGGTGTGCCACTCGGGCTGATGGGTGATCTGCAGCCCGACCCACACCGGCGCGCCGGGCGTCACCCCGTCGGGCGCATGGGCGACCAGTTCGGCGCGCACATGGGGGGTGGTGACCACGGCCCCGGTCTTCGGGGCCAGCTGAGCCGCAGCCGGCATGCAGGCTGCGGCGGTAGCTATCAGAAAGGTAGCAAAAGAGATGCGCGAAAAGATCATGCCGGTCAGTCGGAGCCAGAGGGCGGGGCGAAGTTCCTGGGGCAGGGTCTTCCCGGGGCTCAGGCGGCCGCCCAGCCCAGGACCACGCGCCGGGTGGTCGCGCTCTTCTTCTCGATCTTGGTGACGACCACGGCGCCGATCTCGGCCGTGTTGGCCACGTGCGTGCCGCCGCAGGGCTGGAAGTCGATCGACGGAGTGCCGCCGTCTTCGCCCGTGCCGCCGATGCGGATGGTGCGCACCGTGCCCGTGCCGCGCGGCGGCTGCACGCTCATGCTCTTGACCAGCGCGGGGTTGGCGTCGAGTTCGGCATCGGTGATGGCGCCCACGGTCAGCGGGTGAGCGGCCTCGACCAGCTTCGCGAGGCCGGCGGTGAGGGTTTCCTTGTCGAGCGGGTCGGTGATGTGGAAGTCGATGCGCGCGTACTCGGGCGTGATCGAGCAGCCGTTCACCGGCACCGGCACGAGGTGGCACAGCAGATGCGAGGCGGTGTGAAAGCGCATCAGCCGGTGGCGGCGCTCCCAGTCGAGGCGGGCGGTGACGGTGTCGCCGGGCTTCAGCGCGGCCAGCAGGTCGGCCTGGTCGGGCGCGGGCACGTGGACGAACTCGGCGGTCGGCTGGCCTTCGGCATCCTTGGCCTTGCGGGTGTCGGCGATGGCGACCTCGCGGCCGTCGGCGAGCACCAGCACGCCGGTGTCGCCGGCCTGCCCGCCGCCCAGCGGATAGAACACGGTGCGGTCCAGCACGATGCCGGTGTCGTCGATGCGCAGGATGCGGGCTTCACAGGTGCGCAGGTAGGCGTCGGCGCGGAACAGGTCGTCGGTCATGCGGCGATGGTAGCGACGATGCGCGAAGGAGGTGCGCGCACGCCGGAAAGCGCCCACGACCGACACGCCCGCGCCGCGCGATTGCGCATGATCCGCTGGTCCGCGGCCGTCCGCCGCGCAAGGAATCTGCATGAAGAAGACATCGCCGCGCCTTCCTGTTCGCATCGCCCTGTCCGCAGGGGCCGTGGCCGCCGTGCTGCTCGTCGTCGGCTGCGGCGAGGCCGCCAAGCTCGCGCCCGAACTCACGACCGGCCCCCGGCCGCAGCTTGTCGACCCGAACAAGACGCTGATTCCCACCGTCAACGTCGCGCCCGCCGTCGGCTGGACCGACACCGCCGCGCCCACCCCCGCCGAAGGCCTGCGCGTGACGGCACTGGCGCGCGGGCTCGACCACCCGCGCTGGGTCTACACCCTGCCCAACGGCGACGTGCTGGTGGCCGAGAGCAACAAGCCGCCCAAGCCCGAGGGCAGCGGCGCCAGCGGCCCGGTCGCCAAGGTGCGCAACTGGGTCATGGGCAAGGTCATGGGCCGCGCGGGCGCCGGCGTGCCCAGTGCCAACCGCATCACCCTGCTGCGCGACGCCGACGGCGACGGCCTGGCCGAGGTGAAGCAGGTCTTCCTGTCGGACCTCGTCTCGCCCTACGGCATGGCGCTGGTCGGCAACGAACTCTTCATCGCCAACGCCGATGCGCTCGTGAAGGTGCCCTACACCGAAGGCGACACCGCGGCCCGGGCCAAGCCGGTGGTCGTGACGGCGCTGCCGGCCGGCATCAATCACCACTGGACCAAGAACGTCATCGCCAATGCCGACGGCAGCAAGCTCTATGTCACGGTCGGCTCCAACAGCAACATCGGCGAGAACGGCCTCGCGGCCGAAGAGGGCCGTGCCGCGATCTGGGAGGTCGATGCGAAGACCGGCGAGAAACGCCTGTTCGCCAGCGGCCTGCGCAACCCCAACGGCCTGGGCTGGGAGCCCGAGACGAACGCCCTGTGGACCGTGGTGAACGAACGCGACGAGATCGGCAGCGACCTCGTGCCCGACTACCTCACCTCGGTGAAGGAGGGCGCCTTCTACGGCTGGCCCTGGAGCTACTGGGGCGGCGTGGTCGATGCGCGCGTCACGCCGCAACAGCCCGAACTCGTGGCGAAGGCGCTGGCGCCCGACTACGCGCTGGGCGCGCACGTCGCGCCGCTGGGCCTGGTGTTCTCCCACCCGCGCGGCATGCCGCCCGAGTTCGCGAGCGGCGCCTTCATCGGCGAGCACGGCTCGTGGAACCGCAAGCCCAAGTCGGGCTACAAGGTGGTGTTCGTGCCCTTCATCGGCGGCAAGCCGAGCGGGCCGCCGGTCGACATCCTCACGGGCTTTTTGAGCGCCGATGAGAAGGCCCACGGTCGGCCGGTGGGCGTGGCGCTCGACAAGAGCGGCGCGCTGCTGGTGGCGGACGACGTGGGCAACGCGGTGTGGCGCGTGTCGAAGGCGAAGTAGGGCGCGGTCGCTTCCGTTCAGCGCGGCGGCTTGCCGATCCGGTAGAGCCGGTGGGGGCGCAGGGCGTGGCCTTCGGGCACGGCCGGGTGCTCGAACGCGCCGGCCACGTCTTCCTGCATGCCCAGGCGCTCCATCACCGCGGCCGAGCGGAGATTGCCGACGGCGGTGAACGCCACGATCTCGTCGAGCCCGAGCCGCTCGAACCCGACCTGCAGCGCGCCACGCGCGGCCTCGGTGGCGAAACCCTGGCCCCACCATTTGCGGGCGAAGCGCCAGCCGATCTCGACGCAAGGTGAAAAGGGCAGCGAAGCCATCGGCACGCTGAGGCCGGTGAAGCCGGCGAACTCGCCCGATGCCTTGTGCTCGACGGCCCAGAAGCCCCAGCCGTGCTCGGCGAGGCGGCTCTTGATGCGTGCAGCCAGCGCGTCGCTGTCAGCGCGGGTGGTCAAGGGCAGCAGGAACTCCATCACCGCCGGGTCGCAAGCCAGTTCGAAAAACGGCGCGAGATCGCTCTCGCGCCATTGGCGCAGACGCAGGCGAGGGGTGTCGAATTCGATCAGTTCAGCAGTCATGCCGCCGATTGTGGCGCACGGTATATATATCATGACGTGATATATTCGCTGCCCGCCCACCGCCGTCCTCTCATGTCACCTCCTGCCCGCAAGCTTGCGAAGAAAGACTTCGAGGCCCTCTCCGAATTCCGCTACCAGATGCGCCGCTTCGAGCGGTTCTCCGAACGCGCGGCGCAGGCCGAAGGGCTCACGCCGCAGCAGTACCTGGTGCTGCTGCACATCAAGGGTGTGCCGGGGCGCGAGTGGGCGTCGGTGGGCGAGATCGCCGAGCGCCTGCAGCTGCAGCCGCATGGCGCGGTCGCGCTCGTCACGCGCTGCGAAGCGCTGGCGCTGGTCGAGCGCCGGCCCAGCGCCACCGACCGGCGGCAGGTCGAGGTGCACCTGCTGCCCGAAGGCCGCAAGCTGCTCGAGCGGCTGGCCGAACTGCACCGTGCGGAACTGCAGTCGCTGAAGGGCGCCTTCAAGGTGCCGCAGATCGATCTTCCCGAACAGCCATGAAAACCACCCCTCATCCGCCGCGCGGCGACTTCGCGCTCAACACGCGCCTGCTGCGCATCACGGCCATGGCCGTGGTCATCGGTGCCGTCAGCACCGTGGCCGCGCGCGTGCTGCTCGACCTGATCCGCTTCTTCACCAACCTGTTCTTCTTCCAGACCTTCTCGCTGGCCGACCGCTCGCCGGCCGAGCACACGCTGGGCGCGTGGGTCATCGTGGTGCCGGTGATCGGCGGGTTGATCGTGGGGCTGATTGCGCGCTATGGCTCCGACAAGATCCGCGGCCACGGCATTCCCGAAGCCATCGAAGCCATCCTGTTCGGCAAGAGCAAGATGTCGCCGAAGGTCGCGCTGCTCAAGCCGCTGTCGTCCGGCATCGTGATCGGCAGCGGCGGGCCGTTCGGCGCCGAGGGGCCGATCATCATGACGGGCGGCGCCATCGGCTCGCTGATCGCGCAGCACTTCCACCTCACCGCGGCCGAGCGCAAGGCGCTGCTGGTGGCGGGCGCCACCGCCGGCATGACGGCCGTGTTCGGCACGCCGGTGGCCGCGGTGCTGCTGGCGGTCGAGCTGCTGCTGTTCGAGCTGCGCCCGCGCAGCCTGCTGCCGGTGGCCGTGGCCTGCGCGGTCGCCGGCTTCACGCGCCCGCTCCTCATGGAAGCCGGCCCGCTGTTCCCGCTGCAGACGGCGGTGCCGGGCCCGCTGGCGATGTTCTCGTGCGTCATCGCCGGGCTGCTGTGCGGCATGTTGTCGGCCTCGCTCTCGATCTCGCTCTACAAGGTGGAAGACCTGTTCGGCAAGCTGCCGATCCACTGGATGTGGTGGCCGGCCATCGGCGGCCTGGCGGTCGGCATCGGCGGCTACTTCGAGCCGCGCGCGCTGGGCGTGGGCTACGACGTCATCGGCGACCTGCTGCACAACCACCTCGCGCTCGGCGTGGTGGCGGCGCTGCTGGCGGTGAAGGCCATCATCTGGGTGATTTCGCTGGGCTCGGGCACGTCGGGCGGTGTGCTGGCGCCGCTGCTCATGATGGGCGCCGGCCTGGGCGTGGTGCTGTCGCACGTGCTGCCCGGCAACGACCCGATGCTGTGGCCGCTGGTGTGCATGGCCGCCACGCTGGGCGGCGTGATGCGCGCGCCGCTCACCGCCACCATCTTCGCCTTCGGGCTCACGCACGACAGCAATGCGCTGCTGCCGTTGCTCACGACGTCCGCCGTGGCTTACGGCTTCACCGTGCTCACCATGCGCCGCTCGATCCTCACCGAGAAAATCGCGCGCCGCGGTTATCACATCTACCGCGAGTACGGCATCGATCCGCTGGAGCGGCACTCGGTGGAAGAAGTGATGACGCGCGAGGTGCGCAGCATCGATGCCGCGCTGCCGGTCGGCGAGGCGCTCGCGCAGTACTTCGGCGAAGGCCAGGTGCACCGCGCCTACCCGGTGCTGCGCGGCAGCGCGGTGATCGGCATGGCCGACCGCGCGATGCTCGCGGCGTTCAGCGTGGGTACGGTGGGCGATGCCTGCGGCGCCGCGCCGCCGGTATTCGCGCTGGCCGGCGAGAACTGCCGCGCGGTGGCCACGCGCCTGGCGCGCCACCGGCTCGAACGGCTGCCGGTCGTGAAGGACGCGCAGTCGATGGCGCTGGTCGGCCTTGTCGCGCGCAGCGACCTCATCAAGCCTTCGCTCGCGCACTTCGACGAAGAGGAAAAGCGCGAGCGCATGCGCGGCCTGCCCTGGCAGGCCAACTAGCGCTTTTTCAGAACCTCAGAACCCCGCCAGCACGACCTTGCCCTGCGCCTTGCCGCTCTCGATGAGGGCGTGGGCCTTCTTCAAGTTCGCGGCGTTGATGGTGCCGAAGCTCGCATTGGCCGTGGTGCGGATGCGGCCCGCGTCGACCAGCGCCGCCACTTCGGCGAGCAGCTTGCCCTGCTCGGCGATGTCGGGCGTGGTGAAGCGCGAGCGCGTGAACATCATCTCCCAGTGCAGCGAGATGCACTTGGTCTTCAGCGGCATTGCGTCGAGCAGCTTCATGTCGTCGATCACCGCGAGCTGGCCCTGGGGCTTGAGGCTTTCGATGATCTGCGCGTAGTGCTGGTCGGTCTGCGTGAGGCTGGCGACCATGTCGACTTCGCCGATGCCGGCGGCCTTGAGTTCGGCGGCGAGCGGCTTCGAATGGTCGATGACCGTGTGCGCGCCCAGCGCCAGGCACCATTCGCGCGTTTCGGGGCGCGAGGCGGTGGCGACGACGCGCAGCTTCGTGAGCTGGCGCGCGAGCTGGATGAGGATGGAGCCCACACCGCCCGCGCCGCCGGTGATCAGCAGCGTCTGGCCTTCGCCGCCGCCCTTGGGCACCTGCAGGCGGTCGAACAGCAGTTCGTAGGCGGTGATGGTGGTCAGCGGCAACGCGGCGGCCTGCGCGTCGTCGAGGCTTGTCGGTGCGAGGGCGGCGATGCGTTCGTCCACCGCGTGCAGCTCCGAATTGGCGCCGGGGCGAATGATCGAGCCCGCGTAGTACACGCGGTCGCCGACCTTGAAGCTTTGCACATCGCTGCCGATGGCCTCGATGGTGCCGACCGCGTCCCAGCCCAGCACCTTGGCCTGGCCGGCCTCGGGGGCGGCGTTCTTGCGGACCTTGGTGTCGACGGGGTTGACCGACACGGCCTTCACGCGCACCAGCAGGTCGCGCGGGCCGGGCACGGGCGCGGGGAGTTCGATGTCCTGCAGCGATTCGGCGTTGTCGATGGGGAGGGGCTGGTAGTAGCCGACGGCTTTCATGGGAGGGGACCTTTCTGGAACGATGGCTGAACTGTAGGATGGCAATGCCTGTTTGATAAGGCCGGCTGAATCACCAACACTTTCAAATGAAAATTGAGAATCTCTCGGACCTGCAGGTGCTGGTGCACACGGCGCGTGGGGGCACGCTCACGGCGGCGGGGCATGCGCTGGGCATCACGCCGGCGGCGGCCAGTGCGACGCTGAAGCGGCTGGAGGCGCAGTTGGGGGCGCGGCTGTTCGAGCGCTCCACGCGAGCGATGCGTTTGACGCCGCAGGGGCAGACGCTGCTCGACTATGCGGTGCGTGCTTTTGAACTGCTGGATGAGGGGGAGTCGCTGGTCACAGCCGATCGGGGCGAGCTGGTGGGCACGCTGCGGGTGGCCGCACCTTCCGACCTCACGCGCAGCACGTTGCTGCCCTGGTTCGACGAGTTCTTGGCGCTGCATCCCGGTGTGCAACTGTCGCTCTCCGTTGGGGACCGGCCGCTGGATGTGATGCGCGATGAGGTGGACGTGGCGTTGCGCTACGGCGCGCTGGCGGATTCGCGGCTGGTGGCGCGGCCCTTTGCCGTGACGCGTCCGCTGCTGACGGCCTCGCCGGAGTACCTGCGTCGGCATCCCGCGCCGAAGACGCCGCAGGATCTGGTGCACCACAACTGCCTGGTCTTCAATCGTGGCGGGCGGCGGCATCGGGTGTGGCGGTTTGCGTTGCAGGGGCAGTGGACGCAGGTGCGGGTGAGTGGGAATCGCAGTGTGGATGACGCGTCGCTGGCGCGGGAGTGGACTGTGGCGGGGTATGGGGTTTCGCTGAAGTCTGCGCTGGATGTTCGTTGCGATCTTCGTGAGGGGCGGCTTGTGCGGCTGCTGCCTGAGTGGGAGACGGAGCCTTATCCGTTGCATGCGTTGTTGCCTAGTGGGCGGTTTGTGGCGGCTCGGGTTCGGGCGTTTGTCGACTTTCTGGCTTTGAAGTTCGAGGGGTTGTTGGCGGAGGGGTGAGTTTTCTTGAGGCCGCTGGCCGGGTCTCGCCCCGGCGGGCGACTTACTTTCTTTGCTTCGCCAAAGAAAGTAAGCAAAGAAAGGCGACCCCACTGTCCGCGTCCCGCAGCGAAGCTGCGGGCAACCTGCGGTGCTCGCGTTTCGCGCGGGGTCTCGCCCAAACTCGCCTGCGGCTCAGACAAGGGCGAGCCCTGATCCGCGAAACGCTGCGCTCCTCGGCGCGGCCAGAGGGGAGGGGGAATCTCGGGCCATCGCTTCGCTCGGCCCTGGGGATCGCTTCACTGCGTTCGCTTCCCGGATTTATTCCCTCTCCCTCTGGGAGAGGGGCGGGGTGAGGGCCGCGGCGTTCGAGCTTGCCCTCTCCGCCCTTAAATCATCGGCGTCACCGCCCCATCCATCGCCATGATCGCCCCCGTCACATAGCTCGCCTTCGACGACGCCAGGAACAGCACGGTGTTGGCCACTTCTTCCGGCGTCGCGATGCGTCCCAGCGGCAGGCGCGCGGTGGCGCGCTCCAGTGCTTCGTCGGTGTCGATGCCTTGCAGCTTCGCATCGGCCTTCATGCCTTCCTGCAGTCTTGCAGTCAGGGTGAGGCCGGGGTTCACGGCGTTCACGCGCACGCCCTTGGCGGCGTAGGCTGCGGCCATGCCGGCGCTCACGAGCATGAGGGCGGCGTTGGCGGCGCCGCCGGCCATGTGGACGGGGCTGGCGACTTTGCCGCCCTGGCCGATGATGTTGACGATCGCGCCCCGGCCGCGCGTGCCCATGCGCTTGACCACGGGGTCGATCATGTGGATGTAGGTGAAGTACTTGGCGTCCATCGCGTCGTGCCACGCGGCGGGCGTGAGTTCGTCGGGCGGGGTGCGGCGGGCGGCGCCGGCGGAGTTGACGAGCACGTCGACGGGGCCGAAGGCCTGTTCGGCGGCGTCGAGGGCGGCCACGGCGCCGGCGGGGTTCTTGAGGTCGGCGGCGTGCAGGCCGATGCGGCCTTCGGCCTGCGGGAACGCGGCGACCAGGGTCTGCTGGCCCTGCTGCAGGTTCTGCAGGTCGCGCGAGACCAGGCTCACGCGCGCGCCTTCGCGCAGGAAGCCCAGCGCGCAGGCCAGGCCGATGCCCTTGCTGCCGCCGGTGATGAGAACGTGCTGGTCCTGGAGCTGGAGGTCCATGTCGGGGGTCCTTGGAAGAAGGTGATTCAATCGCGGCGCAATGGCTGCGCCGCGATTGAATCACCGCCCCGAAATTCCTGCAGCGGCGCGGCCGAAAGGCCGCGCGGGTTTCGCCGCGTGCTCAGGCCTTGCGGCGCTTCGGCGGTGCGATGTCTTCCAGTGCGCCCGGCGCGGTGTCGGTGGCGTCGCGCAGCTGGCCGTCGCGGTCGTGGTGCACCAGCAGCTGGCGCGCGCGTTGCCAGGTCGACAGGCGCGCGGGCGGCACTTCGATGTAGGAGGCCAGCGCGAACAGCGACGACTGTTCCTGCTCGGGCGGTGTCTCGCGCCGGTGCTGCAGGCGGCGCAGCGGACCCATGAGCAGCATCGAGGCCAGGATCACGCCGATGACGATGGCGTACAGGCCCAGCAGCTGCAGCACCTCGGGCTGCGAGCGCGCGCCCAGCACGTAGGGCCAGGCGTACCAGATGGCACAGAACCAGATCGCGACGGTGATCGCGGGGCGCAGCACGCGCAGCCACAGGTACATGGCCAGGTTGCGCGCGGGCGAGCGGCCGTTGCCGAAGGCGTGCAGCGGGATGCGCGCGGCGTCGATGATGGGCTCGTCCACCGCGGGCTGGCCCCAGGAGCGCTGTCGCGTCGGGGGCGGGATGTGCGGGGGCTGCACCAGGGTCGGGTCATTCTCGAGGGACATCGGAAACTCCACGGTCAGGGCTCGTCCACACCGCGCGCTTGCCGCGACGACGCATCAGAGCGTTGGGAAGGGCGACCACGGTGGTCGCCATGGTGATCGTCCAGAAAGCGATCGGGTACCAGATCGTTCCGGCGAAATAGCGCATGAGGTCGCGGTCGTAGCGACGGTCGATCCACAGGCTCAGCAGCATCTGCAGGATGCAGGTCATGGCCAGCAGCGTGCCCTGCCAGTGCGGCAGCAGGGCCGAGTGCCAGGCCGACACCTGCGGCAGGAAGGGGCGGATGAAGCTGATCAGCAGCACCAGCGCCATCGCATAGGCCCACACCACGCTCACCATGTACTCGCTGTAGATGAGCCACAGGCGCCAGCTGCGCAGGCGCAGGATGGACGGCGTGATGCGCAGCATGGTCTGGATGCCGCCCACGGCCCAGCGCAGGCGCTGCTTCCACAGGCCGCGCAGGGTCTCGGGCATGAGGATCCAGCACAGCGCGCGCGGCTCGAAGCGCAGGCGCCAGCCGGCGAGCTGGAGCTTCCAGCTCATGTCGATGTCCTCGGTGAGCACGTCGGGGCTCCAGAAGCCCACTTCGAGCACCGCGCGGCGGCGGAACATGGCGAGCACGCCCGACACCGTGAACAGCGTGCCGATCAGCTGCTGCGAGCGCTTGATGAGGCCGATGATCGACGAGAACTCGCCCACCTGCATGCGCCCCAGCAGCGTGGTGCGCGTGCGGATGCGCGGGTTGCCGGTGACGGCGCCGATGTGCTCCGAGGCCAGCATGCGTTTGAGCAGCCAGGCGATGGCGTTCGGGTCGACCAGCGCGTCGCCGTCGATGCCCAGGATGTACTCGCCGCGCGCCAGCTGGCAGGCGGTGTTCAGGCCCACGGCCTTGCCCTGGTTGCTGGCGTTGTGGATCACGCGCAGGTGGTGGAACTCCTGCGTCATGGCGTCCAGCAGCTCGCCGGTGCCGTCGGTGCTGCCGTCGTTGACGGCGATCACCTCGTAGTGCGGGTAGCGCGTGCGCATGAGCTGCTCGATCACCTCGCGCAGGTGCGGGGCCTCGTTGAAGCAGGGCACCACCACCGTCACCAGCGGCAGCGAGGGCAGCAGGGTCAGCGGGTCGACCTCGACGTCTTTCTTGCGCTCGAACGACCAGGCGTGCGACAGCCCGCCCGCCATCCACACCCAGGCCATGAAGAACGGGTAGTAGAAGACGAAGCCGAAGAGCACCGGTGGAATCAGGTCCACCAGCATCTGGAGCGTGTTCATCGGGGCTTGCCTCCTTCGGGCGGCAGCGTCGCGGCGTCGTGGTTGCGCCGGGGCGCGCGCGAGAGCAGCGAGCGCACCGAGATCGCGCGGCGCACGGTGTCCAGCGAGGGCTGGTTGTTCAGGAAGTCGTCGGGGTAGTAGCCCAGGTGGCGCACGCCGGCGCGCTGCAGCAGGGTCCACTGGCGCGTGAGTTCGGCGTCGGCCACTGGCTTGCCGGTGCGCCAGTCGCGCGCCTGCAGCTCGAACACGGTGCGGTCCAGGCCGTGCGGCGTGGCGGCCGCGCGCTGGGCCAGGCGCCCCAGCCAGGCGTCGCTGTCGGCGGCGGTGCGGGCCTCCTGCTCCATGCGCGGCATCGCCATCAGGCCGACGTAGTCGTAGGCGGCGAGCGAGGCTTCGTAGTTCTGCGCGAACCACTGCTCGGCGGCGGGCTCGAGCACCGGCCGCGCGTACAGGTTGCGCGCGGTCTCCAGCGCCGGGCGCCAGGTGCCCACGCGTGCCGCCAGTTCCTTCGTGAAGTCGATCAGGTAGCCGGTCTTGGCGGTGGTCCAGCGCGCCATCAACTGCGGATCGGCGCGGATCGCCGCCACGTCGGCCGGCAGGCCCCACTTCGCATAGATGGCCAGCGCCGCGGGGCTCGCGTCCTCGTCGTCGGACAGCATCGCGTCGTCGTGGAACAGCAGGCCTTCGAAGAAGGTGTGGCGGCCCAGGTCTTCGTACAGGTCGCCCACCAGCGTGCGCACGGCGGGGTCGAAGGGCGAGAGCCGGTGGTAGCGGTCGGCCGGCGCATCGCCCTTCATGGTGCGCACCGTGTGGGTGGCGAGCGGGTTCGAGGTCGGCAGCTTGTAGGCCGTGACGGGCATCCAGGCATAGACCTTCACGCCGGTGCGGCTGCGCAGCTGCCAGGCGGCGCGGGCGAACAGGTCGGCGCGCATCGGCAGGTGGCGGTTGGGAAAGTACAGCGCGTCGGCCACGCCGTCGCCGTCGGGGTCGGCATAGGCCTGCAGGAACACCGAGCGCGGACGCACGGCGGCCACGCGCTCGATCAGCGCCGAGAGGTTGCGCTCCTGCTGGGTCGGGTCGGGGTCGTACACGTAGTCCAGGTCCACGTGCATCACGCGGTTGATCGGGCGCACCTCGCCGCCCACCGGGCTGCGCAGCATCTGCACGTAGTCGGGCGCCTCGTTGTCGTAGGCGGCCAGCGCGCGGCGGATGCGGTTGAGCGGGATCTCCTTCGTGTTCGAGCCGTCGTCGAGCGTGAAGGTGATCGGCATGCCCACGCGCGCCGAGGCTTCCAGCGCGGGCGTGTTGTAGGCTCCATAGGGCCACACGGTGGCGCGCACCTTGGCACCGGTGCGCTTCTCGATGAGTTCGCGGCTGCGGCGCAGGTCGGTCTCGATGCGGCGCAGGTAGGCCGCGTCGTCCTCGTAGCGGCCGGTGGCCGGGTCGTAGCGGTGCGTGGCGGCGGCCGGCAACAGGTTGCCTTGCGGGTTGGCCAGGATGCCGGTGTGCATTGCATCGGTGTGGCTCGCGAACTCGACCAGCGGCGAGCGCGCCATCTCGGCGGCCTCGCGCCACAGCAGGAAGTTCTCGCGCGGCGCGGGCTTGTCGCCCCAGTGCACGGGCTGGCCTTCGGGCACTTCGAGCCAGCTCGTCACGAGCGCGAACAGCGCCGGGTAGTTGAAGCGCTTGAGCAGCGGGAACACGTGGGTGTAGGCGCTGCGGTAGCCGTCGTCGAAGGTCAGCAGCACGGGCTGCGACGGCAGCGGCTTGCCGCCGCTGCGCGCGTCGATGATCTGCTGCAGGCTGACCGGGTGGTAGCCGCTGTGCTGCAACCAGGCGAACACTTCGGCGAGCGTGCGCTCGTCGATGGCGGTTTCGTCGGGCGAGGTCTCGAAGCTGGCGCGCACGTTGGGGCGCACGTCGTGGAACGAGATCACGCGGAAGTCGACGCCGTTGTCGGGGTCGGCGGGCAGCACCGGTGCAGCGAGCGTCGGCAGTGCCGCCGCCAGCAGCAGCCCGAGCAGGGCGGCGCGCAACCGGAGGAAGAAGGTGGGGGCTTGCATCGCGGGCCTCACTGCAAGGGCATCGAAAGGTTCAGGAACACGCCGCGCTGTTTTTCGCGCACGCCGTCGTAGGGGTGGCTGCCGAAGGTCAGGCCGTAGCGCAGCGTGAGCTTCTGGCCGAGGGCCCAGCGGTGCTCGTAGCGCACGTTCCACAGCGGGCCGCTGCCGAAGCCGGCCTGGTGGTAGCTGCCGCCGCCGAGCTCCAGCACCTGGAAGAACTGGCGGTCGTCGCTTTTCCAGGTGAGCCACTGGCCGCGCACCGACAGCTGCGCGCTGGCGTCGCGCGAGGGGCTGTAGTAGCGCACGTCCTGCAGGCGGCTGCGGCTGGCATCGACGCCCAGCCGCGTCTCGAGCTGGAAGCGCGGCGTGCTGACCCAGCGCTCGCGCCAGCCGAAGTCCAGGCCGTCGCGCAGGTTGCCGTCGCTGAAGTCGAGCCGGCGCCACTGCAGGTCGAAGCGGCGCGACTCGTTGACGATGTGGGCCACGCTGGCGCCGAACTCGCGCGCGCCGATGGCCTGCGCGCCGAAAGGCATGGCGCGCGCCTTCCAGGGCAGCTCCTTGCTGTCGCCGTCGTAGGTGGCCGACAGGCGCCAGGCATCGCTGGCGCGGTAGTCGACGCGGCCGGCCACGCTGTTGCGGTAGCGGCCGTTGTTCGAATGCTGCAGCACGCCTTCGGCGAGCCATCGGCCCTGCTGCCAGCTCGCGCCAAGACCGCCGCGCGCCCACCGGGCCGTGCCTTCGGAGGTGTAGCCGCGGCCCAGCGTCTGCGCATAGAACACGCGCCACGCATCGCCGATGAGGCCGGAGCTGAGCCGGCTGTCGACGCGCCATTCGCGGCTGGCGAGCGTGCCGCCGCCGCGCGAACCTTCGGCATCGACTTCGAGCTGCGGGCCGACCAGCGAGCGGCGCTTGCGTGCCATCTCGCGCACTTCGGCGGAATCAGGTGCATCGGCTTCGACGGCTTCGGCGCGGATCCGCGCGGCGCGGAACTCGTCGGCGTCGAGCAGCGCCTCGACATGGCCCGTGCGCACGCTCAGGTCGTCGGGGTGGTCGGTGCTCAGTGCCTCGAAGCGCGCCACGGACGCCTCGGGGTGTTCGCGCAGCCGCTCGGTGAGCGCGGCGCCGTAGGCGTAGCTCGCGTTGAGCGGGGCTTCCTGCGTGAGCGTCTCGAAGCGCGGCTGCGCAACCTTCGGCCGGTCGCCGTAGAGCTGCAGCAGCGCGCTCAGTCCGCTCACTTCGGAGAACTGGTCGTTGGGCCGGCCGGCTTCCGGAGCCAGCCGCATCAGCACGGGCGTGGCCTCCTCGATGCGCTTGAGCAGCGCTTCGGCGTCGTCGAAGCGGCCGGTGTCCAGGTAGGCATAGACCAGACCGAAATGCAGGCTGTCGGGCATCGGCAGATCGGCGACGGCCTTTTCGAACAGCGGCACGGCATCGACCGAGCGGCGCTCCTGCGCCAGCGCGCGGGCCGCGGTGCCCAGCGCATAGGGCGGCAGCGGGGTGCCGTCGGCATGCAGCGTGTCGTACAGCGCGATGGTGTCGGCGGGGCGGCCGCGCTCCAGCAGCGCCATCATGCGGTCCGACTGCAGCCGCACGCGCAGCGTGCGCCAGGTGTCGGCGTCCGGCGTGGCGGGCTGTGCGATCGCGGCATCGACACGGGCCAGCGCGTCGCTCTGGGCGGCCAGCACCTTGTCGAGGTCGGTCACGCGCGCGGCGCCCAGGCGCTGGTCGCGCGCCTTCACGGCCCAGCGCAGTTGCTGTGCCAGCGCCTGTTGTTCGAGCAGTGCGAGTGTCAGCGGCGCGATGCTGCCGGGCTGCTTGCGTTCGGCCGCCTGCGCATCCGCAAACGCGGCCGTGGCGCCGCCGTACTCGGCCAGCAGGAAGTCGGCGTCGCGTTGCGCATCGCGGCGGGCGGGCTGCAGCGCGGTGATCTCGCCGTAGGCCGACAGCGCCTGGAAGGGCTGCCCCTGCGCACGCGCCAGCGCGGCGCGCAGGTCGAGCAGCGCGACGCGGTCCGCGATCGCGGTGGGCGCGGGCTGTGCCAGCGCTTGGTAGATCGTCTGCGCGCCCGCCGTGTCGCCGCTGGCCAGTCGCCAGAAGGCTTCGTGGATGCGCGGTTCGCGGGCCGCCGGCTGGCGTGCGCGCCAGACCTTGACCGTGTCGCCTTGCAGCGAGACGTCGCCCGTGCGCCGCGCGGCGCCGGCCAGCGGGCCGAGCGCGTAATCGTCCAGCCCGGCGGGCGGCACCTGGCGGGCGACGGCCACCGCGTCGGCGAACTGGCCGTCGGCCACCGCGATCGCGATGGCGTCCGAGGCCACGCGGCGGCGCTGTGCGTCGCTCAGCGGGCCGGCCAGCCATTGGTGCAGTTGCTGCAGCGCGGCGGCCGGCGTGGTGCGGCCGGCGCGTCGCGCGACGATCAGGTCGTCGTGCTGCGATGCGTCATAAGCCACCGCGCCGCCGAGATGGGCGGCAGGCGGGGGCGCGACGGTGGAATCCGCGTACGCAGTGCCGGTTCCGAAGACCAGCACGCACACGATCGGCGAGAAACCTCGCACGGCACGTGCGAGATGGTGAGGCAATGCCTTGAAGGGCGCGACTTTGCGCCCGGCAACGACGGTGCCTCCATCTTTTTTGGAATGGATGGACACGCTACTCCCTTTTGCGTGAACCTTCCTGGGCCGTGACAAGCCGTGGCGGAAAGTTCGTGAAAAGGGACTCTAGGCCAATTTGTTAACAATTGAGCCGAATATGGGCAAAGATGAGAACTAATCGTGAACAGATTCGCGATCAATTCATCCGATGTTGGCAAGTTGTATGCAAGTGCTACCCACAACGCGCCCTGACGTGCCTCGAGGCGCCGCCCTAAGATCGCGGCATGAACGCACTTCCGGTCTCCCCGCCCCGTTTCTGGTCCCAGTTGACGACGCGTGACTTCGCGGCGCTCGATGCGGCGACCACCGTGGCGGTGCTGCCGCTGGGCGCCACCGAGCAGCACGGCCCGCACCTGCCGCTGGGCGTGGACACCGTGCTGGCCGACGGCATCGTGGCCGCCGCGCTGCCGCTGCTGGCGCCCGAACTGCCGGTGTTGTTCCTGCCGACCCAGCAGATCGGCCTGAGCCCCGAGCACGCGCGTTTCGCGGGCACGCTCACGCTGTCGGCCGAGACGCTGATCCGCGTGTGGAAGGAGATCGGCGAGGGCGTGGCGCGCGCGGGGGTGAAGAAGCTGGTGCTGTTCAACGCCCATGGCGGCCATGTGGGCGCGATGGACATCGTGGCGCGCGAGCTGCGCGCCGCGCACGGCCTGATCGTCTACAGCGTGAGCTGGTTCAACCTGCCGCTGGGCGACGCGAACGCGCAGTTCAGCGCCCAGGAGCACCGCTTCGGCGTGCATGCGGGCGAGGTCGAGACCTCGATGATGCTGGCGCTGACGCCCGCGCTGGTGCGCATGGGCGAGGCGAAGGATTTCCGTTCCACGTCGGAGCAACGCGCGGCGGACTACGCGATCCTCGGCAACGGCAAGAGCGCCAAGCTCGGCTGGGCCATGGAGGACTACAACGCGCAGGGCGCGGCCGGCAACGCAGCGGCGGCCACAGCCGAGAAGGGCCAGGCGGTGATCGATGCAGCGGCGCAGCAGCTGGCGCTGCTGCTGGCCGAGGTGTCACGGCTGCCGCTGAGCACAGCGAACACCGACCCGCTGCCCTGACGCGTCAACGTCCGCCGAGCACCCCGGCGAACATGTCGGCATCGACATTGCCGCCGCTCAGCGCGATGCCCATGGTCTTGCCGCGCCATCGCTCCTGCTGCTGAAGCGCGCCCGCCAACGCCGCGGCGCCCGCGCCTTCGGCCACGTTGTGCGTGTCGCTGAAAAGAACGCGCATCGCCTGCGCCACTTCGTCGTCGGTCACGGTGATCACGTCGTCGGCTTCGCGCAGGATCACATCCAGCGATTCAGGCACCGGCGTGCGGCAGGCCATGCCGTCGGCCAGCAGCGTGGTGGCGGGCGATTCGACGGCACGGCGCGCACGGAAGGAATCGCGGTAGGCCGTGGCATGGGCCGACACCACGCCGATGAGCTTCGTCGACACGCCGCAATGCGCGCGCGCCGCCGCCGCGCCGGCGAAGCCCGAGCCCAGGCCGATGGGCACGAAGAGCACGTCGGGCGGTGTGTCTTTCAAGGCGCTGAAGAACTCGACATATGCGGTCGACACGCCGCGCACCAGCTCGCGATGGAACGAGGGCACGCGGTGCAGCGCGTCGCGCTCGGCGAGCACCGCCGCATGCTCGGCCGCGGCCTGGAAGTCGTCGCCGTGCTCGACCAGCGTGACGCCGAGCGCGCGCATCGCGGCGTTCTTCTCGCGCGAGTTGCCGTGCGGCACCACGATGGTCGTGGCCAGCCCGTGGCGCTGCGAGGCGAAGCCGACCGACTGGCCGTGGTTGCCGCGCGTGGCGCTGATCACGTGGCGCACCTGCGGCTGCTCGCGCGCGAGCGTCTCGAAGTAGGTCAGGCCGCCGCGGATCTTGAAGGCGCCGACGGGCGTGTGGTTCTCGTGCTTGGCCCACACCGTCGCGCCCAGTCGCTGCGACAGCAGCGGCCAGCGGTACTGGGGTGTGGGCGGCATGGCCGCATGCACGGTGCGCTGCGCGGCTTCGATCTCTTCGCGGGTGAATCGCATCGGGCGGTGTCCTCGTTACTTGCGTTCGGTGAGCGCCACGCGCACGGCCAGCGCGGCCAGCACGCTGCCCATGATGTAGCGCTGCGCGCGCAGCCAGCCGGCGCTTTGCGACAGCACGGCCGTGATGCTGGCGGCGCCGACGATCATCACGGTGTTGACCAGCGCGCTGCTCGCCATCTGTGCCAAGCCCAGTTGCAGGCTCTGCAGCAGCACCGAGCCGCGCTCGGGGTGGATGAACTGCGGGAAGAACGAGAGGTAGAACATCGCCACCTTCGGGTTCAGCAGGTTCGTGAGAAAGCCCATGCGGAACAGCTTGGCGGGTGGATCGGCCGGCAGCGAGCGGGCTTCGAAGGGGGCATTGCCGCCGGGCTTGACCGCCTGCCATGCGAGCCACAGCAGGTAGGCTGCGCCGGCGAAACGGATCGCGTCGAACGCGACCGGCACCGCCAGCAGCAGCGCCGTGAGGCCCAGCGCGGCGGCGAACAGGTGCACCAGGAAGGCCATCAGCACGCCGCCCAGCGAGATGAGCCCCGCGCGGCGGCCCTGGATCAGCGTGCGCGACACGCAATAGATCATGTTCGGCCCCGGCGTGAGCGCCAGCAGCAGCGAGGCGAGGGCGAACCAGGCGATTTCGGTCAGGGTGAGCATGGTCAGAGTCCTTGCGATTCGAGGGTGACGAGGCCGCGCGGCGTGTCGAGCACGGCGACGAGGTTGGGCGGGCCGGCGTCGACCGGCAGGCTGCCCATGCCGATGGCCGTGAGCGCGGCAGAGAGTGCCGGCGCGCGCGGATGCACCGCGCGCAGCGAACGCAGCGTGAGGCCCGAGGCGGGCATGGCGTCGGTCGGATGCACCGCGCCCCACTGGATCAGCGTGGGCAGCGCGCCGTAGAACAGGCGCTGGCCGTCGTCGCGCACCGTGATCTGCCATTCGAGCCGGCCGGCCGGCGTGTCGCGCGAGGCGGCGAGCAGGTGACCGCGGTCGATGTGCGCATGCTCCTCGCGCGCAAGCGCCTGCGTGGCGGCATGCGCGTCGGGCACGCGCGCCGCGAAGTGGATCAGCCGTGGGCCGTGCTGCGCGAGCGCGGCCTGCAGGGCGGCGTCGTCGAGGTCGAACCAGCGCCGTGTCTTCGGCCGCGAAGGCGCTTTGCCGGGCTCGATGGCGATGATCTCGGCATAGGCGCGAGGGAACGCGTCGCTTGCGATGTTCAGCAGCCGGTTGTGCGTGCCCATCAGCGGGTGCGCGCCGCCCGACGCGGGCGTGACGCCGAGCGTGGCCTCGCACCATGCCACGCCCTCGGCCAGCGAAGCGGCGGCGATCACGAGGTGGTCGACTTCGGCGGGGTGCATGGTGGCGTGCCTGTTCAGAGCGAGACGTGGCCGTCGACGCAGGTCACGGCATCGCCGCCGACCCAGATCTTTCCGTCGCTGTCGCGTTCGATGTACACGCGGCCCGCGCGGCCCAGGCACTGGCCCTGCGCGGCCAGGTAGCGCTCGGGCATGTGGCCGTCGGCGATCAGCCATTCGGCGAGTCCCGCGTTGAAGCTCCCGGTGACCGGGTCTTCGTCGACGCCGACGGCTGCTGCAAAGGCGCGCACCTCGAGATCGATCGTCGGGCCGTCGGTGTCGATCGCGGCCACGGTCGCCGACCGCGTGCCGAAGGCGCGCGCTTCACGGTTCGATCGGCTGATCAGCTGTGAAGAGTCGTCCGCCGAAGGCACGCCCGCCACGCCCACTTCGACGCCCAGCTCCTTGAGCAGCCGGTGATCGGGGCGCAGTTGCAGCACCGCATCGGCGTTCTCGAGCAGCAGGCCGAGCCAGGCGGGGCCGTTCTGGAGCATCTGCGCTGCGACGATCTGCTGCGCCTTCAGACCCAGCGCACCGGCCACCTTGGCCAGCAGCGCGGGGCTCGGCGCGCTGCGCTTGAGCGGTGGCGCGGCAAAGGCCAGGCGCTCGCCGTCGCGGCGCAGCGGCACCAGGCCGGCGCCGCACTGCTGCACCACGCGGCCCGCGGCCTTGGGCTTGCCGCCGGCCTGCAGCCACGCATGGCAGCTGCCGATGGTCGGGTGCCCCGCAAAGGGCAGTTCGCCGCCGGGCGTGAAGATGCGCACGCGGTAGTCGGCGGCCGGGTCGGTCGGCGGCAGCAGGAAGGTGGTCTCGGACAGGTTCGTCCACTGCGCGAAGCGCTGCATCGTCGCGTCGTCGAGGTCCTGGCCGTCGATCACCACCGCGAGCGGATTGCCGAAGTAGGCAGTGGCGGTGAAGACGTCGACTTGCTTGAAGGGGCGGGATTTCATCAGGATCATTCGAGGGATAGATCGAGCACGCCACGCGTGCCCGGGCGGGAAAGCAGATCGGCGTACCAGCGCTCGACGTTTGGCCATGTCGGCCGGCGGTATTCGGCGCCGGGCAGCCCGAACCAGCGGTGCGCCTCGCAGCCGATGGGGATGTCGGCCATGGTGAAGCGATCGCCGGCCATGTAGGGGCGCTGCGCGAGGTGGGCGTCGAGCATGGCGAACAGCGCCTCGCTCGCGTGCACCGACGCGGCGATCAGCGCGGGCTGCCGCTGCGAAGGCGGCGTGCGTATCCATTGCACGAAGGCGTCGCGGCTGGCGCGGTTGAGGGTGGTCTGTTGCCAGTCCATCCAGCGCTCGGCGTCGAAGCGCGCGGGCAGCTCGCTCGGATAGAGCGTGCCGTGCGAATGCTTCGCGCAGAGGTAGCGCACGATGACGTTCGACTCCCACAGCGTGACACGCTCGGCGCCTTCGCCGTCGTCGATGGTGGGCACCATGGCGTTGGGGTTGAGCGCGCGGTATTCGGGTGTCTGCACGACGCCGAACTTGCCACCGGCTTCGGTGCGCTGGAAGTCGAGCCCGAGCTCCTGCGCACACCACACGACCTTGCGCACATTGATCGAGCTGATACGGCCCCAGATGTTCAGCATGGCGGTCAGTGTCCTTGTGCGGGCAGCGCGGAAAGTGGCGCGGAAGGGCGGTCGAGCAGCAGCAGGCGAACGGCCAGGCCGATCATCACGAGCGCCAGCAGCGTGCGCTGGAACTTCTCGGCGCCGGGACGCTGCTGCAGCCAGCGGCCGACCTGCCCGCTGCAGGCGCCCAGCAGCGTGTTGAACGCGAGCGCGGCCACCGACAGCACCACGCCGAGCTGCACCAGCTGCAGCGGCACGCTGCCGCGCGTCGGATCGACGAACTGCGGCAGGAAGACCATGAAGAACAGCAGCGCCTTCGGGTTCACGAGGTTGTTCAGCAACGCCATGCGCACGATGCGGCCGAACCCTGCCGGCTGCGCCTGCGCGCCGGGGCGGAAGCCGCCGCCGCTGCGCAGCGCCTGAATCGCAAGCCAGACCAAGTACAGCGCGCCGGCATAGCGCAGCACGTCGAAGGCGGGCGGCCAGGCCGCGACCAGCGCGGTGACGCCGGTGGCCGCGAACAGCGTGTGGACCAGGTCCGCCGCCGAGATGCCGACGGCCGCCGCGAAGCCGCCACGCGGGCCGTGCGCCACGCCGTGCGACATCACGAAGGCCATGTTCGGGCCGGGCGAGAGGAACAGCGCCAGCACGGCGAGCAGGAAGAGCGAGAGGGTGGCGAGTCCGATCATGAGCGTGGCTTTTCTTTTCTTTGCTTCAGGTGGCTGTGGCGGTGGCAGGTTGCAGCAGGTACGGCTCGATGTTGCGCATCGCACGCGCCACGTAGTCGTCCTTCTCGCCGACCGGCGCGACGTAGTGCAGCGCGCTCTTCGCGGCCTCGATGCCTTCGGTGCGCGCGATCAGCCAGGCCGCGAGGTAGGGCGCCGAGAAGCAGCCGCCCGCGGTGGCGACGTTGCCCTGCGCGAAGAAGGGCTGGTTGAGCACCTCGATGCCGGCTTCCTGCACCCAGGGCTTGGTCGTGAGGTCGGTGCAGGCGGGCACGGTGCCCAGCAGGCCGAGCTTGGCCAGCAGCAGCGTGCCCGAGCATTGCGCGCCGATGAGCTGGCGCGACGGGTCGAGCCCGCGCAGCACGCCCATGAGGCTGGCATCGGCGGCGATCTCGCGCGTGCGGATGCCGCTGCCGACGATCACCGCGCCCGCCTCGCAGGCCGCTTCGAGCGTCGAGCTCGCGTGCACCGTGACGCCGTTCATCGAGGTCACGGTGGCGCTGGGCGAGGCCAGCGTCACGCGCCAGCCGGGCTTCTTCACGCGGTTGAGCACACCGAGCGCGACCAGCGAGTCGAGCTCGTTGAAGCCGTCGAAGGTCAGGATGGCGATGTGCATCGTCGTCCGCCTGTTCAGGCTTGTGCGGCGGCGAGCTGCTGCGGCGCGCGGCCGAGCAGTGCCAGTTCTTCGCGCAGCGTCTGCGCGAGCGCGGCGATGGCGCGGTCGATGTCCTCGACGCTGGCGGTCACGAAAGACAGGCGCAGGGTGCGCGGATCGCCTTCGCCCGCGTAGAACGGCGCGCCGGGCACGAAGGCCACGTTGCGCTCGACCGCCTTGGGCAGCAGCGTCACGGTGTCGATGCCTTCGGGCAGACGGGCCCACAGGAACATGCCGCCCTTGGGGGCGTTGAACTTCACGTCCAGGCCGGCCATCTCGCGCTGCAGCGCGGCGATCATGGCGTCGCGCTGGCGCTTGTAGAGCGCGCGGATGGTGGGCACGTGGCTGTCGAGGAACTTGTCCTTCATCACGGCCGAGACCATGCGCTGCGTGAAGATCGGCGTATGCAGATCCACCGCCTGCTTGGCCTGCAGCAGCTTCGGATAGATCGACTTGGGCGCCACCAGGAAGCCCAGGCGCAGGCCGGGGGCCAGCACCTTCGAGAACGAGCCCAGGTAGATCACACCCTCGGGGTTGCGCGCGGCCAGCGGCAGCGGCGGGGCTTCGTCGAACCAGAGCTCGCCGTAGGGGTTGTCCTCGACGATCGGCAGGTTGGCTGCAGCCGCAGCGGCCGACACGGCGGCGCGGCGCGCCTCGGTCATGGTGCGGCCGGTGGGGTTCTGGAAGTTGGGCAGCAGGTAGACAAAGCGCGCATCCGCGGCCTTGGCCACGAGGTCGTCGACCACCACGCCTTCGTCGTCGCTGGCCACGCCCACGGGGTGCGGCTCCATCGGGCCGAAGGCCTGCAGCGCGCCGAGGTAGGTGGGCGTCTCGACCAGCACCTTGCTGCCCGGATCGATCAGCACCTTGGCCACGAGGTCCAGGCCTTGCTGCGAGCCGGTGGTGATGAGCACCTGCGAGGCCTCGACGTCCCAGGGCAGCATGTCGGCCACGGCCTGGCGCAGCGGCGCGTAGCCTTCGCTGGCGGCGTACTGCAGCGCGGCCTGGCCGTCGTTGTGCAGCACTTCGGCGCAGGCGTCGGCGAAGGCCTGGATCGGGAAGGTCTTGGGCGAGGGCAGGCCGCCGGCCAGGCTGATGATGCCGGGGCGCTCGGTGACCTTGAGGATTTCACGCAGCACCGAAGGATTCATCTTGGCGGCGCGGGCGGCGAGTTTCCAGTTCATGGGAGGCTTTCTTCTTTCTGGCGGATGAGAGGTGAGCGGGTGAGTGTGCGGGTGTCGGACTCAGGACGGCGCGATGTCGCCGCGGTGCACGACATGGATTTTGTTGCCGTCCGGGTCGCGCAGGTAGGCGCCGTAATAGCCCTGACCGTAGCGTGGGCGCGGACCGGGCGCGCCTTCGTCGCGTCCACCGTGACGCAGGGCCGCCTCGTGGGCGGCGTGAACGGCCTGCGGCGAAGGCGCGCAGAACGCGACCATGCTGCCGTTGCCGGCGCTGGCGGGTTCGCCGTCCAGCGGGATGTACACATAGAAGCGCGGCAGCGTCTGGCCCGGCGCGATCCAGCAGGCGGCGTCGGGGCCGCCGTCGGGCGTCACGGGGCGGCGGATCAGGCCGAGCGGCGCGAGCACCGCGTCGTAGAACGCGGCGGCGCGCGAGAGGTCCGAGCAGCCGACGGTGACATGGCTGAAGAGCATCGTCGTCAGCTCCTGGCTTGAGACTCTGCGCCGCGCGCAACGGCGGGCGCGGCCTGGGGTTGCGACAGCCGCTTGCCCACGACCACCGTGGCGACCACGGCGGCGGCGAAGCCCAGCGTCACGAGGTCGAGCGGTTCGCCCAGGAGCGGGATCGACGCGAGGATCGACAGGAAGGGCTGCAACAGCTGCGTCTGGCTCACGCGCAGCGCGCCACCCAGGGCCAGGCCGCGGTACCACGCGAAGAAGCCGATCCACATCGAGAACATGCCCACGTAGGTGAAGCCGACCCAGGCCGACGCGGCCACGGGCTGCTGCGGCCACAAGGCGATGGTGGCGGGCAGCGTCACGGGCAGCGCCATCACGCAGACCCAGCAGATCACGCGTTCGGCGCCGAGCGCGGGCGTGACCTGTGCGCCGTAGATGTAGCCGACCGAAGCGGCGATGACAGCGCCGACCAGCAGCAGGTCGGCCCATTCGAAGCCGAAACCGTGGCCGCTCTGCTGCGCGCGCAGCACCGAGAACACCACCACCAGCAGGCTGCCCGCGACCGCGCAGAGCCAGAAGCCGAGTCGCGCGCGCTGGTGCAGCACCCAGGCCGCGACCGCGGCCGTGACCAGCGGCAGCAGCGCCGTCACCACCGCCGCGTGACTGGCCGTGACCACGCGCAGCGCGTAGCCCAGCAGCAGCGGGTAGCCGATGACGTTGCCCAGCACCGCCATGCCCAGCGGCTTCCATTGGTGCGGCGCGGGGCGCGGCGAACGCGTGACCAGCAGGAAGACGGCCGACAGCACGCCCGCCAGCGCCGCGCGCCCGAGCGTGACGAACCACGGCGAGAGCTGCGGATCGGCCTGCGTGCCGGTGGCCAGCCGCGTCATCGGCAGCGTGATGGCGAAGAGGGCCACGCCCACCACACCGAGCCACATGCCCAGCGTTTCATCCTTGATGTGGAGCTTGGTCATGGTCAGACGCTCACCATCCACCAGGCCGTGAGCACCAGGATCAGGCCCATCGCGCGGTTGAACCACAGCAGGCGCGTGCCCTTGGCCAGCCACTCGCGCAGCAGCGCGCCGACCAGCGCATAGGCGAAGTTGCTCGCGAAGGCATAGGTCAGCATCACCGGCGCCACGATGGCGAAGCGCGCGAGCGCGTCGGGCTGGCCGGCGATCCAGCCGGCCACCAGCGTGAGCGCGAGCAGCCAGGCCTTGATGTTCACGAACTGCAGCATCACGCCCTGCCCGAACCCGACCGAAAGGCTGGCGCTGTCGGCCTTGCCGAGCTGGGCGCTGCCGCTGAGCTTGTAAGCCAGCCACAGCAGGTAGGCGATGCCCAGCCCTTTGATCGCCAGGCGCAGCGGCGGCATCGCCACCACCAGCGCGCCGAGGCCGGCGGCGCAGATGGCCAGCAGCAAGGTCCAGCCGACCGGCACCGCGACCACGAAGCGCATGGCGCGCGGCAGGCCGCCGTTGGCCGCCAGGGCGGTGGAGAGCGTGGTGTTGGGGCCGGGCGAGAAGCTCATCGCCGTGGCCAGCACCAGCAGCGCGGTGAATTCTTGCCAGTTCATGTCACACACTCTAAACTTGAGACCATTACAGTTCCAGTACAGATGATCAAACAAATCTGAAATCTGTATTGGTCATTCCTTCGACACACTGTGCGATGCAGCCCGACTCGATGCTGACCCGAACCTCCACCCAGTCCCTGACCGGGCAGCTGGCCGATCGTCTCGCCGAGCGCATCCGCAACCGGCTGCTGGCGCCCGGCGCGCGCCTGCCCTCGGTGCGCGAATGCGCGCGGCAGCAGGGCGTGAGCCCGTACACCGTGGTCGCCGCGTACGACCAGTTGCTGGCGCAAGGCCTGGTCGAGGCGCGCCGCCAGCGCGGCTTCTATGTGCGCGATTCGGCGCCCGTGCCCGAGAGCCCGCGCAATCCGGCGCATGCCGTTCCCGAGGTCCCGCCGATGATGGCCTCGCGCGTGCCGGCCGATGCCAGCTCGCTGATCCGCAGCATGTTCCACCGCCCGAGCGACAAGCCGCAGCCGGGCATGGGCGTGTTCCCGCCCGACTGGATGGCGTCGACCTTCATGGCGACCGCGGTGCGCCGCGTGACCACGACGTCTGCGCTGCAGGAGCTATCGCTTCAATATGGCGAGCCCTCGGGCGATCTCGCGTTGCGGCGCAGCCTGTCGCAGAAGCTGGTGCGCATCAACGTGCCGGCCGGGCCGGACCAGATCGTCACCACCATCGGCGCCACGCACGCGCTGGACATCGTGAGCCGCAGCCTGCTGCGCGCGGGCGACCCGGTGATGGTCGAGGAGCCCGGCTGGGCGCTGGAGTTCGCGCGGCTGGAGGCGCTGGGCATGCGCATCCTGCCCGTGCCGCGCCGCGCCGACGGGCCCGACCTCGACGTGATGGCGCAGTACTGCGCGCTGCACAAGCCCAAGCTCTTCGTCAGCGTGAGCGTGCTGCACAACCCGACCGGCTACAGCCTCACGCCCGGCAGCGCGCACCGCGTGCTCAAGCTGGCCAACGAACACGACTTCCACATCGTCGAGGACGACACCTACAGCCACCTCGCGCCCGAGCACGCCACGCGGCTCAGTGCGCTCGACGGGTTGCAGCGCACCATCTACGTCAGCGGCTTCGCGAAGATCCTGGCGCCCAACTGGCGCATCGGCTTCCTGGCCGCCTCGCCCGCGCTGAAGGAGCGGCTGCTCGAGACCAAGCTGCTGGCCACGCTGACCTCGCCCACGCTGTTCGAGCGGGCGCTCTCGTGGTGCATCGACCAGGGGCAGCTGCGCCGCCATTCGGAGCGCATTCGCACCCGGCTCGATGGCGCGCGCGGCCGCGCGGTGAAGCTGGCCATGGCCCACGGCTGCACTTTCGCCTCGGAACCCGCGGGACTCTTCGGCTGGGTCGACACGGGTGTCGACACCGACGCGCTCACCCAGCGCATGCTCGACCAGGGCTACCTGCTGGCGCCGGGCTCGCTGTTCCATGCGCGCCGTCCGCCGAGCACGATGATGCGGATCAACTTCGCGACCTCGCAGGACGCGGTTTTCTGGAAGGTTTTCAGCCGGGTCAGGGACGAGCTCTGATTCGCACGCCAAGGGCTTGGAGTAAGCTGGCAACACAAGAAAACCCAGCCAGGAGACCTCCCGCATGAGCAATGCCAGCAAACCCTTCGACTTCAGCCAGTTCGTCCCCGGATTCGACTTCCTGAAGAACCTTGCCGGCGGTGCCGCGGCGGGCTCCGGGTCCGTGCCCGGCATCCCCAGCCTCGCCAGCTGGGTGGCGCCCACCATGAGCGTCGAAGAGGTCGACAAGCGCATCCAGGAACTCAAGACGGTCCAGTACTGGCTCGAACAGAACGGCCACGCGCTCAAGGCGACCATCCAGGCGCTCGAGGTGCAGAAGATGACACTGTCGACCCTGCGCGGCATGAACGTGCGCATGGAAGACATCGCCAGCGCATTCACCCGGCAGGCCGCGGCCATGGCGCCTGCGCCAGCGCCGGCTCCCGCTGCACCGGCCCCGGCACCCCAGCCTGAGCCCGAGGCCGTGGAGGAAGAGGAAGAAGACTTCGACGAGATCGAGGAAGAAGAGGAAGAGGCAACCCCGGCACCGAAGAAGAAGTCGCGCGCCAGGCCGGCTGCCGCACGCGCGGCCGACGGCGCTGCCGGCGTGGTCGACCCGATGCAATGGTGGGGCTCGCTGACCGAGCAGTTCCAGCAGATCGCGAGCACGGCGCTGCAGGACGCGGCGCAGCTCAAGGTGCCGGCCATGGCGCAGCCGCTGGCCGACGCCGTGGGGCAGGTCATCGGCAAGTCGACGGCGGCGCGCAAGCCGGCCGCCAAGACCGCCTCGAAGGCCGCCCCGAAGAAAGCCGCACCGGCACCTGCCGCGCGCAAGAAAACCACGTCCGCCGCCGCGCGCAAGCGAACCTCCGGCCGGCGCTGACGTCTGAGAAGGTGTGAACGAACCCGCCATGCCCGCTCATCCCGCCCAGGCACGCTCCCTCTGCGTTGCAAATGCTCGCCATAGCCCGAGCTATGGCTGCGCTTTGCGCCTTGATGGCGCGCGCCTGGGCGGGCTGCTCGGCCACGCCGGATTCATTCACACCTTCTGACCGCCACCTTTCCAGACAGACGACGCACGGGTCGGTACGCACCATGAAACTGTTTCCCACCGGCCATGCCACCCACCCGCAATGGCGCATGGCCGCCGGCCTCGTGCTGGCCCAGTTGCGCGCACAGATGGCGCTGCCCGACTACGCGTCCAATCCGACGCTCGGGCTGCTGTACATCACCGACCACTACGCGAGCGACGCGCAGGAGATCCTCGATCACCTGGGCGCCGAGCTGCCCGAAGTCACTGACTGGTCGGGCACGGTCGGCATCGGCGTCGCGGCCAACAACGCCGAGTATTTCGACGAGCCCGGCCTGAGCCTGATGCTGTGCGCGCTGCCCAGCGACCAGTACCGCGTGTTCTCGGGCGTGGCGCCGTTGGGCAGCTCCGAAATGAGCGGCTTCGAGGCCCACACCGCGCTCGTGCACGCCGACCCCGCGACGCCCGACCTGAGCGAGCTCATCGGCGAGATGGCGGGCCGCACCGACACCGGCTACCTGTTCGGCGGGCTCTCGTCCGGCCGCGGCGGGGCGCTGCAGTTCGCGGTGGGCGGCAACGGCAACATCCGCGGTCACGGGGCGGCGGGCGGTGTGTTCTCGGGCGGTTTGTCCGGCGTGGTGTTCGGCGAGGGCGTGCGGCTGGTGTCGCGTGTCACGCAAGGCTGCCAGCCGCTGCGCACCGGTGGCGCGCGCGAGCGCGAGATCACCGAGGCCGATGGCAACCTGCTGCTCGCGCTCGACGGCGAGCCGGCGCTCGACGTGCTGCTGGCCGACCTGCAGGTGTCGCTCGACCGGCCGCAGGAAGCCATCGACGCCGTGCGCAACACGCTGGTCGGCCTGGCCGACGCGGGCAGCGACGGTATCCGCCGCACCGGCGACCTGGGCGCCGACGTGCTGGTGCGTCACATCATCGGCCTGGATCCCACGCGACGCGGCATTGCCATCGCCGACAACGCCGAGGCCGGCATGCGGATGAGCTTCTGCCGCCGCAATGCGCAGGCGGCGCGCGCCGACCTCATGCGCATCTGCGCCGAGATCCGCGAAGAACTTGAGCCCGAGGAGCAGACCCTGGCCACCGCGCGCGCCGTGGCGGCCGGCGAGGCCGAGGCTGCACCGCACCCCGCGCGGCGCATCGCCGGCGCGGTGTACGTGAGCTGCTCCGGCCGCGGCGGCCCGCACTTCGGCGCGCCGGGCGCCGAACTGCAGATCGTGCGACATGCGCTGGGCGACGTGCCGCTGGTCGGCTTCTTCGCCGCCGGCGAGATCGCGCGCCATCACCTGTATGGCTACACGGGCGTGCTGACGGTGTTCACTGCGCCGGACTGACGGGAAAAAACGACGCAGCGCCCCGCCCGCTGTTTTCGCGAGCGGCCTGCGTCGATAGAATCCGCCCGCTTTCTTGAATCTCTGCTGCTGCAAGAAAGAGTGATCCGCGTGCCCCGAGGCGCGCGGTCGATCTCTTTCGCCCCGCCACGCGATGTGACCGGGGCCCGGAAACCGACACGGTTTCCCCGAATGGAATTGCAGCCATGGGCAGCCCCACCAACCGTCATTTTTCGAGACTTCAGCGCGCTTTCTCGCGCGCCAACATCGCCGTCGATTACCGCGACGGCATCTATCACCTGCGCAACGAGGCCGCGCAGGCGACCGTTCTTCTGCCGCAGAGCCTGCCGCTGGAAGAAAAGGCCGTGAACCAGCTGCTGGCCTTCGCCAGCGTGCGCTCGCCCGATAGTGAGCACGGCGTGTGCAAGGCCTGCGCGACACCGGACTTCCATCCGGGATCGGTCGCGCCGGTCGGCAGCGTCGTGGCCACCGATGGCGACTTCGTCATTCCCGCCGCGGTCGGCACCGACATCAACTGCGGCATGCGCCTGCTGACCACCGGCCTCACGCTGGATCAGGTGGCGCCGCACAAGACGCAGCTGCTCGCGCGGCTCACGCGCAGCCTGCTCGACAACGGGCGCGACGTGCCGGTGCACACGGCGGCGTTTCGCGCGCTGTTCGACGAAGGGCCGGCGGCGTTCCTGGATGCCGTGCGCGGTGAAGGGCTCTGGGCGGCGTGCGACCGCGACCGGCTGCATGCCGAGATCGGCGCGTGCATCGGCCTGGCGAGCTTCGGCGGGCGGTCGCGACACGCACCGTCGGCCTACACCGGCGCGCGCCACGAGGTCTTCCGCGACCCGTGCCTCGGCACGCCGGGCAGCGGCAATCACTTCGTCGAGCTGCAGGTGGTCGACCAGGTGATGGACCGGCATGCGGCCTATCGCGCAGGGCTCAAGGCCGGCGAGGTCGTGGTGATGATCCACAGCGGCTCGCGCGACATCGGGTTCCATGTCGGCGGTCGCTGGATGGACCGGGCGCGGGCCGAGTGGCCGCAGGGGTTGCGCCATCCGAAGAGTGGGCTGTACGGGCTGACCGGGCCGCTGGCCCAGGAGTACCTCGAGGCCATGGGCGTGGCTGCGCGCTATGCGTGGGCCAACCGCGTCGTGCTGGCCGAGCTGGTGCGCAAGGACTTCGCCGAGCTGCTGGGCGCCACGGCGTCGGCGCTGGTGGTCGACGTGCCGCACAACGTGGTGCTGCGCGAGCACGGAATGAACATCCATCGCAAGGGCGCGACGCCGGCGCACGCGGGCGATCTCGCGCTGATCCCGGGCTCGATGGGCGATCACTCGTACCTGGCGACCGGACTGGGCCACGAGGACTGGCTGTGGTCGTGCAGCCATGGCGCCGGCCGACGCATGCGGCGGCAGGAAGTGCGCGCGATGCGGCCCGCGCCGGGCGACGAGAACGCCAGCTGGCAGTGCGTGACCTTGCGCGAGGAGCGCCGCATCGAAGAGGCGCCGCAGGCCTACAAGCCGATCGGCGCGGTGATCGATGCGCAGGAAAGTGCGGGGCTGATTCGCTGCGCCGTGCGGCTCAAGCCCTGGGTCACGTTCAAGGCATGACCCAGGGCGGGTGCCGTGTCAGCCCAGAGCGGGCTGCACGGCGCGCGACGCGGGCGCCGGCATGCCGGCGAACGTGAAGTCGACCTCGGGCGCCAGTCCGCTCACGATGCGTGCGATCGACTTGCCCGAGCCGCAGGCGTGCGTCCAGCCGAGCGTGCCGTGGCCGGTGTTGAGGAACAGGTTCGGCAGCTTCGTCTTGCCGATCAGCGGCACGTTGCTCGGCGTGGCGGGACGCAGGCCGGTCCAGAACTGGGCGCGCTCGGTGTCGCCGGCGCCGGGGAACAGTTCTTCGACGCGCCGCACGATGGCTTCGCAGCGCACGCGGTTCAGGTCGCGGTCGTAGCCGTTGAGTTCGGCCGTGCCGGCGATGCGCAGACGGTCGCCCGATTCCGACGTGTAGCGCGAGAACACCAGCTTGTATTCATCGTCGGTCAGCGAGACCTGGTGGGCCTTGGAGGCGTCCTTCACGGGCAGCGTCACCGAGTAGCCCTTGGCCGGGTAGATCGGCAGGCGGATGCCCAGCGGCGCCGCGTACAGCGGGCTCAGCGAACCCATCGCGAGCACGAAGGCGTCGCCGCGGATGCGCTGGAAGCGGCCTTCGCTGTCGGTCGCCTCGACGTGGTCGATGCTGCCGCCGGCTTCGCGCAGCGCGGTCACCGTGTGGCTCATGAGGAACTTCACGCCGGCCGCCTCGGCCAGCTTCACGAGTTCGCGCGCGAAGCGGTTGGCGTCGCCCGACTCGTCTTCGGCGGTGTATGTGGCGCCGGCGAGTTGGGGGCGGATGTGGGCGAGGGCGGGTTCGATCCGGATGGCCTCGTCGGCCGAGATCACCTGGCGTTCGCAGCCCAGGGCTCGCATCTGCTCGGCAGGCGCGAGGGCGCCGTCGAATTCCTTCTGCGTCGTATAGAAGTGCAGGATGCCTTGCGTGCGCTGGTCGTAGCTCAGGCCGGTGTCTCGACGCAATTGCTGCAACATGTCGCGGCTGTATGTACCAAGACGCACGATTTGTTCGATGTTATGGCGGGTGCGCGCCGGGGTGCATTCGCGCAGGAACTGCAGGCCCCAGAGCCATTGGCGCATGTCGGCGCGGATGCGGAACAGCAGCGGCGCATCTTCCTTGCCGAGCCATTGCAGCACCTTCAGCGGCGCGCTCGGATTGGCCCACGGTTCGGCATGGCTGACCGAGATCTGGCCGCCGTTGGCGAAGCTGGTTTCGGCGGCCGGGGTGGCCTGCCGGTCGATCACGGTCACTTCGTGGCCGAGTTGCTGGAGGTAGTAAGCCGAAGTCACGCCGAGCAGGCCGGCGCCAAGAACGATCACGCGCATTTCAAGTACCTTTGAGTTTGCAGCGCTTGAACGGCGGGCGTGGAGTGCTATTGAACAAATAGCAAGCAACTGGACGACCGCTGTCCAAGTTGCCGCTCCCCCTGTCCTCGGTACCTGAGAGATTCACCCTGCTGCACCCGCAGCGGGTTTGCTCCTTCGGTGCGCCACATGGCGTGGCGGCTCTCCAGACGGCCGTATCGATGATTTGCAGTACTGACCCCTTGCCGAAGTTCCTGATTTCTTCCTGGAACCTCGTCGGGCCGACCTGAGCGTTTATGGGAGTTTGCGCCTTCGGTAGGGCCTCCGTGGAAGCCCGCTCTCCTGCAGTGGGGGCGATTGTAGGCGGGGTCCGCAAGGCGGCCAACCCCTGTACATCGGCACTGCGCGCCGATGGGATAATTGACTGTTAATTTTCCGTAAAGCAAACTTTTTTCTACAGGCAGGGAACCCCATGATCTTGGTGACCGGCGGCGCAGGCTTCATTGGCGCCAATTTCGTGCTCGACTGGATCGCGCAAGGCGACGAGCCCGTCGTGAACCTCGACAAGCTGACCTACGCGGGCAACCTCGAGACCCTCGCATCGCTCAAGGGCAACGCGAATCACATCTTTGTGCAGGGCGACATCGGCGACAGCGCGCTGCTCGACCGCCTGCTGGCCGAACACAAACCGCGTGCCGTCGTGAACTTTGCCGCGGAATCGCACGTCGACCGCTCGATCCACGGCCCGGAAGACTTCGTGCAGACCAACGTGCTCGGCACCTTCCGCCTGCTCGAGTCGGTGCGCGGCTACTGGAACGCCCTTCCGGCCGACCAGAAGGCGGCCTTCCGCTTCCTGCACGTGTCGACCGACGAGGTCTATGGTTCGCTCTCCAAGACCGACCCGGCCTTCACCGAAGAAAACAAGTACGAGCCCAACAGCCCGTACTCGGCCAGCAAGGCCGCCAGCGACCACCTCGTGCGCGCCTGGCACCACACCTACGGCCTGCCGGTGGTCACCACCAACTGTTCGAACAACTACGGCCCGTTCCACTTCCCCGAGAAGCTGATCCCGCTGATGATCGTCAACGCACTGGCCGGCAAGAACCTGCCCGTGTACGGCGACGGCATGCAGGTGCGCGACTGGCTCTACGTGAAGGACCACTGCAGCGCCATCCGCCGCGTGCTCGAAGCCGGGACGCTGGGCGAGACCTACAACGTCGGCGGCTGGAACGAGAAGCCCAACATCGAGATCGTCAACACCGTGTGCGCGCTGCTCGACGAGCTGAGCCCGCGCGCCGACGGCAAGCCGTACAAGGAACAGATCACCTACGTCACGGACCGCCCGGGCCACGACCGCCGCTACGCCATCGACGCACGCAAGCTCGAACGCGAACTCGGCTGGAAGCCGGCCGAGACCTTCGACACCGGCATCCGCAAGACCGTCGAGTGGTACCTCGCCAACGGCGATTGGGTGCGCAACGTGCAAAGCGGCGCGTACCGCGAGTGGGTCGAGAAGCAGTACGACGCCACGGCGAAGGCTGGCGCATGAAGCTGCTGCTGCTTGGCAAGGGTGGACAGGTCGGCTGGGAGCTGCAGCGCAGCCTCGCGCCGCTCGGCGAGCTGGTCGCGCTGGACTTCGACAGCACCGACTTCCACGCCGACTTCAGCCGTCCCGAGCAGCTGGCCGAGACGGTGCTGGCGGTGCGCCCCGACGTGATCGTCAATGCCGCCGCGCACACTGCCGTCGACAAGGCCGAGAGCGAGCCCGACTTCGCGCGCAAGCTCAACGCCACCTCGCCCGGCGTGGTGGCCGAGGCCGCGCAGCAGATCGGCGCGCTGATGGTGCATTACTCCACCGACTATGTCTTCGACGGCAGCGGCACCCGCCCCTGGAAGGAAGATGACGCGACCGGCCCGCTCAGCGTGTACGGCCAGACCAAGCTCGAGGGCGAGCAACTGGTGGCCAAGCACTGCGCGAGGCACCTGATCTTTCGCACCAGCTGGGTCTACGCCGCACGCGGCGGCAACTTCGCCAAGACCATGCTGCGCCTGGCCAAGGAGCGCGACAAGCTGACCGTCATCGACGACCAGTTCGGCGCACCGACCGGCGCCGAACTGCTGGCCGACATCACCGCACACGCCATCCGCGCGACCCTGCAGGACCCGGCCAAGGCCGGGCTGTACCACGCCATCGCCGGCGGCGAGACCACGTGGCACGGCTACGCGCGTTTCGTGCTCGAGATGGCGCAGCAGGCCGGCGTCGAACTCAAGGCAGGACCGCAGGCTGTCGAAGCCGTGCCCACCAGCGCCTTCCCGACGCCCGCGACGCGGCCGCACAACTCGCGGCTCGACACCACCAAGCTGCAGACCACCTTCGGCCTGCGCCTGCCGCCTTGGCAGGAAGGCGTGGCGCGCATGCTGCGCGAGACGCTCTGATGGCTCTCTGACAGAGCAAGAGCAGACTGATTTTCACGGACCCCACAGAAGAAGAGACTCCATGACGCAACGCAAAGGCATCATCCTCGCCGGCGGCTCCGGCACCCGCCTGCATCCGGCCACGCTCGCCATGAGCAAGCAACTGCTGCCGGTGTACGACAAGCCGATGATCTATTACCCGCTGAGCACCCTGATGCTCGGCGGCATGCGCGACATCCTGATCATCAGCACGCCGCAGGACACGCCGCGCTTCCAGCAACTGCTGGGCGATGGCAGCCAGTGGGGCATCAACCTGCAGTACGCGGTGCAGCCGAGTCCCGATGGCCTGGCGCAGGCGTTCATCATCGGCGACAAGTTCGTGGGGAACTCGCCGAGTGCGCTGGTGCTGGGGGACAACATCTTCTATGGGCACGACTTCGTGCATCTGCTGTCGGACGCCGATGCCAAGCAGAGCGGCGCAACCGTGTTCGCGTACCACGTGCACGACCCGGAGCGCTATGGCGTGGTGGCCTTCGATGCCAACGGCAAGGCCAGCAGCATCGAAGAGAAGCCTACCCAGCCCAAGAGCAGCTACGCCGTCACCGGCCTGTACTTCTATGACAACCAGGTCGTCGACATTGCCAAGGCCGTGAAGCCGAGCGCACGAGGCGAACTGGAGATCACGGCAGTCAATCAGGCGTATCTGGACCTCGATCAGTTGAACGTGCAGATCATGCAGCGCGGTTACGCGTGGCTGGATACGGGCACGCACGAGAGCCTGCTCGAAGCAGGGCAGTTCATTGCGACGCTCGAGCATCGGCAAGGGCTGAAGATCGCGTGTCCTGAAGAAATCGCATGGCGCAATGGCTTCATCGACCGCGAACAACTCGAAAAGCTCGCCGCACCGCTGCAGAAGAATGGATACGGAAAGTACCTGAAGCACCTGCTGGCCGAGGAGATTCGCTCGTGAAGGTCATCCAAACCGAGATCCCTGACGTTTTGATCATCGAGCCGAAGGTTTTCGGCGATGCACGCGGCTTCTTCTATGAGAGTTTCAATGGCAAAGCGTTCGACGAGGCTGTCGGGCGGCATGTCGAATTTGTTCAGGACAACCATTCGCGATCGACGAAGGGCGTGCTGCGTGGCTTGCACTATCAGATCCAGCAACCGCAGGGCAAACTCGTGCGCGTGGTGCGCGGCGCGGTGTTCGATGTGGCCGTGGACATCCGTCGGTCTTCGCCCACCTTCGGGAAGTGGGTCGGTGTGGAGTTGACTGCAAGCAATCACCGGCAGCTGTGGGTGCCCGCTGGCTTCGCGCACGGATTCCTGGTCGCGAGCGACACGGCAGATTTTCTCTACAAGACGACCGACTACTACGCGCCTGCGCATGAGCGATGCATCTTGTGGAGTGACGCCTCTCTCGGCATTGCATGGCCGGATGTCGGGCAGGCCCCGGCACTTTCAGCCAAGGACAGCGCCGGGCTTTCGATGAAGCAGGCGGAATTTTTCGAATAGAAGAAGACGACGAATGCTGCGGATCGACTATTCGCGGCTGTTTCAAAGGGGTAGTCAAAGCCATCGGATCTGTCTGCCACTCAATATTTTTATAACTCCTACCCCCGAATTTTTATGCCTACATTCTTTCCAGAACACCAGATACCAGATGCTGGGCTGTACGCGGATGCGTATTTCGAAAGAATCAACGCTGCAGCCAAGACGGTGGATCGTGGGGCGCTGGCTGCCGCCGGGCGCCTTCTTGCGGAGCGCGCAGCCCAAGGAAAGATGATCTTTTCATGCGGCAACGGGGGGTCGGCAGCCATTTCCAACCACCTGGTCTGCGATTGCATGAAAGGCGTTCGCAGCAACAGCTGGCTGAAGCCGAAGGTGAACAGCCTCTCGTCCGCTGTCGAATTGATTACCGCGATCGTCAACGATATCGGCCCCGACGAGATGTTCTCGTTCCAGTTGACGTCCATGGCGTCCGAAGGAGACGTCCTCATCGCGATCAGCTCGTCCGGCGCCTCGCCCAACATCATCAAGGCGCTCAATGCGGCGCGTGAGATGAAGATGGCAACGATTGCCATGACCGGGTTTGCGGGTGGCGATGCAGCTCGCCTCGCCGACGTCAGTCTTCACGTGGATGCGCAGAACTATGGTGTCGTCGAGGATGTGCATCAGTCGCTCATGCACATCCTGGCGCAATACCTTCGCCAGAGTCACCTGACAGATCCCTCCCTGCTGGGAACGCTCAAGTTCTAGCATCTGACATGCCGGCCTGGACAAGCAATTTCTAGCTCTTTAGGTCTGCTGTCACCCAAGGCCTTCCTATTGTGAGATCCCAATGAAATTGCACCTGATCACTGGTGGCGCTGGTTTTGTCGCTGTCAACCTGACACGCCGTCTGCTTCAAGAAGGTAGCGCCGTTCTGGCCCTGGATGATTTGTCGCGTGGACGGCGTGAGCTGGTGGCGGAATTCGACAGCAATCCTTCTTTCATTTTTCGGCAGGTGGACTGCTCCGATCTTGAGGCCTTGTCGGCTGCAATCCAAGAGGTTGGCGCACCTGTTGCTCATGTCTGGCATCTGGCCGCCAATTCGGACATCCCGGCTGGAGTGACTGATCCGCGCATTGATCGCGATCGTACATTCCTGACCACTTTTGCCGTGCTCGAAGCCATGCGCCGGCACGAGATTCCGGAGTTGCACTTCGCGTCGAGCTCGGCCATCTATGGCGATCTCGGCGAACGTGAAATTCATGAAGACATCGGTCCGTTGCAGCCGATCTCCAATTACGGGGCCATGAAGCTGGCATCGGAAGTGCAAATCCGGGCGGCAGTCGAAGCGTTCCTCCCGCGTGCAGACATCTTCCGATTCCCGAACGTCATCGGTGTACCGGCAACGCATGGCGTCATCTTCGATTTCATCCGCAAGCTGAAGGCAACCCCTGACCAACTGCAGGTTCTCGGGAACGGCACGCAGCAGAAGGCGTATCTGCACGTCGACGATCTGATCGACGCCATGCTGCACGTGAGCCGGATCGAGGGGCGCTACAACGTGTTCAACATCGGCCCGAAGGACGATGGCGTCACGGTGCGAATGATTGCGCAGACAGTGCGTGACCGGGTCTCCCCGAAAGCGGAAATCGTCTTCGGCGAGGGCAATCGCGGCTGGGTGGGCGATGTGCCGCGCTTCCGTTATTCAACCCAGCGTCTGGCTGCCAGCGGCTGGAGCCCTCAGCTGGATTCCACTCAAGCCATGGTGCGTGCGGTCGACGAGATCGCACGCGAGGAGCTGGCGGAGTGACGCAAGCGGTCATTCTTGCGGGTGGCAAGGGCACCCGGCTGGCACAGCGCCTGAACGGGCGGCCCAAGCCTCTCGTGGATGTCAATGGCACGCCATTGCTGGAGCTTCAGGTTCGCACGCTCGCGCATCACGGGATCGATGACGTCGTCGTTCTGGTCAACCATGCGGCAGACCAGATCCAAGCCTTCTTCGAGCAGCGCCAGTTTCCCAGTCGGGTGCGTCTTTTCGACGATGGCGAGCCGCGCGGGACGGCGGGTGCCCTCTTGGCATGTCTGGACGAACTGGACGATCGATTCATCGTCGTCTATGGCGACACGCTGTTCGATATCGATATCGGGCACATGCTGGCTGCGCACGAGGCGTCCGGCGCGGATGTCACCCTGCTGCTGCATCCGAACGATCATCCGGCAGATTCGGACCTCGTGGAGGTCGATGCATCGGGCCGGGTGCGGGCATTTCATGGGTACCCGCACCCGAGCGGCGCCGAGTTGCGTAATCTCGTCAACGCTGCCTTCTACATCGTCGAAAAGAAGGCGCTCCTGGCGCGGCGCGACTTTCCCGTACCCTGTGACTTCGCCAAGGACCTCTTCCCGGCCATGGTGCGCGCTGGCGCGCACATCTCAGGCTACGTCAGCTTCGAGTACATCAAGGACCTGGGCACCCCGAAGCGGCTCGACAAGGTGGAAAAGCACCTTCGTTCAGGCGTTGTCGAACGAGCCAGCCGGACGCACCTGCAAAAAGCCGTGTTCCTGGATCGGGACGGAACCCTCAACGCGCTTCGCGACTATGTCCGCCGGCCCGAGGATCTCGAGCTTCTGCCGCACGCCGCCGAAGCTGTGCGTGCATTCAACAACGCGGAATACCGCGTTGTTGTGGTGACGAATCAACCGGTGCTGGCGCGTGGGGAGGCCAGCTTCGACGACTTGCAGCGCATCCACAACCGGCTGGAAAGCCGGCTGGGCGATGCCGGTGCCTATGTCGACGCGATCTACTTTTGCCCGCACCATCCCGATGCCGGTTTTGAGGGCGAAGTGTCCGCGCTGAAAATCGGATGCGATTGCCGAAAGCCTCAACCCGGCATGATGCGCCAAGCCATGACGGCGATGAATATCCAGGCCGCTGACTCCTGGATGGTCGGCGACAGCACCGCCGACATGCTGGCCGCGCGGCGAGCCGGGCTGCGTTCGGTCTTGCTGGAAACCGGGGAAGCGGGGCGCGATGGCAAGTTCACAGCGGCACCGGATTTTCGTTTTGCACACATTGGCGATGCAGCGCGCTTCATCGTTCACATGTATCCGCTGCTTGTTGCTGCCATCAACGAATGGATGCTCAAAGTCCAGCCGGGCGATCTGGTGTTGATCGGTGGCTTGGCGCGCAGTGGGAAGTCGACCATTGCCGGCGTACTGAAGGCTGAACTCGTGGCTCGCACGCTGGACGCTCATGTGCTGTCGCTCGATCGCTGGCTGCGTCCCGCTGCCGAACGACGCGCCAGCGTGCTGGGGCGCTATGCCTTGGAAGAAGCGCAAGAAGATCTCAAAGACTGGCTCGACGGTCGCACGGTAGACGCTGACTTGCCGTCCTACGACCGGATGCGTCGCGACCGGGGCCTGCCCGAGCGCACGGTGCTGGCACAGGACGCGGTCTTGATTTTGGAGGGTGTCCCTGCGCTGCTCGCCGATTGGCGGAGCGAGCGGCGGATCTGGCGTCTCCATATCGACGCGGACGAGGTTTCGCGGCGCGTTCGCGTCGAAGTCGACCTCATCGCACGGGGCTTGGCTGATGCACAAGGGGCGGCCCAAGCCTACGAGCAGCGACAGCAAGACGAAACGCCCTTGGTGACCGCTGCGCGGGCCAGGGCCGACAGCGTGCTCGATTTCGATTCCATTTTCTCCATTGATGACACGCCATGATCATTAGCCGGACACCGTTGCGGATGAGTTTTGTCGGCGGCGGAAGCGATCTGCCGAGCTACTACCGACAGCACGGCGGAGCGGTGTTGTCGACCGCTGTGGACAAGTATGTCTATGTGAGCGTCAACAAGAAGTTCGACGGTGGGATCCGCATCGCGTATTCCAAGACCGAAGAAGTTGACCACATCGAAAAGATCGAGCATCGCCTAGTTCGCGCGACGCTTCAAATGCTGGAAATTCCGGGAGGGATTGAAGTCACAAGCACTGCCGATATTCCATCGCGCGGCACCGGGCTGGGGTCCTCTAGTGCCTTTACCGTCGGCTTGATCAATGTCCTCTCGGCCTATCTGGGGCGGCATGTTTCGGCAGAACAGCTGGGGCGATTGAGTTGCGAAATTGAAATAGATCGCTGTGGCGAACCAATCGGAAAACAGGATCAGTACGCGTCAGCGTACGGTGGATTGAGTCTCATCGAATTCAAGCCAGATGATAGCGTCCTGGTGACGCCGCTCGTGCTGCAGCGAAAGATTCGAGAGGCCGTCGAAAGCAACATTCTTGTTTTCTATACGGGCATTACGCGCAGCGCCTCGGGGATTTTGAAAGAGCAGTCCTCGAATGTGGCCGACAGTGCAGGTAAGCAAAAAATGCTGAATCGCATGGTTGAGTTGGTCTATGAATTGCGCGACGAACTGCAGAGCGGCCATCTGGACTCGATGGGCGAAATTCTCGATGAGAACTGGCGGCTTAAAAAACAGTTGGCCTCGGGAATCACCAGCAACGCAATCGACGACTGGTATGTAAAGGCCAAGGTCAATGGCGCGCTCGGCGGCAAATTGTTGGGTGCTGGTGCCGGAGGGTTTTTGATGTTCTACGCACCGTCCGAGCGTCATGATGCGATCGAGAAGGCGCTTGGCCTACGTCGGATACATTTCGGATTCGAGCCTTTAGGAAGTCGAATCATTTTTTACAATCCGACTGATCTGTAGTTTGAATGAGCATATTCTTCGCGCTCGCATTTTTGCGCAAACTGCCACTTTGAATTAAAAAATAAAACTGCTCATGTATCCACCACGCGTATCAGTCGTCATTCCAACACGAAATTCCGAGAAATATCTGACGGAAGCGTTGGACAGCATTCTGGGGCAGACCTTCACGGATTTCGAATTGTTGATTGTTGATGACAACTCGACAGACGGCACTCTGGATCTCATTCGTGGCTATGAGGATGCACGCATCAAAGTCTTGAAAGGACCAGGCAAGGGCCTTGCTGCTGCATTGAACTTCGCTTTTCGCGAAGCGCGGGGTGAATTCATTGCACGCATGGATGCGGACGACATTGCGGAAGCAACGAGACTCGGGAAACAGGTGGCATTTCTCGACGAGCATCTCGACGTGGGGGTATGCGGCACAAAGTTTCAGCAGTTCATGGATGGTGACGCCATTCACCATCACATGGAGAACGTCCGCTATGCCGACATGCTCATGGGCTGCTATATCGCGCACCCCACGGCAATGCTGCGACGTCAATTGTTCGTTGAAAACAATCTTTTCTACGACGAATCGATGCGTTTCAGCGAGGATTACGATTTGTGGACGCGTGCCATTCGCGTCACGAAACTGGGAAATGTTCAGGAGATCCTGCTTCGCTATCGTCGACACAACGAAAGCGCGTCGATTGCCCACATGGATGAGATGCATCGGCTGGATGTCGGTGTCAAGCTCCGGATGATCGGGTACTTGGTGGGCGATCTGTCGCCAGCTGATGTGGAACTGGTTACGACGATGCTGACAGGCGGGTCCGGCAATGAGGCGGCCGAACTCGATATGCTGGCGAAATTGATGGCTTCCATCAAGCGCCCCGACCTTTGCTCACCGCTTGAGCTGGCCTCCGTGTTTCATCAGATCAAGCCACTGCCCCAAGATGATTTCGTTCGCCTGTGCAAAGACGTTATCCGCGAAATTCCGATCTTCATCATCTCGTTCAATCACCTGACGTATCTGCAGGCGAGCATTGCGTACTTCGAACAGGCAGGATTCAAGAACATCCATATCATTGACAATGCGTCGTCCTATCCGCCACTTGTCGAATACCTGCGTGCCTCGCCTCACAGAGTGCACTACATGGGTGTCAATTACAAACACACAGTATTGTTCGACTCATTGAAATTCAAGGAGATCGTCGATTCGAAGTATTTCGTCTTGACCGACCCGGATGTTCTGCCCGTCGACGAATGCCCGTTTGAATTCTTGTATGCCTTCCTTGATGTCTTGTTGAGCCATCCGGCGAAGAACAAGATCGGTTTTTCCCTCAAGCTGGACGATCTGCCCGATCACTACGAGTTGAAGGAGAATGTTCTAAAATGGGAAGGTCGATTTTACGAAAAAGTGAAAGAGCACGGCGCGCTGAAAATTTACGATGCACCAGTGGATACGACATTTGCGCTGTATCGCCCGCGAAAAGAATGGCGCACATCCGATTTCTTCTCGGCATTTCGAATGGCCTACCCCTATGAGGCAAGGCATTTGCCGTGGTATAGGGATCTTTCAAGGCTGACGGACGAAGAGCTTTTCTATCGTAGCCTGGATCAAGGAAGTAGTAACTGGAACGGCACGATGAGCGCCGAGCAGCTCCACAAGAAATATGGTACGGGTGTGGCACCGGATGCAAATGCCGATCAGTCGAAAGATCTGGATGCGCAAGCCGCGTTGACAGGTAAATTCAGTGATACCTTTCAACGCCGCCGTGTTGGTGAATTGCGTGGGTATTTTCTCAATGGGCGCTGGCCATTGCTCAATTTGCTAACTGTCCCTGGTGAGAGCATTTGTACCACGCTTTATGTATTCGGAAAAATTCCCTTGATGAGCAAGATCACGGACAGTCAGCATCACACACATCGGCTGTTCGGCATAATTCCGATCTGGAAGAAGGACAAGGAGGATATTGAATGAAGCGCTTGTGCCTTTTTGCCGGATATAGTCCTGAAGGTAAGATTGACGACTATGTTGTTCATTATCTGCGTGAGCTTTCAAATTTTTCTGATATCTATTACCAGGCAGCAAATGAAGTCAGCGAGGGAGAGCTTCAGAAGCTGGATGTGATTGCTTGTGGTCAATGGGCGGAGGCACACGAGAAGTACGATTTCGGCTCATGGCAAAAATTGATCTTCCGACTGGGATGGCAGGAGTTGAAAAAGTATGATGCTGTGATTCTTGCGAATGACAGCAATTACGGTCCTGTGCGAGACTTTGCGGAGATTTTTACTCGCATGGATGCGGCCGGTTTGGATGCTTGGGGCATTACCGAGAACTACGGCAACACGCGGCATCTGCAGAGCTATTTCCTTGTGCTGAACCGATCTGTTGTCGAAAGTGCAATGTTTCGGGATTTCTTCGAATCCATTGCGGTTGAGGAATCAAAGCAGAAAATATGCGAAAAATATGAGATCGGCCTCAGCAGGCGATTGGCTCAGAATGGGTTCTCCTTCGCATCCTTGATTGATCGCTCCGTTCTTGAAATTCCGTTCGGTGCGGATATCTCGACCTATCAAAACACACTTCTTCAGAAGGGCTCGCCATTCCTGAAGCGCAAGGTGTTTTCATCTCGCGACTTTGCAAATGAAGACCTCACGCTGACACGAACGCTGTTGGAAGAGCTGAAGTACCCATTTGACTGGATCGCTCTCCCTGCGCCGCTGCAAGAGCCGAAAGGCGAGGGCAGCCCGGACATGCAATCGGAAGCACTTGCGAAGGACGCTATGGACTTCCAAGCGCAAGCGGGGTCCCCGCCTGCGGCGCTGTCCATTCGCGCCGTGATTAAGCGGATGCTGTGGCCGCTCTACCTGCCATTCAAAGCGCGGGTGGTCGACAAGCTGGCTGGCATCGAGCAGCGGGTCGGTCATCTGGCGGAAAGGACCGTCAAGATCGATGGTGATGTTGGCAATCTGCGAGGCTCGGTCAATGGCTTGATCGATGGGTTGCCCAGTTTCTTTGTCGATGTTCGTGCGCAGATGTCAGGCTTGGCCCAAGGGTCGCGGGACGCGGCTGCGCAAATTGCAGCCCTCCAGGTTCAGATGGCGGCGCTCGCTCAGAGCTCGACAAACACGGTCGCCCATGTGAGTGACGTCCAGACGTCCGTCGCGGAGCTGCACGGGCATCTGGATTGGGTGCAGCGGGATATCCTGATTGCGTTGATGTCGAAGATCGATCTCAGGAGCTTGCAGGGCTTCAAGTGCGTCACGGACTATCCGGTGGCCTATGACAGCCCGGACCACATTCATCCCGTAGGAACCGTTCTCGATCACACGCGGCATCCGCGCTTTATCCGCGCGTGTGAGGACTTCTTTGGTGATTCTGGCAAGCAGTTGTCCTTCTTGGACCTCGGCTGCTCGGCCGGGGGAATGGTGCTTGATGCAATCCTCCGGGGCCATGTGGGCGTTGGCCTGGAGGGAAGCGACATCTCCAGGCTCCAGCAACGTGCTGAATGGCGGCTCCTTCGCGATTCCCTCTTCACGTGTGACGTGACGCGCCCCTTCGCGCTGGGCCGTGGCGAGACCGAAACGTTCAAGTTCGACGTGATCTCAGCCTGGGAAGTGCTCGAGCATCTGACGGCCGATGGAGTCGAGGGTCTGTTTGCCAATCTTGCGCGTCATACCCGTCCGGGAAGCATCTTCGCCTGCTCGATCTCCCAGGTGGATGGCGGCTTCACGGAGGATGGCACCCCCTTGCACCAGACGTTGGAGCCGCTTCCTTGGTGGCAGGAGCGAGCCGCAAAACACGGCTTTGACGTGCTGGATTCCGAGGCGTTCCTACCGCTGGACTTCGCTCGGGGCAATGGCAATTCCAGCGTCTACTACCGCCCGGCGCACAGCTATCAGGAGAAGGAGGGTGATTGCTTCCTCGTCGTTTTTCAGCGTCAATGAGGCGAGCGAGCCACTAAGCTGAATTGCTGGCCCACGGCCCGTCTGCAGACGGGTCACGGCTGGCATGCTGTGGCTCAGCACATTTCCTGGGTGCGCGATCCTCGGTCAGTCGCAACTACCTGTAGCGCGGCGGTGGTATGCCGAGCCAACGACTTTCCACGCGGGATCTCAGCTTTCGACGATCCGCCCATGCTCCATATGGATCACGCGATTGCACTCCTTGGCAATCAACTCGGGCGAATGGGAGGCCAAGACCAAGATGCCTGACTTCGACACCACGTCGCGCATCCGCTTCTCGGCCTTCTCTGTGAACGCGGCGTCACCCACCGACAGCCATTCGTCCATCAGCAGAATGTCGGCTTCGACGCTGGTGGAGATGGAGAATGCCAGCCGCATCATCATGCCGGTCGAGTAGGTGCGCACGGGCATGTTGACGTATTCGCCCAGTCCGCTGAACTCGCAGATATCGGGCGTAAGTCGTTCGATTTCCTTCATGCTCATGCCCATCACGAGGCCGCGCAGCATGATGTTCTCGATGCCGGTTGCGTCCATCTCGATGCCCAGTGCGGGATCGATCAGGCTGGCCACGGAGCCTTGGCGCGTGAATTCACCCGCCGAAGGCTCGTAGACACCCGCCAGTGTGCGTAGCAGCGTGGACTTGCCCGCGCCGTTGTGGCCGACCAGGCCCAGCCGATCACCGCTCTTGAGCTCGAGATTGAGGCCGCTAAGCGCTTGCACCACGGTGACTCCGGTTTCCTTGCCGAAGCGACCGCCAGTGACCGACGCCGCCAGCGTTTTCTTGAGCGATGCCGAGCCCGCTCCATAGATGGGGAAGCTGACCGAAACGTTCTTGAGAGAAATGGATGCCATGGATCAGAGCCAGTAGACGACGCGGCGGCGGTATTTGACGAAAAGCACGCTCGCGATGGACACGCACAGCACGGTCCACACGCCGATGCCGATCCAGCTGTGCAGGTGCGCCTCGCCGCCCATGAGAGGTGTGCGCAGCAGGTCGAGCATCTGTGCGAAGGGATTCCACAGCACGTACTTGGCGCGGCCTGGAAGGTTCTCGGGCAGCCAGAACACGGGTGTGAGGAACATCAGCATCTGCATGACGCTGGTGACGATCTGGGTCACGTCGCGGTAGCGCGTGCAGATGAGGCCCAGCAACAGGCCGAGGGCGTGGGCGTTGATGATGAGGATCACGAAGGCGGGAATGATCAGTAGCACCGACCACGACAGCGAGACGCCGGCCCAGATTGCAACGGGGATGTACAGCACGATCTGGTGAAGGAACTGGATCAGGTTGCGCGCAAGGCCTCGCCAGACGAACAGGCTGATGGGAAAGTAGCCCTGTTTGAGATAGTTGGACGAGCCGACGAAGGCATTGCAGGCATCGGTGACCACCGCGGAGAACGTCCCCCAGAAGATCACACCCAACGCCAGGTGCGGGAAGAACTTGTCCAGATGGGTGCCGAAGAGCGATGCATACAGTGGCCCCATGCCTCCGATCATGACGCCCATGCTCAGCGTGAGCCACAGCGGCCCCAGCATGGAACGGCGATAGCGCAGCACGATATCGAACCAAGCCAGCGTCCACCAGATGTCGGTGCGGCGGGTGCCTTCCCACCAGTCGGCCAAGGGGCTTCGATGGAGATTGGAATGAACTTGGCTCATGCGTGTGCGTCAGTGTTTTTTGTCTGCCATGCGGACGACGGTGTGCAGGGTCAGGTTCCCACCGCCGCATGACACGGCGATGAGCAAAAGCGCTTCGTGGCCGAGGGAGTCAAGCGGAATTTCTTGGAGGGCTATGGCCGGATGGCCGGAACGGTGCTCGTGCGAGCCCGTGCATTTTATTCAGAGTATCAACTGAGAGATAATTTTACCGGCTCCGGTTCCGCTGCAATTCGTAACCATGGAAGAGCCCACCGCTCCCCCGATCGGACGGGCTGCGGCTGCCATCGGCAGCATGCCCGACAGAAAATCGATCCACCCATGCGTATGTCCTGCCCCCCCGAAATCTCCGTCGCCCTGTGCACCTACAACGGGGCCCGCTTCCTGCGTGAACAGGTGCGCAGCATCTGCCTGCAGACCTTGCCGCCGATCGAGATTGTGCTGTCCGACGACGCCTCGCGCGACGGCTCGGTCGCGGTCGTGCGCGTCACGGTCGCCGAATGCGCGGCGGAGCGCCCGGGGCCGCCCATCGCACTGCGGGTCTTCGAGAACCCCGTGGCCCTGCGGGTCGTCAAAAACTTCGAGCAGGCCATCTCCGCCTGCACGGGCGACCTGATCGCGCTGAGCGACCAGGATGACGTGTGGGTGCCCGACCGGCTTGAGCGGATGGTGGCGCCTTTCGTGCAGGACGAAAACCTGTGGCTGTTGCACACCGACGCGCGCCTGGTGGATTCGCAAGGCCGCGACCTGGGTAACACGCTGTTCCATGCGCTGGAGGTCACGCCGTCCGAAATCGAGCGGATTCATACCGGGCGGGCTTTCGACGTGTTCCTGCGTCGCAACCTCGTGACCGGCGCCACCACGGTTTTCCGTCGTGGGCTGCTCGCCGATGCGCTGCCGCTGCCTGTTGAATGGGTGCACGATGAGTGGCTGGGAATCGTGGCGTCAGCCACGTCACGGGTCGACCTGCTGGAAGAGCCGCTCATCGAATACCGCCAGCACGAATCCAACCAGATCGGCGCCCGCCGCGACTCGTTCAAGGAAAAAGTGCGCAAGGCACTCGCCTCGCGAGGCAACACGCACGTCGAACGCGCGATCAAGGCCGAGCTGCTGCTGGAGCGCCTGCTGCAGCTGGGCGATCGCGTGCCCCCCGAGATCATCGACAAGGTGCGCAGCAAGATCGTTCACCAGCGTTTCCGCGCTGCTCTGCCGGCCTCGCGCCTGGCCCGGTGCGTGCCGGTCCTACGTGAAGCCATGACCGGCCGCTACGACAAGTTCGGCCGCGGGGTGCGCGGCGTGGTCCGCGATCTCTTCGAATCCGTCTGACACAACAACAATGAATTCCTCCCACACCCCCATGCACTCTTCCCAGCCCAGTGAGCCGTCGGCCTGGCCGAACGTCGTGGTCATCATTCCGTTCTACAACGGGGCCGATTTCATCGAGCGTTCGGTGAAGAGCGTGTTCGAGCAGTCGGTGCCCGCGCACGAGGTGATCGTGGTCAACGACGGCTCGCGTCCCGAGGAGCGCGCGGCGCTCGATGCGCTGGCCGAGCGCTATCCCTTTCGCATCATCGACAAGGAAAACGGCGGCCAGGGTTCGGCGCGCAACGCCGGCGTGAAGGCCTCCACCTCGGACTTCATCTGTTTTCTCGACCAGGACGACTTCTACCTGCCCAACCACATCGAGACGCTGGCGGCCGCGATCCCGCCCGGCGATCGACTGTTTGGCTATGTCTACGCCGACCTGTACGAGGCCGATGCCGAGGGCAACGTGATCCGTACCGGCGTGATCAAGGAGCATGCCACCCACCCCAAGCGCAACATCAACGACCTGCTGCGCAACGACATGTTCGTGCTGCCGTCGGCCGCGCTGGTGAGCCGCAAGGCCTTCGAGGCCGTCGACGGGTTCGATTCGCAGTTCATGGGCTTCGAGGACGATGACCTTTTCCTGCGCATCTTCCGCAAGGGGTTCAGCAACTACTTCGTGGACAAGGCCGTCACCGTCTGGTGCATCCACACGGCGAGCACATCCTTCGGTATCCGGATGATCCGCAGCCGCTTCAAGTACTTCAAGAAGCTCACCGAAATGTTCCCGGACGAGCATCTGCGGGGGCGCTACTACCTCCGCGACTTCCTGGTGCCTCGCTTCCAGCCGTATTTCGTCAACCACGCGATCGAGTCGATCAAGAACGACGATCAGTACCGTGAGGAGATGAGCGCGATCCTCAACGAGTACGGTGCGATGGTGCTGAACAACCCCTACGTGGGGCGCAAGAAGAAGCTGCGCCTGCGGATCACGCTGTTCCTGCTCAACCACTGCCCGCCGAGCGTGGTGCGCCTCGTCGGGGCAGTGACGAAGTTGCCAGGCATTCGCAGCCTGCGCAAGATCTACAAGACCTGATTCACACCGCGCCCGCCCGGGGGGCGCTGTGATCGCATCCCTAGCGCGCCGGCGCCGGTGTCGTCATCGCCGGGTCCATGTAGGTGGCGTGCGTGCGCACGTATTCGGCGCGCAGGTGGCCTGCGTCCTTGTAGATCGGCGTGGCGTCGGCGTCCGCGCGAATGCACTGATCTTTTTCGCACAGCGTCGGAATCGGATCGATCACGATGGCGCCGCTGCGCTGTGCGATCTGGCGCATGCGCTCGTGCAATGCCTTCTGTTTTGGCGCCCAGGGCGCAGTCGGCGACATGCGTCCGACAGTCATGTTGCCCAAGCGGCCACCTTTCACGAATTCTTCGGGACCGAAGCCATCGCCGACCGGGTTGTCCAGCAGCAGGTAGACCTGCTTGTGTTTGGAGAGGGCCGTCATCACAGTTTCGAGCGTGTTCAATGCGAAGTCCGCGCCACCGCCGCCCATGAAGCGGCGCTTGTTCTTGCCGTCGAGGTAGTAGTAGCGGTCTGCCGCCGCGTCCTCGGCGGTGGGCTTGTCGGTCACCGAGAAGTAGCAGTTCCAGCAAGCGCCGAAGACCACTGCATCGAACTTGTCGCTCACTGCCAGGCGCATGCCGCCGTCGCGCCGCTGCGCACAGAGGTTGTTCTGCTCGTCGACAACGTTCGGAATTGGCGGGCAGGCACCCCAGGTCGAGAACGACAGTGAATCGAGCGTGTTCGGCGCGATCTTGCTCAACTCCACTGCGCGCGGCCCGTACTGCTCGATGTGGCTGTCGCCGAAGAACAGCACCCGACGCTTGCCATGTCCAATCTGCTGGAGAACTTCGCCATCGACGTTGATCGGGCTCATGCCATCTGGATACGCCCAGTCCTTCGCCGCAGCGGCCGTCTTGTTGAAATAAGGATCACTGTGGCGCCCGACGTAGTAGCGGGTCGTCGCCAGCATGCCGAGCACCACGAAGCCGACCATGACCGCCACCAGCCCTGCCGTCACTGTGGGGTTCTCGCTGCGGCGCGTGTAGCGCTCGACGAAGCGGTAGGTCAGCCACGCGAGCACGAACGACGCGACCAGCATCAGCGCGCGGATGCCGTCCGACGGCAGCTTGCCTTCGAGGATGCGCGCGTAGGCCAGCAGCGGCCAGTGCCAGAGGTAGAGCGGGTAGCTGATCAGGCCGACCCAGACCATCGGCTTGGAAGCCAGCACGTAGCGGTTGAGCACACCGCTCGGTCCCGCCGCGATGCAGAAGAAGGCGCCCACAGAGGGCAGGATGGCCCAGAAGCCCGGGAATGCCTTGCCGCCACGGATGTAGCACAGGCCCAGGATGATCAGTACAAGGCCGGCGATCGACTGCGCATGGCGGGTCCAGCCCGGCTTCGGCGGTGGGCGATGAAGACGGGCATAAGCCAGCATGCCGCCGATCATCAGTTCCCAGAAGCGCGACAGCGGCGAGTAGAACGCGGCCGTGCGATGGCTGTGGATGGTCGTCACGTTGAGCAGGAACGACATCGCCGCCACCGTGCCGAGCACCGTGAGCATGCGCCACTTGCGCTTCCAGGCCAGGCCCAGCAGCACGGGCCAGAAGATGTAGAACTGCTCCTCGATGGCCAGCGACCACAGGTGCAGCAGCGGCTTGGTCTCGGCGGCGTTGTCGAAGTAGCCGGCCTCGCTCCAGAAGGCGAAGTTCGAGACGAAGCCCGCGCCCGCGGCCACGTGCTTGCCCAGCTGTTCCCATTCGTGCGGCAGCAGGGCGAACCAGCCGAAGGCCATGGTGGCCAGCAGCACCAGCGCCAGCGCCGGGAAGATCCGCTTCACGCGGCGCGCGTAGAACTCGCGGTAGCTGAAGCCGTCGCCCTGGAAGCTGCCCAGGATGATGGTGGTGATCAGGAAGCCCGAGATGACGAAGAAGATGTCGACACCGATGAAGCCGCCTTTGATCCACTGCGGGAACGCGTGGTACGCGAGCACCGAGAGCACCGCGACGGCGCGCAGCCCGTCGATGTCGGGGCGGTATTTCGGGTGAACCAGGTGGGCGTGTTCAGTGAGAGGGGGAGGGCTGCTCGGTGTCGTCATCGTCGGTGCTGAAAGCGGCGCTTGCGGGCTCGGTGCGGGGCTTTTCGGCCTCGATTGTCCCTGCAAACGTCGCGGCGCCCTTTTTTCAGGCGGTGGTGCGCTGCAGTCGCCGGTACCGCCAGAAGGCCCCCGACAGCCAGACCTTGAGCAGGCTGGTCACGTGCCAGTACAGGTATTTCTTGCTGCGATGGCTGGCGCGCTGGGCGTCGTGGCGTGCGCGCAGGTCTTCGGCGACCTGGAGCTTCCAGCCGGCCAGCCGGGTGCGGGCGCAGATGTCGAAGTCTTCCCCGTACATGAAGAAGCGCTCGTCGAAGCCGCCGATCTGGCGGTAGGCCTGGCTGCGGAACAGCATGAACAGGCCGGGAATCCAGGCCGGTATGGCCGGCGGCTGGTAGCCGGGCTTCTTGCGGCCCAGGATCTCGAAAGGGGTCAGCAGGGCGCGGTGCGGCTCGGGCACGGGCCGGCCCGACTCCAGGATGCGCGGCGTCATCAGGCCGGCATCGGGCGCGGCCTGGGCGAGCATCGGGGCGAGCACGTCGCTGTCGAAGCGGATGTCGGGGTTGAGCACCAGGAACCAGGGCGTGTCGCAACGCGCGAAGGCCTGGTTGTGGTTGGCGCCGAAGCCCAGGGGCGCCGGGTTCTCGATGCGCTCGATGGCGAAGCCCCAGGGGCGTCCCGCGGTCAGGTCGGTCTCGGGAATGTTCAGCGTGAGCACGACCTTGGCG
>NZ_QXMN01000042.1:0-55200 GCF_003581445.1 Acidovorax cavernicola | reverse complement strand
GCCTGCCGATCGTGCTGAACCCGGTCGCCTTGAGCGGGAAGGCCACCTACGACTCGGTGCCGAACAACAACGGCCCGCTCCTCTACGCGAGCACCACAGCCAAGCCGGTGCGTGGCGCCACGGTGGAAGTGCTCGATGCCAACACATCGGCGCAGCTCGCCGTGACGACCACGGATGACGGTGGCAACTACTCCGTCTCGGTGCCGGCCAACACGAACATCGCTGTCCGCGTGCGAGCCCAACTGACCCGGACTGGCCCGGGCGCCACCTGGGATGTGACGGTGCGCGACAACACCCGCAGCGACGCGCTCTATTCGATGCAGTCGGCGAGCTTCTCGTCGGGAAGTGCGGCGTTGACGCGCGACCTGCGCGCGGACAGCGGCTGGGACGGCTCGCGCTACAGCGGGACGCGCGTGGCAGCGCCGTTCGCGGTGCTCGACACGGTCTACACGTCCATGCAGAAGGTGCTGTCGGTGGCGCCGGCTTCGGCCTTTCCTTTGCTGAAGGTCTTCTGGAGTGTCAACAACGCGCCGTCGGCCGGTAGCCTGGCGGCGGGGCAGATCGGCACGACCTTCTTCTTCAACAACGGAGACAACGGCCGGCAGATCTATGTGCTCGGCAAGGAAGACGTCGATACCGACGAGTTCGATGCGCCGGTGATCGCGCATGAATGGGGACACTACTACCAGTCGGCCTTCAGTCGGGACGATTCGATGGGCGGCAATCACGACGGGGACGATCGCCTGGACCGGCGGCTCGCCTTCTCCGAGGGCTGGGGCAATGCGTGGTCGGGTATCGCGCTGAATCGAAGCAACTACGTGGACTCGACCGGTGTGCAGCAGAGCGACGGGGGGCGACTGGATCTGTCCGTCGGACCGCCGAGCGGCAGCCCGGGCTGGTTCCGTGAACTGTCGATCCAGTCAATTCTGTGGAACCTCAACAGGCAAGCCGGCTTCAAGCCCATCCATGACACGCTGACCGGCTTCCAGTTCCGCAGCGGCGCGCCTGTCACGTCGATCCACGCCTTCGCCGCAGCGTTCAAGGCGACGTCGTCCGACAATGCCTCGGCGCTGACGAGCCTGTTGAGCGCTCAGAACATCACCTCCAGTGACGCGTTTGGCGCGGGCGAGTCGAATGATGGCGGAGTGCCCACCGCGCTGCCGATGTACACGCCATTGGCGATCAACGCGACAGTCAACAACGTCTGCGTCTCCAACACGGCCGGCACGGGCAACAAGCACGGCAACATTGCCTACCTGCGCTTCACCGCGCCGGCGAACCGGGACTATCGGGTCACGGTCGGAGGTGCCACGCTGCCGGACTTCGACGTCTTCCGGGGCGGGGAAATCGCCCGGTCGGGCAATCGGGTCAGCCTGAGCGCGGGCGAGTACGTTCTGGCAGTACGGGATGCCGCGATGACGGCCTCTTCTGCTTCGCCGCTGTGCCTCAGCGTACTCGTTCAATAGGAAGGGAAGGCTCGCGATGATCCTGAACACTCGCCTCTCTCTGGCCGCCGCGTTGTCGGGGCTTGCACTGTCCGCACTCCCGGTGCCCGCTCTGGCCGACGGGATGCCGCAGGCGCACACCACCGCGAAGCTGTCGTCTTCGGCCTCAAAGGGTGCGGCCTCCACCTGGGCGACAGCGTCGAGAAAACCCAATGACTCCGGCGTCAAGCTGCAGTACCGGCTGGACGGCACCCCGCAGGCCGGCAAGCCGACCGTGGTGGTGCTGCAGTTCGATGGCGTCAGCGATCCGGCGGGCGCCAGCGTCACGCTGAGCGTCGACGCCGGCCTGACGCTGTCGGGCAGTGCCTCGTTCAGCCTGTCGCCGGGGCAGCGCTCTGACGCCTCCGTGACCGTGGTCAGCCGGGGCGATGGCCTGGCCTACCTGAACGTGTTCATCAAGCAGGGCGGCCGAACCAGCGCCATTTCCATCCCGATCCAGACCGGCACGGCGGCTCCTGCCATGAAGGCCGGCGGAGAGGTCAAGTCGCTCCCGGACGGCGAAAACATCATTTCGCAGCCTGCGAAATAGGCTTGAAACCGGCCCCCCGCAGGGCCGGAAGCCCCTGAATCCGGCCTCCAAGGGGCTACTTGCGCCCCGACTCGACTGCGGGCTATAATCTCTGGCTCTGCCCTTGTTGCGTCCGTGCGGGCGCAATGCAGGCAGAGATTTATCAACCTTCCCTCGCAGGCCGGGAAACCAGCCAAACGCTGTCGCCAATTGAAGTGGCAGCGGCGAAGGAAGTCTTCCATTTTTGGAGAAAACAAATGAGTCTGAGCAACTCCCTCGGGTTGCTGGGCCGCAAGGTGGGGATGATGCGTCTCTTCACCGATGATGGGGACGCAGTTCCTGTCACGGTGGTGGATGTGTCCAACAACCGTGTGACCCAGATCAAGTCCCAAGAGACCGATGGCTACGTCGCCCTGCAAGTGACGTTCGGTTCGCGCAAAGCATCGCGCGTGACCAAGCCCGAAGCCGGCCACCTCGCCAAGGCAGGTGTCGAAGCAGGCGAAATCATCCAGGAATTCCGCGTTACCGCCGATACCGCAGGTCAGCACAAGGCTGGCGGCGTGATCGCGGCAAGCAGCGTGTTCTCCGTGGGCCAGAAGGTGGACGTGCAAGGCACGACCATCGGCAAGGGCTACGCTGGCACGATCAAGCGCCACAACATGAGCTCGCAGCGTGCGTCGCACGGTAACAGCCGTTCGCACAACGTGCCCGGCTCGATTGGTATGGCGCAAGACCCTGGTCGCGTGTTTCCCGGCAAGCGCATGACGGGCCACCTCGGCGACGTCACTCGCACGACGCAAAACCTCGACGTGTTCCGCATCGATGAAGCGCGTCAACTGCTGCTCATCAAGGGCGCGATCCCGGGTTCGAAGGGTGGCTTCGTCACCGTGCGTCCCGCCATCAAGGCCAAGCCGCAAGCGGCTGAAGGAGCGAAGTAATGCAACTCGAACTCCTGAACGAACAAGGCCAGGCCGCGTCGAAGTACGACGCCCCCGAGACCGTGTTCGGCCGTGACTACAACGAAGACCTGGTCCACCAGATCGTCGTTGCATTCCAGGCCAACGCCCGCCAAGGCACGCGCGCCCAGAAGGACCGCGAGCAGGTCAAGCACTCGACCAAGAAGCCTTTCAAGCAAAAGGGAACGGGCCGCGCCCGTGCCGGTATGACGTCCTCGCCGCTGTGGCGCGGAGGCGGCCGGATCTTCCCGAACATGCCTGACGAAAACTTCTCGCAGAAGATCAACAAGAAGATGTACCGCGCCGGTATGGCGTCCATCTTCTCGCAGCTCGCTCGCGAAGGCCGTCTGGCCGTGGTCGATTCGCTGACGGTGGATTCGCCCAAGACGAAGCCGCTGGCAGCCCGTTTCAAGGCAATGAATCTCGAGTCCGTGCTCGTGATCGCCGAAGAAGTCGACGAAAACCTGTATCTTGCCTCGCGCAATCTGGTCAACGTTCTCGTGGTCGAACCCCGTTACGCCGATCCGGTGTCGCTGGTTCACTACAAGAAGGTGCTGGTCACCAAGGGTGCCGTCGACAAGCTCAAGGAGATGTTCGCATGAGCCGCGTGAACCCCACCCCTGCACAACGCAAGTTCGACGAAGGCCGTCTCATGAACGTGCTGGTCGCACCGATCGTGTCCGAAAAGGCCACGATGGTCGGCGAGAAGTCGAATGCTGTCACTTTCAAGGTGCTGCAAGACGCCACTAAGCCCGAGATCAAGGCCGCTGTTGAACTGATGTTCAAGGTCGAAGTCCAGGGCGTGTCGGTGCTCAACACCAAGGGCAAGACCAAGCGCTTTGGCAAGTCCATCGGCCGCCGCGACAACGTTCGCAAGGCTTATGTGACGCTGAAGGCCGGTCAAGAGCTCAACCTCGTCGGGGAAGGCGCTTAATCATGGCCGTCATCAAGATGAAACCCACTTCGCCGGGCCAACGCGGCGCGGTGAAGATTTCGCGTGACCACCTGCACAAGGGTGCTCCTCACGCAGCCCTGTTGGAACCCCAGTTCCAGAAGGCCGGCCGTAACAACAACGGTCACATCACGATCCGCCATCGTGGCGGTGGTGCCAAGCACCACTACCGCGTTGTCGACTTCGTGCGCAACAAGGACGGCATCCCGGCCAAGGTCGAACGCATCGAGTACGACCCGAACCGCACCGCCCACATCGCTCTGGTCTGCTACGCCGACGGCGAGCGCCGCTACGTGATCGCCCCGCGCGGTCTGGAAGCTGGTGCCACGCTGATGTCGGGCGCCGAAGCCCCGATCCGCGCCGGCAACACCCTGCCGATCCGCAACATCCCCGTGGGTTCGACGATCCACTGCATCGAACTGCAACCCGGCAAGGGCGCGCAGATCGCACGTTCGGCCGGTACCTCGGCCACGCTGCTGGCCCGTGAAGGCGTGTACGCCCAGGTCCGCATGCGTTCGGGCGAAGTCCGTCGCATTCACATCGAATGCCGCGCGACCATTGGTGAAGTGGCCAACGAAGAACACAGCCTGCGCCAGCTTGGCAAGGCCGGTGTGAAGCGTCACATGGGTATTCGCCCGACCGTTCGCGGCGTGGTGATGAACCCGGTCGACCACCCGCACGGTGGTGGCGAAGGCAAGACTGGCGAAGGCCGCCACCCTGTCGACCCGTGGGGCAACCTGACCAAGGGCTATCGCACCCGTAACAACAAGCGCACGCAGGTCTTCATCGTGTCGCGTCGCAAGAAGTAAGGGATAGCCAATGACTCGCTCTCTCAAAAAGGGTCCGTTCGTCGATCACCACCTCGTGGCCAAGGCCGACAAGGCCGTGACGACCAAGGACAAGAAGCCGATCAAGACCTGGTCGCGTCGCTCGATGGTCCTGCCCGAGTTCATCGGTCTGACCATCGCCGTGCACAACGGCAAGCAACACGTGCCCGTGTACATCACCGACCAGATGGTCGGCCACAAGCTCGGCGAATTTGCGCTCACACGCACGTTCAAGGGGCACCCCGCGGACAAAAAAGTCCAGAAGAAGTAAGGAACGACCATGTCTGAAACACGTGCAGTCCTCCGCGGTGTCCGCCTGTCGGTCGACAAGGGCCGTCTGGTCGCGGACCTGATCCGCGGCAAGAAGGTTGATCAAGCGCTCAACATTCTGCAATTCACGCAGAAGAAGGCCGCTGTGATCGTGAAGAAGGTGCTCGAGTCGGCCATCGCCAACGCCGAGCACAACGACGGTGCCGACATCGACGAGCTGAAGGTCAAGACCATCTACGTCGAGCAAGGTGCAACGCTCAAGCGCTTCACGGCGCGCGCCAAGGGTCGCGGCAATCGCATCAGCAAGCCCACGTGCCATGTGTACGTGACGGTTGGCAACTAAGAAGGCCTGGAAGAAACATGGGACAGAAAATCCACCCAACCGGGTTCCGCCTTGCGGTCACCCGTAACTGGTCCAGCCGTTGGTACGCAAGCGACCGCGATTTCGCGGGCATGCTGGCCGAAGACATCAAGGTTCGCGAATACCTGAAGAAGAAGCTGAAGAACGCTTCGGTGTCGCGCGTCATGATCGAGCGTCCCGCCAAGAACGCGCGCATCACGATCTACTCGGCTCGTCCGGGCGTCGTGATCGGCAAGAAGGGCGAAGACATCGAGAACCTCAAGCGCGAACTGGGCAAGCAGCTCGGCGTGCCGGTGGCAGTCAACATCGAAGAAGTGCGCAAGCCCGAAATCGATGCGCAGCTGATCGCCGACAGCATCACGCAGCAGCTCGAAAAGCGGATCATGTTCCGCCGCGCCATGAAGCGCGCCATGCAGAACGCCATGCGTCTGGGTGCCCTGGGCATCAAGATCATGTCGGCTGGCCGCCTGAACGGCATCGAAATCGCACGTACCGAGTGGTACCGCGAAGGCCGCGTGCCGCTTCACACCCTGCGCGCCGACATCGACTACGGCACCTCGGAAGCCAAGACCACCTACGGCGTCATCGGCGTCAAGGTCTGGGTCTACAAGGGCGACACGCTGGGTCGCAACGACCTGCCGGCCGTCGAAACGCCGCGTCCGGACGAAGAGCGCCGCCCGCGTGGTCCCCGCCGCGATGGTCGCCCTGGCGACCGTCCGGGTGGCGACCGTCGTGGTCCTGGCCCCCGTGCCGGTGCCCGTGGTCCGATCGGTGGCAACACCGCTCCGGCCGATGGCAGCGACAAGCCCGCAGAAGCAACCGGCGGTGCCGGTGCAGACTCGAAACCCGCCGTTAAGCGCGTCCGCAAAGCCGCGCCCGCTGCAGCAGCGGACGGTGCCAAGACCGAGTAATCGGTCGCTCCCGGGCACGTAAGTGCCTGGGGCCCTCACGGAGTAACAAAACATGCTGCAACCTGCACGCAGAAAGTTCCGCAAGGAACAAAAGGGCCGCAACACCGGCATCGCAACCACAGGTAACTCGGTTGCGTTCGGTGACTTCGGTCTCAAATGCACCGACCGCGGCCGCCTCACGGCGCGCCAGATCGAAGCCGCTCGTCGCGCGATTTCGCGTCACGTGAAGCGCGGTGGCCGTATCTGGATCCGCGTGTTCCCGGACAAGCCGATCTCGACCAAGCCCGCCGAAGTGCGGATGGGTAACGGTAAGGGCAACCCCGAGTACTACGTCGCTGAAATCCAGCCTGGCAAGATCGTGTTCGAGATCGTCGGCGTGCCCGAAGAACTCGCCCGCGAAGCGTTCCGCCTGGCCGCCGCCAAGCTTCCGCTGCGCACGACGTTCGTCGCTCGCCAGCTCGGCGCCTGAGAGGAGAACATCCATGGCAACACGTAAGAAGAAAGAAACCGCGGCTTCGGCCAAGGTGACGAAGGCCGCAACCCTGCGCACGAAGGACGTCGCAGGCCTGCAAGCCGAAATCAAGGATCTGCAGAAGGCCCACTTCGGCCTGCGCATGCAGAAAGCCACGCAACAGTTGTCGAACACCACGACGCTGCGCGTGACGCGTCGCGACATCGCACGCGCCAAGACCATTCTTGCTCAGAAAGAGCAAGAAGCCCAAGCCGCCAAGTAAGGAGTGAACATGACGGAAGCTAAAAAATCCCTCAAGCGCACCTTGATCGGCAAGGTGGTCAGCGACAAGCGTGCCAAGACCGTGACCGTGCTGGTCGAGCGCCGTGTGAAGCACGAGCTCTACGGCAAGATCGTGGCCAAGACGAGCAAGTACCACGCCCATGACGAAAAGGGCGAGTACCACCTCGGCGACACCATCGAGATCACGGAAAGCCGTCCGATCTCGAAGACCAAGAACTGGGTCGTGACCCGTCTGGTCGAGAAGGCCGTCCTGGTCTGATCAGGCTCTTGGTCGCCCTCGAGGCAACCCATCCGGAAACGGCCCACAATGTGGGCCGTTTTTCTTTTTCAGGAGCATTCACATGATCAAAGTCGGCGACACCCTTCCTTCGGCCACCCTGCAGGAATATTCCGAAGTCGAGGGCGAGGGCTGCAGCATCGGCCCGAACGCAGTCGACGTCGCCAAGGCCACGGCTGGCAAGACCATCGCGCTGTTCGCGCTGCCCGGCGCCTTCACGCCCACCTGCTCGGCCAAGCACGTGCCCGGCTACGTGCAGCACTTCGACGACTTCAAGGCCGCCGGTGTGGACGAGATCTGGTGCGTGAGCGTGAACGACGCTTTCGTGATGGGCGCCTGGGCGCGCGACCAGAAGACCGGCGCCAAGGTGCGCATGCTGGCTGACGGCAGCGCCGATTTCGCCAAGGCCACCGGCCTCACGCTCGACCTGACCGGTCGTGGCATGGGCCTGCGCAGCAACCGCTACTCGATGCTCGTGAAGGACGGCAAGGTCGCGACGCTGAACGTCGAAGGCCCGGGCAAGTTCGAAGTGAGCGACGCCGACACGCTTCTCGCACAAGCCCGCGGCTGATAAACCCGGATTCTTCGTGGGGGCCGCCGCGCACGGCTGCCCGAAGCGGCCGGTCCGCCCCCGGTAGAGGGAAGGCGAAGCGACACGAAGTGCGCGCAGCCTGGGGGCGAGCTAAAGGTCCACCTTCAGGTAGTGAGCCCCGGCGACGGGGTTGTGATAGTAGGGCGGCACTTCCGCGAAGCCCAGGTCTTCGTAGAGGGCACGCGCCGACTCCATGTCGTCGAGGGTGTCGAGCAGCACGCAGGCGTAGCCTGCGCTGCGTGCGGCATCGAGGATGGTTTCGGCCAGCTGCCGGCCGAGCCCGAGGCCCCGGAACCCGGGGCGTACATACAGGCGCTTCATCTCTGCAGCGTTGGCGTAGTCTGTGTTGTCGAGTGGTCGCAGCGCGCAGCAGCCCGCGACATGAGCAAGCGTGCCGTCGGCGCGCTTCAACGTGGGCGCGGCGCGGCCCGCGTCTTCGTTCACGTGGGTGGGGTCGACCAGCGCCAGCAGCAGCGTGCCGCGCGGATCGGCGTATTCGCCGGGCAAGTCGGCCAGCTCGCCGTCGAAATCCTGGAAGTCGAGGTCGATGGCCAGCGATCCCGCGTAGTCGCGGAAGATTGCGCGCACGGCGTCGAATTCATGGGGTGCGTCGGGCACGAGGAGCACGACAGCCGGCGTGTCCGACAGCGGCAGCGGACGGGAGACGGAAAAGCCGCTCATAGCCGCAACGACGCCACCCAGAACGCCACGCCTGCGCACAGCGCGAACAGCAACAGCGCCAGCGTGCGCGATGCCGCATCGTCGCGGCTCGGGGCCACGCCGTTCCCATTGCCATTCTTGTTGGAGGCCGGGCCCGCGATCACCAGCTTGTCGCCCGACAGCATCGGTCCGACCAGCCGGTGCCGCTTCACCAGCACATAGAACAGCACCGCCAGCACATGCAGGCTCACGAGGACGATCACGATCCATTTGCCCTGCGCCTTGTGCCAGCCGGTGGCCAGGCTCACCATCGCGCCCGAGACGAAGCGGGTCAACGGGCCGGAGGCGGAAATCTCGTCGTCGGCCATCAGCCCGGTGGCGACCTGCAGGATCAGCAGCGCCAGCACCGCGAACACCGACAGCGCGCCCAGCGGCGTGTGGCCGATCAGGTGGTCGGGATGGGCCTTGCCGCGCAGGTAGGCGATCACCGAGCCTGGCGCGTAGATGAATGCCGCAAAGCGCGACCAGCGCCCGCCCACGAAGCCCCAGACCAGCCGGAACAGCAACAGCGCCAACACGGTGTAGCCGAGGCGGAAATGCCATTCCATGATGCCGTTCAGGCCCGTCACGATCAGGCCGATCACGGCGAAGGCGAGCGCCCAGTGAAAGAGGCGGGTCGGCAGGTCCCAGACGCGTGTGCGGGCCACCGAGAGGGTGTCGGTCATCGAAAAAGGCGCCGGGGCGCGAGGCTGCGGAAGGCGCAGATTAGCAAAGTCCGGCCCGATCGTTGCACCGGGTTGTTGCTATGCGCCCGACACGGGCAACCCCTACACTGCCAGCAGCATCGCGTTCGACGGTGCCGAAACCCCCACACCCTGAAGGAAGGACCCACGATGATCCGTTTTGCTTCGCTCGCCCTCGCAGCCGCCTGCGCTGTGATGTCCCTGCCCGCCGCGGCACAGTTCGCCAAGCCCGAGGACGCCATCAAGTACCGCCAGAGCGCGCTGTTCGTGATGGGCCAGCACTTCGGCCGCCTCGGCGCCATGGCCAATGGCCGCGTGCCCTACGACGCCGCCGCAGCAGCAGCCAATGCCGAGGTCGTGGCCGACATGGCCAAGCTGCCCTGGGCCGGCTTCGGCGCCGGCACCGAGGGCGGCAAGGCTAAGCCCGAGGTCTGGAAGGAAGCCGCGAAGTTCAAGGAGCACCAGGACAAGGTGATCGCCGAAACCGGCAAGCTCGTCACCGCCGCCAAGGCCGGCAACATCGATGCCCTCAAGGCCCAGTTCGGCCCGACCGGCGCGAGCTGCAAGGCCTGCCACGACAGCTTCCGCAACCAGTAAGCCACTGGCTCCACCGGCTTCTGCAACAAAAAAGGCGCTCCGCGGAGCGCCTTTTTGTTTGGGGCAGAAGGCCGATCAGGCCTCGGCCAGCAGCTTTTCAATCAGCTTGTGGAGTTCCGCGAAATCAGGCTCGCCCACATAGCGCTTCACGATCTCGCCCTTCTTGTTGACGATGAAGGTGGTGGGCGTGAGTTTCACGTCGCCCCAGGCCTGCGCCACGCTGCCGGTGTTGTCGATTGCCACCTTGAATGGCAGCTTGCGGGTTTCGGCGAAGTTGACGACGTAGCTCGGCGGGTCGTAGCTCATGGCCACCGCCAGCGTGTCGTAGCCCTTGGCCTTGTACTTGTCGTAGGTCGAGATCACCTTCGGCATCTCGGCCACGCAGGTCACGCAGCTCGTGGCCCAGAAGTTGACCAGCGTGACCTTGCCTTTCAGGTCGGCCGTGCTCTTGGTGGTGCCGTCGAGCAGCACGAAGGTCGAGGCCGGAGCGGCCGTGCTGCCTGAACCGAGGTACACGCCCACGCCGGCGGCCAGGGCGATCACGACGGCGGCGGCAGCGATGTATTTTTTCATGGCACCTGAATGAGAGAAGCGGGGCGATTTTAGTTCCGCGTGCCGGATCGCGTGGGCGCGGCCCTTTTCCCCTCGATCCCTCGGGAGAGCGTTCGATAATCGCCCTCCGATGCCATCGCTTCCTTCCCCTTCCTGGCCCGTGCTGGCCCTGGCCGCCGTGCTGGGGGCCTGCAGCCCCACCTTCAACTGGCGCGAAGTGCCGATCGCCGACGCCGGCCTGGTCGCGCTGCTGCCTTGCAAGGCCGACCGTGCCCAGCGCGCGCTGCCTTTGGGCGCCGAGTCGGTGCAGGTCGACATGACCGGCTGCGAAGCCGGTGGCGCGACCTTCGCCGTGGCCCACGCCGTGGCCACCAGCCCGGCGCAGGCCGAGGCCTGGCTCACGGCTTGGCGCACGGCCACGCGCGGCCAGCTGGGCGTGGCGCAGGTGATCGAGGGACCGGCCACGCTGCCGCGCGCTACGGCAGTGCCCGCACCGATCCGGCTTGACGGACTGTCGGCGCAGAAGGGCGTGGCGCCGGTCCAGGTGCTCTGGTTCGCGCAATCGCAGAAGGACGGCAGCATGTCGCTCTACCAGGCCACCGTGCTGGGCCGGCCGTCTTCGCCGGAAGCGGCCAAGACCTTCTTCGAGGGCCTGCGCCTGCCATGAACCCGGGTCGGCCGGCAGGCCGCCATGCCCGGCGCAGCTATCGTTTTCATAGCTGTTGCCGCCGAGCCAACGAGCGCCCCGGCCATCCGCGTGCCATGGCCGTAGTCCCTGGCTGCCGCGTTGTGTCTTCCATGTCTCTACTTCCTTGGGGCGCCCCCGCATAATCGACGCGTCGTCCTCCGAGCCGCATGAACAGCATCCTCATCATTGCCCATTCCCCGTTCGCACAGGCGCTGCGGCAATGCGCGCTGCACGTGTTCCCCGACTGCGAGCAGGCGGTCGTGGCGCTCGACGTGCTGCCCAACGTGTCGCCGGAGGAAACGCTGGCTGCCGCGCGCATCACGCTGGCGCAGCAACTGCACGCGCCGCGTTCGCAGGTGCTGGTGCTGGCCGACGTGTTCGGCGCCACGCCCTGCAACGTCGCGCAGAAGCTGGTGGACGGCGTGCGCTCGCGGCTCGTGGCCGGTGTCAACCTGCCGATGCTGCTGCGCGCCGTCACCTACCGCCACGAACCGCTGGACACGCTGGTGCAGCGTGCCCTCGCGGGCGGCACCGCCGGCGTCATGCAGGTGGCGGTGGCGGCTCCCCAGAACCAGGCGAAAAGAAAGCACAGTGATCAAGAAATCCGTGACCATCAGCAATAAGCTGGGCCTGCATGCACGCGCATCGGCCAAGCTGACCAAGCTTGCCGGCAGCTTCCCCTGCGAGGTGTGGCTGTCGCGCGGCGACCGCCGCATCAACGCTAAGAGCATCATGGGCGTCATGATGCTGGCCGCCGGGCTCGGCGTGACCGTCGAGCTCGAGACCAACGGTCCGCAGGAAGAAGAAGCGATGAACGCGATCGTCCAGCTGATGGACGACAAGTTCGGCGAAGGCGAATAAGGACTTTGGCATGACCTTCGCAGTCCACGGTCTCCCTGTCGCCCGTGGCATTGCCATCGGCCGCGCGGTGCTGGTGGTGTCCAGCCGCATCGACGTGGCGCACTACTTCATCAAGCCCGAGGAGATCGAGACCGAGATCGACCGCGTGCGCACCGCACGCAACGCGGTGGCCGACGAGCTCACCAAGCTGCAGGCCAGCGTGGCGCAGATGGGCCCGAACGACGCGCCGCACGAGCTGGCGGCGCTGCTCGAGGTGCACCAGATGCTGCTGCAGGACGAGGCCCTGAGCGGCGGCGTGAAGCACTGGGTCAGCGACCGGCTGTACAACGCCGAATGGGCGCTGACCACGCAGCTCGAAGTCATCGCGCGCCAGTTCGACGAGATGGAGGATCCGTACCTGCGCGAGCGCAAGGCCGACCTCGAACAGGTGGTCGAGCGCATGCTGCATCGCATGAAGGGCACGGCCGCCGTGCTCGCGCCGAGCCCGCCGCGACGCAAGCGCGCCGCCGCCTCACACGACCAGGACGACGAGGACCACGATCCCACCGCGGGCGACGGCTTCGACGTGCCGCTGGTGCTGATCGCGCACGACCTCTCGCCGGCCGACATGCTGCAGTTCAAGAAGAGCGTGTTCGCGGGCTTCGTCACCGACGTGGGCGGGCGCACCTCGCACACCGCCATCGTCGCGCGCAGCATGGACATCCCGGCCATCGTCGGTGCGCGTTCCGCGAGCCAGCTGGTGCGCCAGGACGACTGGGTCATCATCGACGGCGAGGCCGGCGTGATGATCGTCGACCCCTCGCCGATCATCCTGGCCGAGTACGGCTTCAAGCAGCGCCAGGGCGACCTCGAACGCGGCCGGCTCGCGCGGCTGCGCCACAAGCCCGCCGTCACGCTCGACGGCCAGCGCGTCGAACTGCTGGCCAACATCGAGATGCCCGAGGACACGGCCGGTGCCGTCAAGGCTGGCGCCGTGGGCGTGGGCCTGTTCCGCAGCGAGTTTCTCTTCATGGGCCGCGAGAACTCGGCGCGCCAGACGCGCCTGCCCGATGAAGAAGAGCAATACCAGGCTTACACGCGCGCGGTCGAGGGCATGCAGGGCATGCCCGTCACCATCCGCACCATCGACGTGGGCGCCGACAAGCCACTCGATGGCAAGTCGGCCAGCAAGCAGGAGCACCTGAATCCCGCGCTGGGCCTGCGTGCCATCCGCTGGAGCCTGGCCGATCCGGCGATGTTCCTCACGCAGCTGCGCGCCATCCTGCGCGCGGCGGCGCACGGCGAGATCCACCTGCTGATTCCGATGCTCGCGCACGCCAGCGAGATCCGCCAGACGCTGTCGCTGATCGACTTCGCGCGCGCCGAACTCGACAGCCGCGGCGCGGTGTACGGCCCGCTCAAGCTCGGCGCCATGATCGAGATCCCGGCCGCCGCGCTCACGCTCAAGACCTTCCTGAAGCACTTCGACTTCCTGTCGATCGGCACCAACGACCTGATCCAGTACACGCTGGCCATCGACCGCGCCGACGAAGCCGTCGCGCACCTGTACGACCCGGCGCACCCCGCCGTGCTCAAGCTCGTGGCCGACACCATCACCGAGTGCCGCCGGCAGGGCAAGGGTGTGTCGGTGTGCGGCGAGATGGCCGGCGACGTGGCCTTCACGCGACTGCTGTTGGGCCTGGGCCTGCGCAGCTTCTCGATGCACCCCTCGCGCATCCTCGCCGTGAAGCAGGAAGTGTTGCGCGCCGACACCGGCAAGCTCGAGCCCTGGGCAAAGGGCGTGCTCGACGCGGACGACCCCGCTGCCGCACTCGCGGGCTGAGCCCACAACCACCCCGCCCTTCGCAGCGGGAGGCAGTACCAGGAACACCACGGAACCGGCTCTGCCGGGCCGTCGGTGTTGCCCCCGGTAGGGGGTAGGCGAAGCGACACGAAGTGCGCGCAGCCTGGGGGCGAGCCAAGCCAGACGAAACAAACCGAAATACGGCGATACGGCGGTGAAAGGACTCGCCGGGCATCGACGCGCACCATCAGGTCTCCTCTTCCAACCCCTGAAAGAAAGGCCTGCATCATGATCGTCAAGTCGTCCCTGCCCCTCGCCCAGCTCATCGCTGTCGGTTCCTTCGCCATGCTCGCCGCCGCCGGCGCCAAGGCTGAAAGCTACGAGGGCGTCCACGCGCCCGTGTCGGCCATGAGCCGCGCCGATGTCAACGCCGAAGCCGTGCGCACCGCCGCGGCACCCGACCAGAACGTCGTGCGTGGTTCGCGCGGCCCCGAGACCGTGGCCGTGTCCACCGACCGCGCCCGCGTCATCGCCGAGGCCGTGCGCACCGCCGCCGCACCCGACCAGAACGTGACCTCCGGCTCGCGTGTGAACAGCAAGGTCATCTCGACGATGCAGAACCCCGTCGACGCGCGTGCCGCCGCCGCGCGCGACAGCGGCAACCGCCTCTGAACCGACGAGGCGCCATCGTCGCCTCGTCCATCACCGAAGCCCCGCGCAGGGGCGCATGAAGGAGCACCCCTATGAAGCACTGGATCAAACGAACGCTTTTCGGATTCGCAGGCCTGGCCGTCGTGGCCGGCAGCATCGCCGGTTGTGCCGGCCATCGCCACGGCTGGGGCGGCGACAGCGCCGAGTTCCGCGCCAAGATGGTCGAACGTGTCGGCAGCAAGCTCGAACTCGACGCCGCGCAGAAGCAGAAGCTCACCGTGCTGGCCGAGAAGCTGCAGGCGCAGCGCCAGGCGATGCGCGGCGCGGGCGGTTCGGGTGATCCGCGCTCGCAGTTCAAGGCCCTGTTCGCGGGCAACACGCTCGACCAGGCCGGTGCCGCGCGCCTGATCGAAGAGAAGACCGCCGTGGTGCGCACCGGCAGCCCCGAGGTGATTGCCGCCGCCGCCGATTTCTTCGACCACCTGAATCCCGCGCAGCAACAGAAGGTGCGCGACTTCATGGAGCGCGGCGGCCGCCGCTGGTCCCGTCATGGCTGAACTTGGCTCACCCCCAGGCTTCGCGCACTTCGTGTCGCTGCGCCTACCCCCTCTCCGGGGGCGGCGCCTGCGGCCCGGCGGAGCCGGTTCCGCGGTGCCTCACGAAAACGCCACCGAAGGTGGCGTGCGTGCGGTGTTGCGGCTCGAGGGCGTCGTCGTGCTCGGCGTGGCACTTGCCGCCTACGCCCAGTTCGGCATGGGCTGGGGCGTGTTCGCGCTGTGGCTGTTCGCGCCTGATCTCTCGCTGCTGGGTTACCTCGCGGGTCCGCGCGTGGGGGCCGCGTTGTACAACGCGGCGCATGCGCTGATCGGGCCGGTGCTGCTGCTGGCGCTCGGCGTGTTCGCGGCGCAGCCTTGGGCGGTCGCCGGCGGACTGATCTGGCTGGCCCGTGTCGGGCTCGACCATGCGCTGGGCTTCGGCCTGAAGTACGCAACGGGTTTCGCGTCCACCCACCTCGGCCGCATCGGCCGCGCCGATCCGTGGTGAGTGCCGTGATCCGTGCCCGCCCAGCGATGCGCCCGGCGCTCGCTCGCTCCTGGCTGCTGGGCGAGGCGTTCACGCTCGCTGTCGCGTCGGCGGTGCACGGCGGCTGGCTCGTGGCCGGCCACGCGCATCCGCAGGCACGCACCGCCGAAGCCGTGATCGCCACCGTGCTGGTGCTCGCGGCCTTTGAAACCTGGCGTCGCCCCGCGCATGCGCGCACGGCGGCGCTTGTCGGGCAGGGCTTTGCCCTGCTGGGCACGCTGGTCGGTCTGGGCACCATCGTCGCGGGCATCGGTCCGCGCACGGTGCCCGACGTGGTCTACCACGTGCTCTTGCTCGCCGGCCTCGCCGCCGGCCTGGTCTGGACGGTGCGATGCCGGCCGGATTGATTGCAAGCTTTGCCATTCGCGCTCTCTTTGTCAGGAGGCACAATCCCGCCATGCCGCGCATCCTGCTGATCGACGACGACGAACACCTCGCCGCGCCGCTGACCACCTATTTCGCCCGCTTCGGCTGCACGCTCGACAGCGCCAAGCGCCCGAGCGAAGGCATTGCCAAGCTGCGCGCCGGGCACTACGACGCGGCCATCCTGGACGTCATGCTGCCCGAGATGGACGGCTTCGAACTGTGCCGCGAGATCCGCAAGGAAAGCGACATCCCCATCGTGATGCTCACCGCGCGCGGCGAGGTGATGGACCGCGTGGTCGGCCTCGAGCTCGGCGCCGACGACTACGTGCCCAAGCCCTTCGAGCCGCGCGAACTCGTGGCGCGCGTGCAGACCATCCTGCGCCGTCAGCGCAGCGTGCCGGCCGCCGCACCCAATGCGCAGCTGCGCGTGTTCGACGGCCTCTCGATCGACCTCGACCGACGCCAGGTGATGCGCCACGGCGAGCGCGTGGAACTCACCGGCACCGAGTTCGACCTGCTCGCGCTGCTGGCCGGCGAGCCCGGCAAGGTGTTCAGCCGCGACGACATCCTCAACCGGCTGCGCGGCCACGAGGCCGAGCTCTTCACGCGCGCGGTCGACATCGTGGTGAGCCGGCTGCGCAAGAAGCTCGAGCCGCTCGATTGCATCAAGACGCTGCGCAACGCCGGCTATGCGCTGGCCGTGGCGCCGGGCGAGTCTTCTTCATGAGATTCAACGGCCGGCGCGGCGCAGGGCAAGGTAATGAAGGCGAGGGCGTCTGCCCCGGCAAGGAGCGGCGCCGCCACTGGCACGCGCGCATGCACGCACGCATGCAACAGCGCTGGCGCAGCTCGGTGCGTGTGCGCATCGTGATGATGTTCGTGGTGCTCGCGCTCGTGATGGCCGCGGTGTTCGTGGGCGGCATGAAGCGGTCGTTCTCCAGCACCTGGGCCGAGGCTGCGCAGCCGATGCTGATGGACTACGCCGACCGGCTCGTCGCCGAACTCGGCACGCCGCCCGACGTGGTGCGCGCGCAGGCGCTGGTCGACCGGCTGCCGATCACCATCCGCATCGTCGGGCCCACCGTGAACTGGGAATCGAACCCCGGCGACGACATGCACCCGCGCGGCGGCTGGCTGCGTGACCGCGATCACGACGATTCGATGTTCTCCACCGAGCGCTGGTTCGTGCGCCCCACGGCCGACGGGCACAAGATCATCTTCGGCTGGGCGCCCCGGCTGTGGCAGCTCGCGCCGCGCGCGGCCGGCTGGACCACGCTGTGCGTGCTGCTGCTGCTCGTGGTGGTGGCCTACGGGCTGGTGAGCCGGCTGCTGCGCCCGCTGATCGACATCCGCGAGGGCGCGCAGCGCTTCGGCCGCGGCGAGTTCACGCAGCCCATTCCGATCCGCCGCAACGACGACCTGGGCGACCTCGCGCAGCGCGTGAACACCATGGCGAGCGACATCCAGGCCATGCTCGATGCCAAGCGTGGCCTGCTGCTGGCGCTGAGCCACGAGCTGCGCTCGCCGCTCACGCGGGCCCGGCTCAATGCCGAGCTGCTGCCCGCCACGCCCGAAGGCGAGGCCGAGCGCGAGGCGCTGCTGCGCGACCTCAACGAGATGCGCGACCTGATCAGCGACCTGCTCGAAAGCGAACGCCTGGCCAGCCCGCATGCCGCGTTGCAGCGCGAGCCGGTCGACCTGGCCGTGCTGGTGCGCGAGATCGTGGCCGAGATGCCCGGCGCGCAGGTGGTGCGGCTCGAACTCGCGGACGGCCTGCCGCCGCAGGCCATCGACCGCATGCGCGTGCGCCTGATGGTGCGCAACCTGCTGGACAACGCGCTGCGCTACAGCGCCGGCGCGCCGCAGCCGCCGACCGTCACGCTGCGCGTGCCGGCCGAGGCAGAGGGCGGCGCCGAGCTGGAGGTGCGCGATTTCGGTCCCGGCGTGGACGACGCGCAGCTCGAACGCCTGACCGAGCCCTTCTATCGCACCGATGGCGCACGGGCGCGCGCCACCGGCGGTGTCGGCCTGGGCATGTACCTGTGCCGGCTCATCGCCGAAGCCCACGGCGGCCGGCTCACGGTGCGCAACGCGCACCCCGGCCTGCAGATCAGCGTGCGCTTCGGCTGAGGCCCGTGGTGGCAGTGGTGGTGGCTGCCGCCTCGGCGGTCCAGCCGCCGCCGAGCGCGTGGTACAGCGTCACGCTGGCCTGCAACCGCGCCTGCAGCAACCGGGCGCGCGCGTCCTGCGCCGCGAACAGCGTGCGCTGCGCGTCGAGCAGCGTGAGCAGCGTCTCGGCACCCGCGCGGTAGCGCGACTCGGCGAGCGTGCGCGCGCGTTCGGCCTGCGCCAACTCTTCGTCCTGCGCGGTGCGCTGCGTGTCGATCGCGGCCACGGCGTCGAGCGCGGTCAGCGCGTCGGTGAAGGCGGCCACGGTGGCGGCGCGGTAGTTGGCGAGCAATTCTTCGCGCCGCGCGGCCGATAGATCGCGCACCGCCGCGCGCCGTCCGCCATCGAAGATCGGCGCTGCGAGAGCTGCCGCGAGGCTGTACACCGGATGGTCGAACAGCGTGCCGAAGCGCGACCCTGCGGCCGCGATGCCGGCGCTCAGCGTGAGCGTCGGGAACATCGCCGCGCGTGCCGCCGCCACGTCGGCATCGGCCGCTGCGAGTGCCGCTTCGGCGCGTGCGATGTCGGGCCGGCGTGCGAGCAGGTCGGCCGGCAGACCCGCCTCGACCGACGGCAGCGCGAGCTGCTGCAGGCTGGCGACGGCGATCGGCACCTCGCTGCCCGCTTGACCGAGCCAGCGCGCCATGCGGACGTCCGCCGCGCGCGACTGCTGGCGCAGCGTGGCTGCGGTGCGCCGTTGCGATGCCACGATGCCGCGTTGTTGCGCGAGTTCGAGCGGCGAGGCCGCGCCCGCGCGCGCACGGGCCTCGACCAGTTGCAGCAGGCGTTCAGCATCGTCCAGGCTGTGCCGCGCGATGGCCGTGCGTTCACGCAGGCCCAGCGCCTCCAGCCAGGCCGCGCCCGCGCCCGCGCGCAGCGCGAGCCGCACCGCGTCGCGGTCGAAGGCGCTGGCCTGCCGCGAGGCGCCGGCGCTGTCGCGCTGCGCGCGCAGGCGACCCCACAGGTCGACTTCGTAGCGCGCATCGAGCCCGAGCGCGCGGCGGTTGCCGCTCACGTTCGCATCGCCACCGAGCCGGCCTTGGCGCTGCACGTCGGCGGTCGCCGACAGCTCAGGCCAGACCGAGGCGCCGGTGATGCGCTCCTGCGCCTCGGCCTGACGCAGGCGTGCTTCGGCGGCGTCGCCGTCGGGGTTGCCGGCATCGACCGACGCGACGAAGGCCGGCAGCTCGGTGGTGCCGAAGCCCGTCCACCACGGATCGGCGACAGGCGGTGTGCGCGCAGGCGCATCGGTGGAAGGCGTCGCGCAGCCCGCAAGCAGCAGCGCCGCCAGTGTCAACGCGGCGGGAAAGAAAAGGCGCGTCATGGCATTCATCATTCGGAAGACAGGGCCGCGACCGGATCGAGCGCGGCGGCCTTGCGGGCCGGCATGAAGCCGAACACCAGGCCGGTGAGCACGGCGCAGCAGAAGGCGCCCACGATGGCCGTGAGGGAAAAGATGACCGGCACGTTCCACACGATGAGCGCGGCGCCGACCAGCAGCCCGATCACCACGCCCGCGACGCCGCCGGTCACCGTGACCAGCACCGCCTCGACCAGGAACTGCCGCAGGATGTCGCGCTGCCGCGCCCCGGTGGCCATGCGGATGCCGATCTCGCGCGTGCGCTCGCGCACCGTCATGAGCATCACGTTCATCACGCCGATGCCGCCGACCAGCAGCGACACCGCCGCGATCAGCCCGAGCATCAATGTCATGGTGCGCTGGGTCTGGGCGCGCGCCTTGATCGACTCGGTCTGGTTGAACACCTGCACGTCGCGCACGTGGCGCTGCGCGGCCAGCGCCTCGACGATCTCGGCCGCGGTCTCGGAGGCCTTGTCGACGTCGTGCACGGCCACTGCGACCCAGGTCGGATAGTTGCTGCCGTACAGCCGCGCGGCGGCGGTGGAGAAGGGCACGATCACGCGCTCGTCCTCGCTCGCCTGGCCGCCGCCCGCGCCCTTGGCGGCGAGCACGCCCAGCACGTCGAAGGGCACGTTGTCCAGCAGGATGCGCTGGCCGACCGGGTCGGTGCCGTCGGCGAACAGCGCGGCCTGCACGCGCTCGCCGATCACCGCGACCTTGGCCAGGCTCTGTTCGTCGTTCTCGTCGAAGAAGATGCCGCGCGCGGTCGGCCACTTCAGCGCCTGCTCGAAGTCGGTGGTGGCGCCGCCGCCTTCGGTGCGGTGGTCCACGTTGCCGCGCCGCGCGATGACGAAGCCCTCGATGTAGGGCATGGCCACGCGCACGTTGGGCAGTCGGCGGATGGTGTCGACGTCGGCCAGCGTGAGCTTGCCGCCGCGTCCGCGCGCGCTGTCGGGAATGGCGGCCACGTACATCTTGTCGGCGCCGAACAGCGAGATCTGCTTCATCACCGCCTCCTGCGAGCCGGTGCCCACGGCAAGCATCACGATGACCGAGGCCACGCCGATCACGATGCCCAGCAGCGTGAGGCCGGTGCGGAAGCGATGGACCCACATCACGCGCCAGGCCGCGCGCAGTGCTTCGTGCAGCTCGGAGAGCAGGGCGCGCGGGGTGTCGGCGGCGTCGGTCGTGGTGGACGGCGAAGGCAAAGGCGAGGGTGCCGGCTCCGGTGGCGCCTCGGCGGGCGCGCGTCCGCTGTCCGACACGATGCAGCCGTCGCGAATCTCGATCACGCGGCGCGCGCGTCGGGCCACCTCGCGGTCGTGCGTGATGAGGATCACGGTGTGGCCAGCGGCGGCCATCTCGTCGAGCAGCGCCATCACTTCTTCGCCGCTGCGCGAATCGAGCGCGCCGGTGGGCTCGTCGGCCAGCACGATGCGCCCGCCGTTCATGAGCGCGCGCGCGATCGACACGCGCTGCTGCTGGCCGCCCGAGAGCTGGTGCGGCCGGTGGCCCAGCCGCTCGCCCAGGCCCAGGCGCGTGAGCAGCCCGCGCGCGCGCGATTCGCGGTCGGTGGGCGACACGCCGGCGTAGATGGCGGGCATCTCGACGTTCTCCTGTGCCGACTCGGTCGAGATCAGGTGGTAGCCCTGGAACACGAAGCCGAAGGCCTCGCGCCGCAGCCGCGCGAGCGCGTCGGCGTCCATGCCCGCGACGTCCTGGCCGGCGAACAGGTAGCGTCCGCCGCTCGGGCGGTCGAGGCAGCCCAGCAGGTTCATCAGCGTCGACTTGCCCGAACCCGAGCTGCCGACGATGGCGACGAACTCGCCCGCGTGCAGTTCGAGCGTGATGCCGCGCAGCACTTCGACGGCCGGCGCGCCGTCGTGGCCGCCGTAGGACTTGCGCAGGTCGTGCAGCGCGATCAGCGGGGGCGTGTGCGCCTCGGCGGCGCTCACAGCTGGAACTTCCGCGGGCCGCCGCCGGCCGCGCGTTCGCCGGTGATGAGGCGCTCGCCCTCGGCGAGGCCTTCGAGCACTTCGCCCGAGAGCCGGTCGCGCACGCCGATGCGCACCTCGCGCGGCGCGGGCTTGCCGTCGGGGCCGAGCACGCGCGCGGTGAAGCGTCCGCTCTGGCCCTTCACGGCCGTGAGCGCGGGCAGCGGCGCCACCACCACGTCGCGTGCGGAGGCGGCGACGAAGTTCACCTGCGCGGTCATCTGCGGCATGAGTTCGCCGTCGGCGTTGTCCACGTCGAACAGCACGGTGTAGAGCACGACCTTGCTGGCGGCCGGCGCCTGCGGCGTATCGCTGCCGCTCTTGCCCGCGGGCACGGGCGGCGAGGGCAGCACCTGGCGCACGGTGCCTTCCCAGCGGCGGCGGTCGGCGCCGAGGGTGGTGAAGTACACGGCCATGTCGCGCTTGACGCGGCGCACGTCGGCTTCGGAGACCTCGGTCCACACCGTCATGCTCGACAGGTCGGCCACGCGCAGGATGTCGGGCGTCTGGTAGGTGGCGTTGAGGGTCTGGCCCTCGCGCGCCTGCACCGAGACCACGCTGCCGGCCATCGGCGCGTAGATGCGCGTGTAGCCCAGGCGCGCTTCGTCGGCCTTGAGCGTGGCCTGGGTCTGGGCGATCTGCGCTTCGAGGTGCGCGATCTTCGCGGCGGCGGAGGCGAGGGTGGCTTCGGCGGTCTGCACGTCCTCGGCGCGCGTGGCGCCCTCGGCGGCCATCTGCTGCTGGCGCGCGAACTGCTGGCGCGCCAGCTTGTGCTGCGCGTGCTGGTCGGCCAGCTGCGCGCGCAGGCCGGCGAGCGAGGCGCGGCCGGCGTCCACGGTGGCCTGCTGCACGCTGGGGTCGATCTCCACCATCAGCTGGCCCTTCTTCACCGGGTCGCCGGGCTGCACGTGCAGCCGCAGGATCTGGCCCGACACTTGGGCGCCCACATCCACGTAGCGGCGCGGTTGCAGCGTGCCGATGGCGGTCACGCTGCTTTCGATGTCGCCGCGGCGCAGCACGGCGGTTTCCCAGCCGGGGTCGCGCGGACTCGCCCAGACGTAGGCCACCGCGACGGCGGCCAGGGCCAGTGCCGCGAAGGCGGCCATGCGCAGGCGACGGCCGGTGCGCGAACGGGAAGCGGGCGCCGTCACCGGGCGCCCTTGCGGAAGAAAACGAGGGTCATGTTGCTAAGACGTGCGAGACGCCAAAACGGGTAGCCCGCGCCATGCGCCTCGTGGCATGACGTTTGAGGGCAGGAAAACTTTACAAATCTATATAATTGAGAATAACTCTCAATTGCATCGTTGCCCTCGATGCCCCTTCACACCATGTCCCATCCGGAAGTCCGGCAGCTGTACGTCGACCACCAGGGCTGGCTGCGCAGCTGGTTGCTTGGCCGCCTGCGCTGCGGCTTCACCGCGGCCGATCTCACGCACGACACTTTTCTGAACCTGATCGAGCTGCCCGAGCAGCCGGTGCTGCGCCAGCCGCGCGCCTTCCTGCAGGTGGTCGCCAGCCGGCTGATGATCAATCGGTTCCGCCGCATGCAGGTGGAGGCCGAGGTGCTGCGCACCGTGGCGCTGATGGCCGAGGACGACTGCGCACCCAGCGCCGAGGACAAGGCCTGCGCGCGCGAGCTGCTGGGCCAGGTGCTCGCGCTGCTGGCGACCGAGCTGGACGTGAAGAGCCGCACCGCCTTCCTGATGGCGCGCGTCGAAGGGCGCTCGTACCGCGAGATCGCGGCCGAACTGGGCGTGTCCGAAACGCGCGTGAAGCAATACCTCGCCAAGGTGCTGGCGCATTGCCACGGCCGCATGGCCGCGGCCGTGCCCGAGCCCGAGCCCGAGCCTGAACAGGACACCTCCGAAGACCGGGCCCCGGCCCATGCCTGACGCGGCCGCCGAGCGCATCCGCCAGGAGGCGGCGCTCTGGGCCGTGACCCTCGCCGACGACGCGGTGGACGACGCCACGCGCGCCGCCTGCGATGCGTGGTGCGCGCTCGACGAACGCCATGCGCGGCTGTTGGCCGAGATGCGTCGCATGTGGGAGTCGGTCACGCCCGACACCCCTGCGCCGCAGCCCGCGCGCCGCGGCCTGTCGCGCCAGGCGCTCGGTGCGCTGGCGCTGCTGCCCTGCCTGCTCGTGGCGGGCGCCGCGATGCCGTGGCAGGCCTGGCTGGCCGACGAGCGCTCCGGCGTCGGCGAGATCCGCCACCTCACGCTCGAGGACGGCAGCCGCATCGCGCTGAACAGCGACTCGGCCATCGACATCGATTTCTCCGGCAGCGTGCGCCGCGTGCAGCTGGTGCGCGGCGAGGTCTTCGTCGAGGTCGCGCACGGCGACAAGCCCTTCGCCGTCGTCGATCGCGACGGCTCCGCGCGGGCGCTCGGCACGCGCTATGCCGTGCGGCGCGACGCGGACGACACGGTCGTCACCGTCACCGAATCGCGCGTGCGCGTGCAGCCGCTGGACGGCGGCGACGACCGCTGGGTCGACGTGCAGGCGGGGCAGCAGGTGCGCTTCAACCGCAGCGGCGTCACCACCGACACCGTGCCCGCCGCGCCCGGCGGCGTGGCCTGGCCGCAGGGCCGGCTGGTGTTCGACGACGCGCCGGTGGCCGAGGTGCTGCGCCAGCTCGGACAGCACCGGCCCGGCCTGCTGCTGGCGGACGACGAGGCACTGGACACGCTGCGCTTCACCGGCGTGCTGCCGATCCAGCAGAGCGACGCCGCGCTCGCGCTGCTCGCCAGCGCGTTGCCGAGCTTGCGGGTCTCGACCCTTTCGCCGTGGCTGGTGCGGGTGACCACGGCGCCGCCGTGAGCCGGCGGCCGAACTTTCTTTCGCGCGCCGCTACCCGATTCCCGTGCCCGCTTGTCATAGGTGGTGAAAAGAGATTCACCACACCATGACAGGACCCGCAGACCCGACCAATACCGCGCCCGCGCCCGCTGGCGCGCGGCGTTGGCATTGCCTGCGCCTGAGCCTGAGCTTCGCGTTGGCGGGCCTGGTGCTGCTCGCCGCGCAGATGGCCGCGCCGGCCGCCGCGCAGGTGCCCACCGTGGATGCGGCCTTCGAGTGGCACCAGCCCGCGCAGCCGCTGAGCAGTGCGCTCACCGCGCTCGCCGTGCGCACGGGGCTGCTGCTCGGCGTCGATGCCGAGGTGGTGCGCGGCAAGCGCGCGCCCGCGCTGCAGGGCCGCTACACGGCGCGCGAGGCGCTGCTGCAGCTGCTCGAAGGCAGCGGCCTCGAAGCGGTGCGCGGCGCGTCCGGCGGCTACGCGCTGCGTGTCGCGGCGCAGCGCCCAGGTCCCAAGCCGCAGGCCGAAGTGCCGTCCTCCGGTGGCGCGCTCAGCGAGGTCACGGTGACCGGCGGGCGCGACGTCGGCACCGTCACCGAGGGCACCGGCTCCTACACCACCGACGGCACGATCGGCACCGCGACGCGGCTCGAGCTCAGCCTGCGCGAGACGCCGCAGTCGGTCAGCGTGCTCACGCGCGATCGCATCGAGGACCAGGGCCTGAGCCAGATCAGCGATGTGCTGCGCCAGACGCCCGGCCTGAGCTTCGTGCAGAGCGGTAACGCCGGCACCGACGCCAACGCCGTCTATGCGCGCGGCTTCGAGGTCGAGAACTACCAGGTCGACGGCATTCCGCAGGCCGGCACCTGGCTGCTGCAGACCGGCGACCTGGCCTTCTACGACCGCGTCGAGGTGGTGCGCGGCGCCACCGGTCTGCTCAACGGCGTGGGCACGCCGGCGGCCACCGTCAACCTCGTGCGCAAGCGCCCGGGCCCTGCGCTGCAGGCCGGCGCTTCGTTCAGCGCGGGCACCTGGAACCGGCGGCGCGCGGAGGTCGACATCGGCGGGCCCGTCACCGCCGACGGCCGCGTGCGCGCACGCGTGGTCGCGGCCGTGCAGGACGGCGACTCGTGGATCGAACGGCACCACGAAAAGAAGCGCCTGTTCTACGGCATCGTCGAGGCCGACCTCGCGCGCGGCACGCGCCTGAGCACCGGCTTCGAACTGCAGCGGCACGACAACGACGGTGTCGCGCGCGCCGGCCTGCCGCTGTACTTCAGCGACGGCACCGAGGCCGACTACGGCCGCTCGCGCAGCGCCGCCGCGCGCTGGGCCCACTCGTACCAGGACCAGCGCCAGTATTTCGCCGCGCTCGACCACCGCTTCGACAACGGCTGGGCCGTGCACGCCGCTTTCAACCGCTCGCGCCGTGCCTACGACGACGTGATCGGCTACGCGCTGCGCGGCTACATGAACCGCGCCACGGGCGCGGGGCTCGGCCTGTGGGCCAACCGCTGGAACGCGGTGCCGGTGCAGAACGCGCTCGACCTGTACGCGAGCGGCCCTTTCGAACTCTTCGGCCGGCGCCACGAGTTGGTGCTGGGCTACAACGCTTCGCGCACGCACAGCGACGCGCCGCTGTATTCGGGTTGGAACGTGGCGGGCTTCGATCCGTGGCTTGCGAACTTCCACGCCTGGACCGGCGACCTGCCGGCGCGCCCGAACAACCCCCAGACCGGCCGGCAGGAAACCGTCACGCGCCAGTCGGGCGCGTATGCCACGGCGCGGTTGCGACCGACCAATGCGCTCTCGGTGATCGTCGGCGCGCGCGTGAGCGACTGGAAGGACGTCACGCGCACCATGCCCTTCGAGCGCGCCGCCACTTTCAGCACGCGCAGCGAGAAGGGCGTCGTCACGCCGTACGCGGGCGTGGTGTTCGACCTCCACAAGCACTGGTCGGTCTACGCGAGCTACACCAGCATCTTCAAGCCGCAGGCCGGCAAGGACCGCGGCGGCAGCTACCTCGACCCGCTCGAAGGGCACGCCTACGAGGCGGGCGTGAAGGGCGCGTTCTACAACGACCGCCTCAACCTCAGCGCCGCCGTGTTCCAGGTGAAGCAGGACAACCTCGCCGTGCGCCTGGACAACGAGTTCGCACCCGATGGCTCGGTCGCCTACCGCGCCGCGAAAGGCACGACCACGCGCGGCTACGAATTCGAAGTGGCCGGCGAGCTGCTGCCCGGCTGGCAGATCGGCGGCGGCTTTGCGCACAGCGTCGCGCGCGATGCGGCCGGCCTGCGGCTGAACACGCAGGTGCCGAAAAACCTGCTGAAGCTCTTCACCAGCTACCGCATCGCCAGCATCGGCAACGGCCTCACCGTGGGCGGCGGCCTGAACTGGCAGAGCGACACCTACAGCACCGGCCTCGGCCCGTCGGGCCATGCCCGCTTCACGCAGCCGGCCTACACCACGCTCGACCTGATGGCGCGCTACCCGATCAACAAGCACCTCGCCGTGTCGGTCGCACTGAACAACGTCTTCGACACGCACTACCGCACCAGCACCAGCAGCAGCTTCTACGGCGCCCCGCGCCACCTGCTCGTGACCTTGCGCGGCACTTACTGAGTTACCCGGTTTTTTCCTCCGCAGCCAGGTCGCTGCCGGTCTTTTCACGACCGGGTGTGCGGCGCTAGCCATCTCCTGCCAACGGGCGGTTGCCGACCTCATGCGTCGGGCCGCCCCCTTTCTTCATGCCATGAACCAGCATTCGTTTTCACGCGCCCGCTTCCGGCGGTCTCCCGTGGCCCTCGTCGCCCTGCTCCTGTGCGGCGCAGCCGGCGCGCAACAGCAACAACAACAGCAGGCCGCCAGCGGCGCGGCGCTGTCCGAGGTCACCGTGTCGGGCGACCGCAGCGGCCGCACCGAGGGTAGCCGCTCCTACACCGCCGAGCAGGCATCCACCGCGACGCGCATGGACCTGTCGATCCGCGAGACGCCGCAGTCGGTGACCGTGATCACGCGCGAGCGCATGGACGACCTGGGCAGTGCCCGCATCGACGACGTGCTGGGCCAGACCACCGGCATCACGATCGGCCAGGCCGACAGCGAGCGCGTGAACTACTCGGCGCGCGGCTTCTCGATCAACAACTTCCAGATCGACGGCATGCCGCGTGGCCCGAACGCGCCGCTGTCCGACACCGTGCTGTACGACCGCATCGAGGTCATCCGCGGTGCCACCGGCCTCATGGGCGGCACGGGCGACCCGTCGGCCACGATCAACTCGGTGCGCAAGCGCCCCACGCGCGAGTTCCAGGGCAGCGCCTCGCTCACCTACGGCCGCTGGAACCACAAGCGCGCCGAGGTCGACCTGTCGGCGCCGCTCACGGCCGACGGCCGCATCCGCGCGCGCACCGCGCTGGCCTGGCAGGACCGCGACTCGTACATGGACATGTACCAGGAGCGCAAGACCGTGGGCATGGTGATCGTCGAGGCCGACCTCACGCGCTCCACGCCGCTCACCGCCGGCATCGACTTCCAGGACAACAAGCCCAAGGGCTCGACCTGGGGCGCCGTGCCGTACTGGAATCACGACGGCTCGCTCGCCAACCTGCCGCGCAACACCAGCTTCAGCACGCCCTGGAGCACCTGGGCCAACAAGCAGCACACGGTCTTCGTCTCGCTGCAGCACCGCTTCGACAACGACTGGAAGGTGCACCTGGGCTATGCCCGCACCACCAGCACCAACAACACCACCGTGGCCAACGGCGGCGCCGGCTACCCCAACCCCCTGACGGGCAAGGGCCTGTCGCTGTGGAACGGCGTGTGGGGCGAGGGCGAGTACGTCAACGACAACTTCGACCTCTACGCCACCGGCCCCTTCAACCTGTTCGGGCGGCGCCACACCTTCATCGCCGGATGGAACGGCGGCAACGAGACCTACACCTCGCAGGGCGGGACGCCGGTCATTTCGTACCCCAACGCCATTCCCGACTACCGCACCTGGACCGGCAACATCCCGCGCCCGATCTTCCTGGCCGACGGTTCCAAGACGGTGGGCTTCAAGCAGCTCAACGGCGGCTATGTGGCGGGCCGCTTCAGCCTCGCCGACCCGCTGAACGTGATCGTCGGCGCGCGCGTGAGCAACTACCGCGCCTACACGCACGCCTACAACACGGCGCTGCAGTACACGCGTACCACGGGCAAGTCGGAATCGAAGGACGAGGTCACGCCCTACGTCGGCGTGGTCTACGACCTGGACAAGCGCCACTCGCTGTACGCCAGCTACACCACGCTGTTCCGTCCGCAGACCTCGAAGGACCGCAACGACCAGTACCTCACGCCCGAGACCGGCACCAGCGCCGAGCTGGGCCTGAAGGGCGAGTACTTCGGCGGCGCGCTCAATGCCTCGGCCGCCGTGTTCCAGGTCAAGAAGAAGAACCTCGCCGAGCTCGACCGCAGCGTGCCTGCCGGTTTCCGCCTGCCCGACGGCGGCCAGGCCTACGTGGCCAGCGGCGACGGCATCACCGCGCGCGGCATCGAGTTCGACGTGTCGGGCCAGATCACGCCCGACTGGAACGTGGCCGCCGGCTACACCTACCTCGACGCGAAGACCGCCAAGGGCGCGCGCGCCGTGCCCAACCAGCCCAAGCACCTGCTGCGCCTGTCGACCGCCTATCGCTTCAGCGGCGACTGGCGCGGCCTGAAGGTCGGCGGCGATGTGACGGCGCAAAGCGGCATCTACGGCGAGTCGTGGTACGGCCAGCCGCCCCTGTTCAGCATGAAGGACCCGCTGCCGCGCATCTCGCAGAAGTCGTACGCGGTCTTCAACCTCATGGCCAGCTACGAGATCAACAAGAACCTCACGGCGCAGCTGAACATCCGCAACGTCTTCGACAAGAAGTACTACCGCAACGTGGGCTTCTACGACAGCGTGTTCTGGGGCGAGCCGCGCAACGTGAGCGTCACGCTGCGGGCGAAATTCTGAACACCGCGCCTTCCAATCCGTCTCAACCATGCAATCAACCTAGGAGCATCGACCATGAAGAAACCCCTGTTCTCCCTTGCCACCCTCGCGGCGGCCGCGTTCGTCTTCTCGGGCGCCGCGCACGCCCATTTCGTCTGGCTCGAACCCGCCGCGGGCGGCGAGGCCAAGGCCTACTTCGGTGAATGGGCCGAAGACCTGCGCGAGACCGAGACCGGCCACCTGAAGCTGGTCACCGCGCCGCGCGGCATCGCCGCCGACGGCAAGCAGACGCCCGCCACGCGCCACGCCGACCACTTCGTGGTCAAGGCCGACGCCAGCGGCGACGCGCGCCTCGTGGGCGCCTACGTCAACGACAAGGGCGTGGCGAGCCTGTACCAGGCACGCACCGGCCGCACCGAGACCGTCGCGCGCCACACGCTCGAGCTCGTGCCGCAGGCCGCCAATAGCAACAGCTTCACGCTGCTGCTCGCCGGCAAGCCGCTGCCCCAGGCCGAGGTGGTCGTGTTCGGCCCGCCGAAGTGGGAGAAGAAGTTCACCACCGACGACGCCGGCAAGGTCACGCTGCAGACGCCCTGGCCCGGCCAGTACGTGGTCGAGGTGAACCACACCGACAAGGACGGCAAGGGCACCTGGGACGGCAAGCCCTACACGCAGACGCGCCACGTCGCCACGCTGAGCTTCGTCGTCCGGTGAGGGCGCGGCTTCCGGCGCGGGGGTGCGCCGGATGAGCGCCTTCGTGCTGGTGTGCGCCCTGTTCGCGTCGGCGCTCGGCGGCTTCGTCACGCTGAGCCTGGCGATGGACCGGCACTACGAAGACGCCTACGGACGTGGCCAGGCGCCCGGGCCCTCGCGGCCCTGGCAGCAGCTGGGCGGCGCGGCGCTGCTGCTGCTCTCGCTGGTCGCCGCGCTGCGCCTGCGCGGGCCGGCCATGGGCTGGGTGCTGTGGCTGGGTGCGCTCACCGCCGCCGCGCTCGTGACGGTCGGCCTCGCGAGCTACCGGCCCGCCTGGGCGCGGCGCGTCGGCGCCGTGGCCGCGGTGCTGGGCGTTGCCACGGCGGCGGCGTACGGGCTGCTCCTGCTTCCATAGCAGGGCCGGAGGAGGTCATCGAGGGGGAAGGGCGCGCTGTCGCCTGCGCTACGCGCGGCGCCCCGACCCCCGACTACGATGCGCCTGCATCGCCGACCCCCGGCACATCCACGTCAAGGAGACAGACACCATGAGCAGCCCCCTCACCAACCACCAGGTCCGTCTTGCCAAGCGCCCCGAGGGGACGGCCACGCGCGAGCACTGGCGCTTCAGCACCGAGCCCGTGGCCCAGCCCGACGAGGGCGGCGTGCTGGTCAAGACGCTGTCGCTGTCGCTCGACCCCGCCATGCGCGGCTGGCTCAACGACGCCAAGAGCTACATCCCGCCCGTGGCCATCGACGAGGTGATGCGCGCCGGCGGCATCGGCCGCGTCATCGCCTCGAAGAACCCGCAGTTCGCCGTGGGCGACACCGTGTACGGCACGCTCGGCGTGCAGGAATACGTGCTGATTCCGCAGGACCAGATCAAGCGCAACGGCCTCGTGAAGGTCGACCTGCGCGTGGGCACCATCACCCAGTGGCTCAACGTGCTGGGCATGCCCGGCATGACCGGCTACTTCGGCCTGATGGACGTGGGCATGCCCAAGGAAGGCGAAACCGTCGTCGTCTCGGGCGCGGCCGGCGCCGTGGGCCAGACCGTGGGCCAGCTGGCCAAGATCAAGGGCTGCCGCGTGGTCGGCATCGCCGGCGGCGCCGCCAAGTGCGACTGGGTGGTGAAGGAGCTGGGCTTCGACGCCTGCATCGACTACAAGGCCGGCGCGGGCGCGGTGCGCGAAGGCCTCAAGACCCATTGCCCGAAGGGCGTGGACATCTACTTCGACAACGTCGGCGGCGACATCCTCGACGCCGTGCTGGCGCGTCTGGCGCGCAAGGCCCGCATCATCATCTGCGGTGCCATCAGCCAGTACAACAACGCCAACAGCATGCCGGCCGCCGGCCCGAAGAACTACCTGAGCCTGCTCGTGAACCGCGCGCGCATGGAAGGCATCGTGGTGTTCGACTACGCCGACCGGTACCCCATCGCCATCGCCGAGATGGCCGGGTACCTGAAGGACGGCCGCATGAAGAGCAAGGAAGACATCGTGAAGGGGCTCGACACCTTCCCCGAGTCGCTGAACAAGCTGTTCGCGGGAGAGAACTTCGGCAAGCTGGTATTGCAAGTCGCCGAAGACTGATGAATGCAGCGCAGCGCCGAGGCGCTGCGCGAATCTCAATCGTCGATGGGCCGCATGGGAATGTCGCCCATCGCATCGTCCTCCCGCAGGCTGCCTGCGGCCTTCAGCAGTTCGATCGAAAGGCCGTCGCCATGGCCTGCAAAGCCCTGGGCGATGCCTTCGAGCACGGTCGACAGACCGGCGTCGCCGTCGGCGCGGGCGTCCATGCTGATGTTCAGGACCCGCGCCGCCATCTGCCGGTAGGTGACGGCACCCGCGCCCTCCAGCGCGGCCACGAGGTCGAGGTACAGCGCCAGGTTCATGTCGAACACCAGCTTGGGCGTGATCTCGAAATCCTCGGTCTTGTTGTTCTTGTGATCCATGGGGTGAGCTCCTTTTTCCTGAGCCTCCACTCTAGCCACAAAAAACGTCAAGCCTTGTCGGGCATCGCCCTGATTTGTCTCATTTCGCACGCGTGCCCATCACGGCGGCCGAGATGATCAGCGCGGCCGCCAGCGCGATGCTGGCCGTGAGCGCCCGGCCGGTCACCGCCAGCAGCAACGCGGTGGAGGCCAGCGGCGTGAGGTAGCTCAGGATGCCGATCTGCCGCGCATCACCGCGCTTGAGCGCCATGTCCCACACGAAGAAGGCCGCGCCCAGCGGACCGAGGCCGCACAGCGCGACCAGCAACCAGTCTTTCGCCGAGAGCGCGACGGCGGGCTCCAGCAGCGCATGGCAGGCCAGCGAGAGCGCGCCCGACACCAGTCCGAAGAGGCCGATGGCCGAGGTAGGGAAGGGCGCGACACGCTTCGTCCACAGCGAGTAGCTGGCCCAGATGAAGGCCGAGCCCGCCGCGGGCAGGAAGCCCCAGTACGTGGCGGGCGCACCCGGCATCGCGGCCGCACCGCTGCCGCGCGCGCCGAGGATCGCGATGGCCGCGCCCGCGAAGCCCAGCAGCGCCGCCACCACGTGCAACGGACGCAGCGACATGCCTGGCAGCAGCGCCGGCGCCAGCACCACCATCAGGAGCGGCCAGAGGTAGTTCACGAGGTTGGCCTCGACCGGTGGCGCATGCCGCAACGCGATGAACAGCAGGAAGTGAAAGCCGAAGAGGCCGTAGATGCCCAGTGCCAGCGTGCGCGGCGGCACGCGCCAGGCGCTGCGGTCGCGCAGCACCAGCGGCCAGCTCGGCACGCTGCCGATGATCAGCGCCAGCCCGGTCAGCAGAAAGGGCGGCAGGTGCGACAGCGCGGTGCCGAGGGTGGCGAGCGTGGCCCACAGCGCGATGGCGAGCAGGGCGTAGAAGGTGGCGGGCATGAAGGTCGAGGCTACGCGAGGCGGTCGTCGCGCGACGACGGCGCATCGTCGCGCAACGACGGTCAACGACGCAGTGCGGCGGTCAATGCCGACGGCGACCGGTAGCCCGTGCGGCGCGCCGTCTCGGCCACGCTCAGGCCTTCGAGCCGCAGCTCGCGCGCGTGGGCCAGCCGCAGCGTGCGCAGCCAGAGCATGGCGCTGTGCCCCTGCTCTTCGCGGCAGCGCTGCGCGAACTGGCTGGGGCTCAGGCAGGCGACCTCGGCGAGGTCGGCCACGTTCAGCGGCCGGTGCCAGTTCGCCTGCGCCCAGGCCGCAAGGGCCGGCCAGTCGATGCGGCGGCGGCGCGTGTCCGCGACGGAAGGGGCGGCGCCCCAGGCTTCGAGCAGCAGCGCCGGGCCGTGCTGCAGGGCCAAGGCCGCATGTTGCGGCTGTTGCAGGCAGTGCGCGAGGTAGCGGGCCAGCGCATGCAGCCGGGGCGCGTCGGTTGGCGCCTGCTCGATGCAACGCGCCCACGGGGCGTGCGGCGTGTCGAGCACCAGGCAGACGCTGCCGCCGCGCCGGGCCTCGAAGTCGTGCCGGTCGCCGGGCGCGACGACGTGGGCTTCGCCCGTCGCGATGCCGCGTCCCCGGCCCTCGACTTCGACATCGAGCACGCCGTCGAGCCCGAGCAGCACCTGGAAGTAGTCGTGCGCATGGCTGCCGCGCGACTGGGTGTAGTCGCGCAACGAGAGGACAGGGGCAGGTGCGTGCATGGCTGGGGCGATTGTCCGTGTCGCCCCGCCGTCTGTCATCAGCCCAGCCGCAGCAGCAGCGCCGAGGCCGCGCACACGAGCAGGAAGGGAATGCTGATGCGGTGGAACTCGCGCAGCCCGTTCGGCAGCTTCGCCAGCCGCAGCGCGATCAGGTTGGCCAGCGAGCCCAGCACGCAGCCGAAGCCACCCACGCTCACGCCGGCCGCGAGCGCGGGCAGGTCGTGCACGTAGCGGTCGAGCAGGATCGCCGCCGGCACGTTGCTGATGAACTGCGAGGTGACGATGGCCGCGAGGTAGGTGCGCCATCCGGTGTCGATCGGCCAGTGCCCCAGCAGCGCCGCGATCGCGGGCAGCTCGGCGAGCTGGCGCAGGTCGACGAACATCAGCGCGATGATCGCCAGCAGCGCCCAGTCGATGCCGCGCAGCACGCGCGGGTAGGTGACGAGGAACACGCCGAACACCACGCCCAGGCCGGGCAGCAGCCACTGGCGGTCGAGCGCGACCACGAAGCCGACGAACAGCACACCGGCCAGCGCCAGCAGGCGTGGTTGCACGGGGGCGGCCTCGGTCTCCTCGCGCAGGGCGATCGGCGTGCGCGGCACCAGCCACCACGCGGCGACGAAGAGCCAGAACAGCATCACCGCCACGGTCGGGCCCATCATGGCCATGAAGCCGAAGAAGCTTTCGCCCGAGCGGTGCCAGAGGTAGAGGTTCTGCGGGTTGCCGATGGGCGTGAGCGCCGAGCCGGCGTTGACGGCCAGCGCCTCCAGCACCACGAGCCGCGCGAGCGGCAGGTGCGCCTGGTTGGCGAGCACGCGCGTGAGCGGCACCAGCAGGAACAGGCTCACGTCGTTGGTCACCAGCGCGGACAGCAGGGCGGCCGTGGCCGTGAGTGCCAGCGCCAGGCCGCGCTGGGTGTGCGTGTGTGCCAGCAGGCGCCGCGCGGCGGCCTGCAGCATGCCGCTCTTCTCGACGCCTTGTGTGATCGCGAGCAGGCCGGCGAGTGCGCCCACGGTCTGCCAGTCGACCAGTCGCAACCAGTCCATCGGCGCGCGCGGTCGCACGAAGGCGAACACCACCGCGACGGCGATGAGCACCCACAGCAGGCCGTTGCCGCCGCCCTGTTCGGCGGGCGCGGTGTCGGCGTTCGCAGCGCTCGGGGATGCGCTCACTCAGGCACTCAGGTCGCGCAGTTCGCGCTTGAGCACCTTGCCGATCGCGCTGCGCGGCAGCTCGTCGATGAAGCTCAGGCGCGCCAGCCGCTGCGTCTTGCCGACCTGGGCGTTGGCCCACTGCAGCAGCGCGTCTTCGGTGGTGGCATCGCCCTCGCGGCGCACCACGAAGGCCACCGGCGTCTCGCCCCATTGCTCCGACGGCACGCCGACCACGGCCACGTCGGCCACGGCCGCATGGCCGCGCACCACGGCCTCGAGGTCGCTCGGATAGATGTTGAAGCCGCCGCTGATGATCATGTCCTTCTTGCGGTCGAACAGCGTGAGGAAGCCGTCGGCGTCGAAGCGGCCCACGTCGCCTGTGCGGATGAAGCGCTTGCCGGTGGCGTCGAACCATTCGGCCTCGCGCGTCTTCTCGGGCTGGCGGTGGTAGCCGGTCATCATGCCGGCCGAGTGGCCCACCACCTCGCCGGCGGCATCGAGGTTGTCGCGCGGCAGCTCGTTGCCTTCCTCGTCGATCAGGCGGATGTCGCTGCCCGGCGCGGGCTGGCCCACGGTGTGCAGCTTGGTCGGGTTCAGGTGCGCCTCGAGGATGCAGGTGCCGCCGCCTTCGGTCATGCCGTAGAACTCGACCAGCCCGCCGGGCCAGCGCTTGAGCACGTCGGCCTTGAGCGCCGCGTTGAAGGGCGCGCTGGTGCTGAACTTGTGGCGGAAGGTGGAGAGGTCGTGCGCATCGAAGCGCGGGTGCGCCATCAGCCGCTGGTACTGCACCGGCACGAGCATGGTGTGCGTCACGCGGTGCTTCTCGGCCAGCTGCAGGTAGGCGAGCGCGTCGAACTTGGGCATCAGCACCACGCAGCCGCCGAAGGCGATGGTGGGGAAGAACACCACCAGCGTGGTGTTGGAGTACAGCGGCGTCGACAGCAGCGTGACGGTGTGGCTGTCGTACTCGTACTTGGCACCGCGCTGGATGTGCGACCAGCGCATGCCGTGTCCCTGCACGATGCCCTTGGGCTCGCCGGTGGTGCCCGACGAATAGATGATGTTGAAGGCCCAGCCGGGTTGTGTCTGGACGGGCTCCGGCCTGGCGTCGGGTGCGGCGAGCCAGTCGTCGAGGGCACGTCCGACTTCGGAGCCGTCGAGCGCGATGTGCGGCAGGCCGGTGGCCTTTGCCGCACTGATGACCTCGGCCGCCGAGGCGTCGGTGAACAGCAAGCGCGCGTCGGCGTCGGTGATCATGCGCGCCAGGCTGGCCGGCGCGGAGCCGGGGGCCAGCGGGGCCACCGCCACGCCCGCGCGCAACGCGCCGAGGAACACGGCGGTGTAGTGGACCGACGAGGCGGCGCAGACCGCGATGGCGTCGCCGGCGCGCAGGCCGTCGCGCTGCAGTGCGGCCGCGACGCGGTCCATCAGCGCGTCGAGCGCGCGGTAGTCGAGCGTGTGCTGCGCGTCCGCGAGGGCGGGGCGGTCGGGCGTGTGTTGCGCGTGCAGGCGAACGAGGTCGGCGATCGCGCCGAACTCCTGGTTCATGGCGGCTTCGAGGGCGGGGTGCATGGGCGGAAGGTCCTTTGTCGGGGCGAGCCGGCAGGATAGCGGACTGCTCACCATCGGCCAGCACATGGGCGACGTCGTGCGTCGGTTGGTGCTCAGGGTGGTGGACCAGGACGCATGGTTCCACCCGCCTCCATCGGGCAGGTCACGCAGCCTGCATCGATCGGTGCGTGACCGGCCGAGATCACCGCACAGGCCGGACAGCAGCCCAGCCTCGCGCTGGTCGGCTTACACGCCGGCGGCGTGCGCCTGCTGGTCGGCGTGGTAGCTGGAACGCACCATCGCGCCCACGGCGGCGTGGCTGAAGCCCATCTTGTAGGCCTCTTCCTCGAACATCTTGAAGGTGTCGGGGTGCACGTAGCGGCGCACCGGCAGGTGCGAGCCCGACGGCGAGAGGTACTGGCCGATGGTCAGCATGTCGATGTCGTGGGCGCGCATGTCGCGCATGACCTGCAGGATCTCTTCGTCGGTCTCGCCCAGGCCGACCATGATGCCGCTCTTGGTCGGCACGTCGGGGTGCAGCGCCTTGAACTTCTTCAGCAGGTTCAGGCTGAACTGGTAGTCGCTGCCGGGGCGCGCTTCCTTGTACAGGCGCGGCGCGGTTTCCAGGTTGTGGTTCATCACGTCCGGCGGCGCGGCCTTGAGGATCTCGAGTGCGCGGTCGTCGCGGCCGCGGAAGTCGGGCACCAGGATCTCGATCTGCGTCATCGGCGAGAGTTCGCGGATGTTCTTGATGCAGTCGACGAAGTGCTGGCTGCCGCCGTCGCGCAGGTCGTCGCGGTCGACGCTGGTGATCACCACGTACTTCAGGCGCAGCTTGGCGATGGTCCTGGCGAGGTTGAGCGGCTCGTCCTTGTCCAGCGGGTCGGGGCGGCCATGGCCCACGTCGCAGAACGGGCAGCGGCGCGTGCACTTGTCGCCCATGATCATGAACGTGGCCGTGCCGTTGCCGAAGCATTCGCCGATGTTCGGGCACGAGGCTTCTTCGCAGACCGTGTGCAGGTTGCTTTCGCGCAGGATCTGCTTGATCTCGTAGAAGCGCGTGGTCGGGCTGCCGGCCTTGACGCGGATCCACTCGGGCTTCTTGAGCACTTCGCCGGTCTGCACCACCTTGACGGGGATGCGAGAGAGCTTGGCCGCGGCCTTCTGCTTGGCCAGCGGGTTGTAGTTTTCGGTGCTTTGCGCGTCGCGGACGACTTCTGTGGTGCTCATTGGTGTGTCAAGGCGCGAGGAAGGCGCCGAGCTTCTGGCCCAGCACCTTGGCGGCTTCTTCCCATGTGGTTTGGACGCCGATTGTAGAAAGGTCGACCGTTTTCAGCCCCGCGTAGCCGCAAGGGTTGATGCGCGAGAAGGGTTCGAGGTCCATCGCGACATTGAGCGACACACCGTGGTAGGTGGCGTGGCGGCTCACCTTGATGCCCAGCGCGGCGATCTTGCCCAGGCCCCGGAACGGGTCCGTACCAGGCATCGGACCCGTGAGGGCCGCGTGGGAGAACGGGTCGTCCAGCCGCACGTAGATGCCCGGCGCGCCCGTCACGCGGTGGCCGGTCACGCCGAAATGGGCGAGGGTGCGCAGCACCGATTCCTCGATGCGGTAGACGTATTCCTTCACGTAGTAGCCGGCGCGCCGCAGGTCGATGAGCGGGTAGGCCACCACCTGGCCCGGGCCATGGAACGTGACCTGCCCGCCCCGGTCGGTCTGCACGACCGGGATCGGGCCGGGGTTCAGGATGTGGTCGGTCTTGCCTGCGAGCCCTTGCGTGAATACGGGGTCGTGCTCGCAAATCCATAGCGCGTCAGGGCTCTCGGGCGTGCGCTCCTGCGTGAAGCGCTGCATCGCCGCGTAGGTGGCGAGGTAGTCGGCCCGGCCGAGCCACTGCGCCTCGATGGTCAAAGAACGACCTTCACCATCGGGTGCGAGGACAGCGCGCGGTAGATGTCGTCGAGCTGTTCGCGGCTGGTGGCGGTGACGGTGATCGTCACGCCCAGGTAGTTGCCGGCCTTGCTGTCGCGCAGCTCGACGGTGGTGGCGTCGAAGGCGGGGTCGAAGCGCTCGGCGATCTGCGTGATGGCGTGCACGAAGCCGTCGACCTTCGCGCCCATCACCTTGATGGGGAACTGCGAGGGGTACTCGATCAGCGATTCCTTGCGCGGATCGGGGATCGAAGCGGTGTCGGTGGGGGTCGTGTTCTCGGTCATGCAGTGGCTCCTGGCTTCTCAGCGTTGCGTTGCTTGGCCTGTTGGTAGGCGGCATACAAGCTCTTGTAGATGGGGCCGGGATGGCCATTGCCAATGGGGCGGCCGTCGAGCGTGGTCACGGGCAGCACTTCCTTGGTGGCCGAGGAAAGCAGCAGCTCGTCGGCGCCGAACACTTCGTCACGCGACACGCGACGCAGCGCGAAGGGAATGCCGCTCTCCTGGCACAGCCGCTCGAGCAGGCCGTAGCGGATGCCGGTCAGCACGAGGTTGTCCCTGGGCGGGCCGATGAGCGTGCCGTCCTTCACGATCCACACATTGCTCGACGAGGCCTCGCTGAGCCAGTCGCCGCGGAACATGACGGTCTCGGTCGCGCCGGCCTCGACGCTGATCTGCCGTGCGAGCACCGCGCCCAGCAGGCTGGTGCTCTTGATGTGGGCCTTCTGCCAGCGGAAGTCGTCGGCGGTGACGCAGGTCACGCCCTTGGCGCGCACCGCATCCGCCACGGGCGGCAGGGGGTTCACCATCGCGAACACCGTGGGGCGCAGGCCGCGGACCATGGCGTGGTCGCGCGGCGCCACGCCGCGCGAGACCTGGAAGTACACGGCCTGCGGTGCCTGGCCCAGCGGCGCGGCGAGCCGCGTGGCAATGGCGCGCCATTCGTCGCGGGTGTGGGGGTTGTCGATCTGCAGCTCGGCCAGCGAACGCTCGAGGCGTGCGATGTGCTCGTCGAAACAGAAGGGCGTTCCGAAGTAGACGGGGATGACTTCGTAGATGCCGTCGCCGAAGATGAAGCCGCGGTCGAGGACGCTGATCTTCGCGTCGCGCAGCGGGGTGTATTCGCCGTTGAGAAAGCACGGCGTGTCGGGCAGTGCCGAGGTGATGTCTTGCATCCGCAAATTATGGGCGGACGCCACAGTTGATGCCGAACTGTCGACGAAGTGACGCGTAATGGCGGGACCCCGCTAGGTTTTACTTATAATCAATGGCTTTGTAAAATTCTCCGGGGACAAACACGGGGTGCATTCGAATGACAACCAACGCCCCTGTCCCTGAGGTTGACGCCGAAGAATCCGATTTCAAGCCACTCACGGCCGAAGAGGCCCAGAAGTTGCGCGAGCAAAACCCCGAGCTGTCACCCTGGTGGGTGATCGCGGCCCAAGTGGCTGCAGGTGTGGTGGTGGCTTGCCTGGCGTGGATTTGGACGGGTCGAACCGAGGCTGCGGTCTCGGCGTTTTACGGAGCCATGACAGTGGCGATCCCCGCGGCCTTGTTTGTCCGCGGTGTCCGGCGCAAGCCGGGCATGCCGTCGCAGGCTGTCATGTTGAGGTTTTTTGTATGGGAGATGATCAAGATCGCGCTGACCGTTGCCTTGCTGGCTGCGGCGCCGTGGCTGATCGGGGGGCTCGTCTGGCTGGCCATGGTGGCTGGCGTGGTGGTCGCCATGAAGATGTACTGGGTGGCACTGTTGGTGCGGCCCAAATTTTTGAACCGGATTTGACTGTTTTGGAAGAGAGACGCTGAAAGATGGCCGCCGAAGGACACGCCCCGACCGCGAGTGAATACATCGTTCACCACCTCCAGCACTGGCAAGTCGACTGGAGCCTCAAGCCCGTCGTTCAATCCGCCATTGTCGACTTCAATGTCATCAACCTTGATTCGGTGCTCTACGCGCTGATCATCGGTGCATTGGGTTGCTTCGTGCTATGGCTGGCTGCCCGCAAGGCGACGCCCGGCGTGCCCGGCCGTTTCCAGGCGGCGGTCGAAATCCTGGTCGAGATGGTCGACAACCAGGCCAAGGCCAACATTCACAACGCTGCGAGCCGCAAGTTCATTGCGCCGCTGGCGCTCACCGTGTTCGTCTGGATCTTCCTGCTGAACGCGATGGACATGCTGCCGGTCGACCTGCTGCCGGCCATCTGGACCAAGGTCTATGTGGCCCTGGGCCACGATCCGCACCACGCCTACATGCGTGCCGTGCCGACCGCCGATCTCTCGACCACGCTCGGTCTTTCCACCTCCGTGCTGCTCCTGTGCCTCTTCTACAGCGTCAAGGTCAAGGGCCTGGGCGGCTGGGGCCATGAGCTGATCACCGCGCCTTTCGGTGCCCACCCCCTGTTGTGGCCCGTCAACCTGCTGATGCAGGTCATCGAGTACCTGGCCAAGACGGTCTCTCACGGCATGCGGTTGTTTGGCAACATGTATGCAGGTGAGCTCGTCTTCATGCTGATCGCCCTCATGGGTGGCGCCATGGCGGCCTCGTTCTCCGGTGTGATGCTGCCCATCGGGCACGTCATTGCCGGAACCGTCTGGGCGATCTTCCACATCCTGGTGATCACGCTGCAGGCTTTCATCTTCATGATGCTGACCCTGATCTATCTGGGCCAGGCGCATGAGGCGCATTGAGTTTCCCTTTTTCTTTTCGTTTGCTTTAAATCTGTCCTAAGGAGTCATCATGGAAAACATTCTCGGTCTCGTCGCTCTCGCTTGTGGTCTGATCGTCGGTCTCGGCGCCATCGGTGCGTCCATCGGCATCGCGCTGATGGGTGGCAAGTTCCTGGAATCGTCGGCCCGTCAGCCTGAGCTCATGAACGACCTGCAAACCAAGATGTTCATCTTGGCCGGTCTGATCGACGCGGCCTTCCTGATCGGCGTGGCCATCGCCCTGCTGTTCGCCTTCGCCAACCCGTTCGCCGCAACCCTGCTGGCCAACCTGCCCAAGTAAGCCGGTTCAACGCCACTCCAGAAAGGTGTTGCCGTGAGTATCAACGCGACCCTGTTCGTTCAGGCCATCGTCTTCCTGCTGCTGGTGCTGTTCACGATGAAATTCGTGTGGCCGCCCATCGCGAAGGCTTTGGATGAACGCGCACAAAAGATCGCTGCGGGCCTGGCGGCCGCCGAGAAGGCCAAGGCTGAACTCGCTTCCGCCAACCAGCGCGTCGAGCAGGAACTGGTTCAGTCTCGCACCGAGACCGCCGGCCGCCTGGCCGATGCCGAGCGCCGCGCCCAGCAGATCATCGAAGAGGCCAAGGGCCGTGCAACGGAAGAGGCCAACAAGATCGTGGCCGCCGCGCACGCCGAAGCCGAACAGCAGTCCGTGCGTGCCCGTGAAGCCCTGCGTGAGCAGGTGGCTGCACTGGCCGTCAAGGGTGCCGAGCAGATTCTCCGCAAGGAAGTCAACGCCGGTGTCCACGCCGACCTGCTCCAGCGCCTGAAGACCGAGCTCTGAGGACGATATGGCCGAACTTGCGACCATTGCCCGCCCCTACGCGGAAGCGCTCTTCGAGGCCACTTCGAGCGACCTCGAAGGCACGGCCGGATGGATCGGCCAGCTGGCCGCCATCGCTGCCAATCCTCAGCTCCTGCAGTTCGCTGCCGACCCGAAGGTGTCGCCGGAACAGGTCTTCGACCTGATCTCCGGCCTGCTGCCGCAAGCCTTGCCGGACGCCGGCAAGAACTTCCTGCGCACGGTGATCGACAACGGCCGCCTTGCTGCGCTGCCCGAAGTCGCGGCCCAGTACCTCGAGCTCAAGAACGCCAAGGGCGGTACTTCCGACGCGATCATCTACAGCGCCTTCCCGATCGACGCGGCGAATCTCGCCGAAGTCGCCGCAGCGCTGCAGCGCCGTTTCGGTCGCACGCTGAACACGCGTGTGGAATCCGATCCCTCGCTGATCGGCGGCATCCGTGTGGTGGTGGGGGACGAAGTCCTCGACACCTCCGTCAAGGCGCGTCTCGAACAAATGAAAGCAGCGCTCACCGCCTGAGGCGGCGAGCCGCGGTTGGCCCTATTTATTGAAAGAAGGAAAGAGTCATGCAACTCAATCCCGCAGAAATTTCCGAACTGATCAAGAGCCGCATCGAAGGCCTTGGCGTCAGCGCCGACATCCGCAACCAGGGCACCGTGGTCTCGGTGACCGACGGCATCGTGCGTGTGCACGGCCTGTCGGACGCGATGCAAGGCGAAATGCTGGAATTCCCGCCCACGGCTGACGGCACGCCGTCGTTCGGCCTGGCGCTGAACCTCGAGCGCGACTCGGTCGGCGCCGTGATTCTGGGCGAGTACGAGCACATCTCCGAAGGCGACACCGTCAAGTGCACGGGCCGCATCCTGGAAGTGCCCGTGGGCCCCGAGCTCATCGGCCGCGTGGTGAACGCACTGGGCCAGCCGATCGACGGCAAGGGTCCGATCAACGCCAAGATGACCGACGTGATCGAAAAGGTTGCACCGGGCGTGATCGCACGGAAGTCCGTGGACCAGCCGATGCAGACCGGCCTGAAGTCGATCGACTCGATGGTGCCCGTCGGCCGTGGCCAGCGCGAGCTGATCATCGGCGACCGCCAGACCGGCAAGACCGCCGTGGCCATCGACGCCATCATCAACCAGAAGGGTCAGAACATGACCTGCGTCTACGTTGCGATCGGCCAGAAGGCTTCGTCGATCAAGAACGTGGTGCGTGCTCTGGAACAAGCCGGCGCGATGGACTACACCATCGTCGTGGCCGCATCGGCTTCCGAATCGGCGGCCATGCAGTACGTGTCGGCCTACTCGGGCTGCACGATGGGCGAATACTTCCGCGACCGTGGCCAGGACGCCCTGATCGTCTATGACGACCTGTCGAAGCAGGCTGTGGCCTACCGCCAGGTGTCGCTGCTGCTGCGCCGTCCCCCGGGCCGCGAAGCCTACCCCGGCGACGTGTTCTATCTCCACAGCCGTCTGCTCGAGCGCGCAGCCCGCGTGAACGCCGACTACGTCGAAGCCTTCACCAAGGGTGAGGTCAAGGGCAAGACCGGTTCGCTGACCGCGCTGCCGATCATCGAAACGCAAGCCGGCGACGTGTCCGCCTTCGTTCCGACCAACGTGATCTCGATCACCGACGGCCAGATCTTCCTGGAAACCAACCTGTTCAACGCCGGTATCCGCCCCGCCATCAACGCCGGTATCTCGGTGTCGCGCGTGGGTTCGTCGGCGCAGACCAAGGTCATCAAGGGCCTGTCGGGCGGTATCCGTACCGACTTGGCGCAGTACCGTGAACTGGCTGCGTTCGCGCAGTTCGCTTCCGACCTGGACGAAGCCACCCGCAAGCAGCTCGACCGCGGCGCCCGCGTGACGGAACTGCTGAAGCAGGCCCAGTACAGCCCCCTGTCGATCTCGCTGATGGGCGCTTCGCTCTTCGCGGTGAACAAGGGCTTCATGGACGACATCGACGTGAAGAAGGTTCTGCCCTTCGAGCACGGCCTGCACCAGTTCCTCAAGTCCAGCCATGCAGCGCTGCTCGACAAGATCGAACAAGCCAAGGCCATCGACAAGGACGCGGAAGCCGAGCTGTTGGCCGCCGTGACTTCGTTCAAGAAGTCGTTCGCCTGATCGACCAAGCAAGGAATCCTCATGGCAGCTGGTAAGGAAATCCGCGGCAAGATCAAATCGGTGGAAAACACCAAGAAGATCACCAAGGCCATGGAGATGGTGGCCGCGTCGAAGATGCGCAAGGCGCAGGAACGCATGCGCGCCGCCCGCCCCTACAGCGAGAAGATCCGCAACATCGCGGCCAACCTTGGCCAGGCGAACCCGGAGTACACGCACGCGTTCATGAAGACCAACGAGGCGAAGGCCGCGGGCTTCATCGTCGTCACGACCGACAAGGGTCTGTGCGGCGGCATGAACACCAACGTGCTGCGCGCCGTGACCGCCAAGCTGCGCGAGCAGCAGGCGGCCGGTACCGCCATCGAGGCGGTCGCGATCGGCAACAAGGGCCTGGGTTTCCTGAACCGCATCGGCGCACGCGTGGTGTCGCATGTCACCCAGCTGGGCGACACGCCGCACCTCGACAAGCTGATCGGCCCCGTCAAGGTGCTGCTCGATGCGTATGCCGAAGGCAAGCTCAGCGCGGTCTATCTCTGCTACACGAAGTTCATCAACACGATGCGCCAGGAATCGGTGGTCGAGCAGCTGCTGCCGCTCGCGGCCGATTCGCTGAAGGTCGAGCAGGGCCAGCATGCGTGGGACTACATCTACGAGCCCGATGCGCAGAGCGTGATCGACGAGTTGCTGGTGCGCTATGTGGAGTCGCTGGTCTACCAGGCCGTGGCCGAGAACATGGCTTCCGAGCAGTCGGCACGCATGGTGGCCATGAAGTCGGCCACGGACAACGCGGGCAACGTGATCAACGAGCTGAAGCTGGTCTACAACAAGACCCGCCAGGCCGGCATCACCAAGGAGCTCTCGGAAATCGTTTCGGGCGCTGCGGCGGCCGCCGGCGTCTGAGCCCTTCGGACCTCAACAGATTTAAATTTTTATCGGAGCAGACATGGCTCAAGCAGAAGCAGTTCAAGGCAAGATCGTTCAGTGTATTGGCGCTGTGGTCGACGTGGAGTTCCCGCGCGACAAGATGCCCAAGGTGTACGACGCCCTCAAGTTCGAAGGCAGCGCACTGACGCTCGAAGTCCAGCAACAGCTCGGCGACGGCGTGGTCCGCACGATTGCGCTGGGTTCTTCCGACGGCCTGCGCCGCGGCCTGATCGTCACCAACACGCAAGCCCCGATCACCGTGCCCGTGGGCAAGGCGACGCTGGGCCGCATCATGGACGTGCTGGGTGCGCCGATCGACGAGCGCGGCCCGGTCGACCAGGCTGTGACCGCCTCCATCCACCGCAAGGCCCCCGCGTACGACGAACTGTCGCCGTCGCAAGACCTGCTGGAAACCGGCATCAAGGTGATCGACCTGGTGTGCCCGTTTGCCAAGGGCGGCAAGGTGGGTCTGTTCGGTGGTGCCGGCGTGGGCAAGACCGTGAACATGATGGAACTCATCAACAACATCGCCAAGGCCCACTCGGGTCTGTCGGTGTTCGCCGGTGTGGGTGAACGTACCCGCGAAGGCAACGACTTCTATCACGAGATGGCCGACTCCGGCGTCGTGAACCTCGAGAAGCTCGAAGAGTCGAAGGTCGCCATGGTCTACGGCCAGATGAACGAGCCCCCGGGCAACCGTCTGCGCGTGGCCCTGACCGGCCTGACCATCGCCGAGTCGTTCCGCGACGAAGGCCGTGACGTGCTGTTCTTCGTGGACAACATCTATCGCTACACGCTGGCCGGTACCGAAGTGTCGGCACTGCTGGGCCGCATGCCTTCCGCCGTGGGCTACCAGCCGACGCTGGCCGAGGAAATGGGCCGTCTGCAAGAGCGGATCACGTCGACCAAGGTCGGCTCGATCACCTCGATCCAGGCCGTGTACGTCCCTGCCGACGACTTGACCGACCCGTCGCCCGCCACCACCTTCGCCCACCTGGACTCGACCGTGGTGCTGTCGCGTGACATCGCTTCGCTCGGTATCTACCCCGCCGTGGACCCGCTGGACTCGACCTCGCGCCAGCTCGACCCGAACGTGGTCGGCGAAGAGCACTACAACGTGGCCCGCGCCGTGCAAGGCACGCTGCAGCGCTACAAGGAACTGCGCGACATCATCGCGATTCTGGGCATGGACGAACTGGCTCCCGACGACAAGCTCGCCGTGGCCCGCGCCCGCAAGATCCAGCGTTTCCTGTCGCAGCCGTTCCACGTGGCCGAAGTGTTCACGGGTTCGCCGGGCAAGTACGTGCCGCTGGCTGAAACCATCCGCGGCTTCAAGATGATCGTGAACGGCGAAGCCGACCACCTGCCGGAACAAGCGTTCTACATGGTCGGCACCATCGACGAAGCGTTCGAAAAAGCCAAGAAGGTCGCCTAAGGCGGCATGGGAACTCAGATGGCCAACACCATTCACGTCGACGTGGTCAGCGCGGAAGAGTCGATCTTCTCGGGCGAAGCCAGGTTCGTCGCGCTGCCCGGTGAAGCCGGTGAGCTCGGCATCTATCCGCGTCACACCCCGCTGATCACGCGCATCCGCCCGGGCGCCGTGCGCATCGAAACGGCCGACGGCGGCGAAGAGTTCGTCTTCGTGGCCGGCGGCATCCTCGAAGTGCAGCCCGACGCGGTCACCGTGCTGTCCGACACCGCGATCCGCGGCAAGGACCTCGACGACGAGAAGGCCAACAAGGCCAAGGCGGCCGCCGAGGAAGCGCTGAAGAACGCGAAGAGCGACATCGACATCGCGATGGCGCAATCGGAACTGGCCGTGATGGCCGCGCAGATTGCTGCGCTGCGCAAGTACCGCCAGAAAAAGTAAATGCGCCGCTGCCCTCGGGCAGCCGCTAGGAAGAAGCCGCCCTCGGGCGGCTTTTTTTCGTCTGCTCTTCAGTGGTGCTTTAGTTTGGACTGAATTTGGTCGAAGTTAAGCCTTGTCCGGCTGAAGATGGCCTCCTAGTATTCGCCTTCGCCCGGCAGCCGATCGTGTGATCGTCCGACCGGAGCCTTTCCAAAGAAGAGCGGAGATAAACGCGTGGCACCCTGGAGCGGCATCACGACCGACGAGATGCGGTTGCTGGAATCGACCTTCTGGTCGGCCGGCGGCTCGCGCCATGCCATGGCGGAACAGCTCGGCTTCTCCAAGAGCAAGGCCAACGGGCTGATCGCGGGCCTGGTCGATCAGGGCCTGCTCGCCGAAGCGGGCCTGCAGCGCTCCTCGGGTGGACGCCGTGCCGAGAATCTCCAGCTCAATGCCGAACTTGGCGTGCTTGTGGGTATCGACATCGGCGCCACCAGCCTCGACGTCGCGGTGCTGCGCCCCGACCTCACGGTGCTGGCCCAGCATGAAGAAGCCGCCGACGTGCGCGAAGGCCCGGCCGTGGTGCTGGCCCGCGTGCGCGTGCTGATGCGCGAGTTGTTGGCTCGCTGCGGGCAGGGCGCCAGGAACGTCATGGGCATCGGCATCGGCGTGCCCGGGCCGGTCAACTTCGAGATCGGCCAGCTCGTGAACCCGCCGCTGATGCCGGCCTGGGACAGCTTCTCGATCCGCGACTACCTGCGCGAGGACTACGCCGCGCCGGTGTTCGTCGACAACGACGTCAACCTGATGGCGCTGGGCGAGCTGTGGCGGCTGCGGCGCTCGCTCTCGAACTTCCTCGTGATCAAGATCGGCACCGGCATCGGCTGCGGCATCGTCTGCCACGGCGAGGTGTACCGCGGCGCGGCCGGCTCGGCCGGTGACGTGGGCCACATCTGCGTCGACCAGGAAGGCCCGCGCTGCCATTGCGGCAACCTGGGCTGCGTCGAGGCGATGGCGGCGGGCCCGGCGATCACGCGCATGGCGATGCAGGCGGCCGAAGCCGGCGAAAGCCAGACGCTGGCCGAATGCCTGCGCGCGCGTGGGCGCATCGACGCCTTCGACGTGGGGCAGGCCAGCCGCGGCGGCGATCCGGCGGCCAACGCCATCATCCAGCGCGCGGGCAGCCTGATCGGGCAGATGCTCGCGTCGGTCGTCAACTTCTTCAATCCGTCGCACGTGTTCATCGGTGGCGGCATCACGCGCATCGGGCCGCTGTTCCTCGCGGCGGTGCGCCAGAGCGTCTACCAGCGCTCGCTCGCACTGTCGACGCGGCACCTGGAGATCCAGTACACGCCGCTGGGCACGCAGGGCGGCCTTGTCGGCGCGGGTGTGCTGGCGATGCAGGAAACGCTCAAGGCCCGGGGAGTGGCGCCATGAACACGACGGCGACCCACAAGGACAAGGGCAGCGTGGCTGTCGAGTTCGACGGCGTGGTGAAGGCCTTCGGCCCCGTGCAGGTGCTGCATGGCGTGAGCTTCGCGCTGGCGCCGGGGCGTGTGTACGGCCTGCTCGGCGAGAACGGCGCGGGCAAGTCCACGCTGATGAAGATCCTGTCGGGTTATGAGAGCCTCAGCGGCGGCACGCTGCGCATCAACGGCCAGCCGCAGCAGTTCACCAGTTCGCGCGATGCCGAGGCGCTGGGCATCGTGCTGATCCACCAGGAGTTCAACCTCGCGGAAGACCTGAGCGTGGCGCAGAACATCTTCCTGGGCCACGAAAAGAAAAAAGGGTTCCTGCTCGACGACGCCGCAATGGAGCGCGACGCCGCCACGGCCCTCGCGGCCGTCGGCCTGAGCGTCGATCCGCGCACCAAGGTACGCCGCCTCATCGTGGCTGAGAAGCAGCTTGTCGAGATCGCGAAGGCCATCGCCCGCCGCGCGCGCCTGCTGGTCATGGACGAGCCCACCGCCACGCTCACGCCCGGCGAGACCGAGCGCCTGTTCAAGCTCATCGCGCAGCTGCGCGCGGACGGCGTGACCATCGTCTACATCTCGCACAAGCTCGACGAGGTGGAGCAGGTCACCGACGAAGTGATCGTGATGCGCGACGGCCGCTTCGTGGCACGCGCGCCGACCCCCGAGGTTTCGCGTCAGCAGATGGCGAACCTCATGGTGGGGCGCGAACTCGCCGACCTGTACCCGACGCGCGACCCCGTGGTCGCGGACGGCGCACCGGCCGCCCTGCGCGTGCGCGATTTCAGCGTGCCCGGCTGGGCGCAGGACGCGAGCTTCGAGGTGCGCCCCGGCGAGATCCTCGGCTTCGCGGGCCTCGTCGGCGCGGGTCGCACGGAGCTGTTCGAAGGCCTGCTCGGGCTGCGCCCCGCCAGCGGCACGGTCGAGATGCGCGGCGAGCCCGTGCCGCACGGCAAGGGCTGGCGCAATCCGCGCGACGCCGCGAAGCACGGCCTCACCTACCTCAGCGAAGACCGCAAAGGCAAGGGCTTGCACGTGCATTTCGGCCTGCGCCAGAACCTCACGCTGATGGCGCTCGAACGCTACGCACAGCCCTGGCTCAAGCCTGATGCGGAACGCGACGCGCTCGCCGAGGCGGTGAAGGACTACGGCATCCGCACCGGTTCGCTCGACGTGCGGGCCTCGTCGCTGTCGGGCGGCAACCAGCAGAAGCTCGCGCTGGCCAAGGTGCTGCAGCCGCAGCCCAAGGTGGTGGTGCTCGACGAGCCCACGCGCGGCGTCGACGTGGGTGCCAAGCGCGACATCTATTTCCTGATCCAGCGACTCGCCCGCGAAGGCCTCGCGGTGATCGTCGTCTCGTCGGAGCTGATGGAGCTCATCGGCCTGTGCCACCGCGTCGCGGTGATGCGCGCCGGCAAGCTCGTCGCCACGCTCGACGCGACCCACCTGACTGAAGAGGAACTCATCGCTCATGCCACCGGAACCGCAGACACCTCCACCGCAGCCTGAAGCGGCCACCGCTGCAGCAGCGCACCGCAGCGAGGCCAAGCCGCGCTGGACCGAGCGTTTGCACGGCCTCGGCCCGGTCATCGGCCTCGTGCTGCTGTGCATCGCCGGCACGCTGCTCAACGGCGACTTCGCCACCGTCGACAACGCGATGAACGTGCTCACGCGCACGGCCTTCATCGGCATCATCGCGGTGGGCATGTGCTTCGTGATCATCTCGGGCGGCATTGACCTGTCGGTGGGTTCGATGGCGGCGCTCATCGCCGGCAGCGTGATCATGTTCATCAACTGGGCCGGGCCTGCGTCGGGCTCGCCGCTGATGGCGGTGATGATGGGCGCGGTGCTCGCCGTGGTGCTCGGCGCGCTGTTCGGCCTGGCGCACGGCCTGCTCATCACCAAGGGGCGCATCGAGCCCTTCATCGTCACGCTGGGCACGCTCGGCATCTTCCGCGCCTACCTCACGTACTTCGCCGACGGCGGCGCGCTCACGCTCGACAACGAGCTGTCGGACCTTTATGCGCCGGTCTACTACGCGAGCCTTGCGGGCATTCCGGTGCCGGTGTGGGTGTTCGTGCTCGTGGCGATCGTCGGCGGCGTGATCCTCAACCGCACGGCCTACGGGCGCTACGTGCAGGCCATCGGCTCCAACGAGCAGGTCGCACGCTACGCGGCGGTGGACGTCGACCGCGTGAAGATCCTCACCTATGTGCTGCTCGGCGTGTGCGTGGGCATCGCCACGCTGCTGTACGTGCCGCGCCTCGGTTCGGCTTCGCCGACCACCGGCTTGCTGTGGGAGCTGGAGGCCATCGCGGCCGTGATCGTCGGCGGCACCGCGCTCAAGGGCGGTGCGGGCAGCATCACGGGCACCGTGGTGGGCGCCGTGCTGCTCTCGGTCATCAGCAACATCCTGAACCTCACCAGCATCATCAGCGTGTACCTGAACGCGGCGGTGCAGGGCTTCGTGATCATCATCGTTGCGTTCCTCCAAAGAGGCCGCCGCTAATCCTTTCCCGTTCCGTTCCACCCACCAAGAGGAGACATCCAGCATGACGACTTTCACCCGACGCCTCGCACTCACGGCCGTTGCCGCTGCTGCGTTCGCCAGCCTGCCCGCGCTTGCCGCGGAAAAGGTCAACCTCGGCGTGTCGATTCCCGCGGCCACGCACAGCTTCATGGGCGGCATCAACTACTGGGCCAACCAGGCGAAGAAGGACCTCGAGAAGCAGCACAAGGACCTGAAGATCACGATCAAGACCGCAGCCAACGCGCCCGAGCAGGCCAACCAGCTGCAGGACCTGTCGACGGTCACCAAGATCAACGCACTGGTCGTGTTCCCGTTCGAATCGGCCGCGCTCACCAAGCCGGTCGCGCAGGTGAAGGCCAAGGGCGCCTACGTCACCGTGGTCGACCGCGGCCTGACCGACACCAGCGCGCAAGACGCCTATGTGGCCGGCGACAACACCGCCTTCGGCAAGATCCCGGCCGAGTACATCGTGAAGCAGCTCGGCGGCAAGGGCAACGTGGTGGCGCTGCGCGGCATCGCGACCACGCTGGACAACGAGCGGATGGACGCCTTCAACGCGGTGCTCAAGGGCAGCCCCGACATCAAGCTGCTCGACGCCAAGTACGCCAACTGGAACCGCGACGACGCCTTCAAGGTCACGCAGGACTACCTGACGCGCTTCAAGCAGATCGACGCCATCTGGGCCGCCGACGACGACATGGCCGTGGGCGTGCTCAAGGCCATCGAGCAGGCCAAGCGCGACGACATCAAGATCGTGTTCGGCGGCGCGGGTGCCAAGGGCATGGTCAAGACCATCATGGACGGCAAGGACAAGCGCATCGGCGCCGACGTGAGCTACTCGCCCAAGTTCATCTACGACGCGATCAAGCTCACGGCCGAGGCGCGCCTGAAGGGCGAGAAGCTGCCGGCGACGACGATCATTCCTTCGGTGCTGATCACCAAGGAAAACGCCAAGGACTTCTACCACCCGAACTCGCCTTTCTGAGCTCGCTCCCAGGCTGCGCGCACTTCGTGTCGCGCGCGCCTTCCCCCAGCCGGGGCAGCACCAACGGCCCGGCCAAGCCGGTTCCGCGGTGTTCCTTGAAAAAGACGACATGACCGACACATCTCTTCGCCCGCTGCGCTGCGCCATGGTCGGCGGCGGCCGCGACGCCTTCATCGGCGCCGTGCACCGCAAGGCCATGGCACTCGACGGCCAGATCGCGCTGGTCGCGGGTGCGCTGTCGTCCAGTCCGGACAAGGCGCGCGCTTCGGGCCGCGACCTCGGCCTGGCCGACGACCGCAACCACGGCGACTGGCAGGCGCTGCTGGCCGACGAGTTGAAGCGGCCCGCTGGCGAGCGCATCGATTTCGTCTCGATCGTCACGCCCAACCACGTGCACTACCCGGTGGCGCAAGCCTTCGCGGAGGCGGGCTTTCACGTCGTGTGCGACAAGCCCCTGGTGCACACGCGCGCGCAGGCCGACGCGCTGGTCGCCACCGTGGCAAAACAAGGCACGGTGTTCGGCGTGACCTACAACTACACCGGCTACCCGATGGTGCGGCAGGCGCGCGAGATGGTGCGCACGGGCGAGATCGGCGAGGTCCGCAAGGTCGTCGTCGAATACAACCAGGGCTGGCTCGCCAGCCATGTGGAAGCCGTGGGCGGCAACAAGCAGGCCGACTGGCGCACCGACCCCGCGCGCAGCGGCGCGGCCGGCGCCATCGGCGACATCGGCTCGCACGCCGAGAACCTCGTGGCCACCGTCACCGGCCTGGAGATCGACAGCCTGTGCGCCGACCTCGGCGCGCTGGTACCGGGCCGCATGCTCGACGACGACGGCAGCCTGCTGCTGCGCTTCAAGGGCGGCGCGCGCGGCGTGCTGGTGGCGTCGCAGATCAACACCGGCGTGGAGAACGACCTGCGCCTGCGCGTCTCGGGCACGCTGGGCACGCTCGAATGGCGCCAGGAACAGCCGAGCCAGCTCGTGCACCTGCCGCACGACGGACCCCGGCGCGTGCTCACGCGCGGCGCGCCCTGGCTGTGCGAGTCGGCGCGGCGTGCGAGTCGCCTGCCGGCCGGCCATCCGGAAGGTTTCATCGAGGCGTTTGCGAACGTCTATGCCGGCGTGGTGGCGGACATCCGCGCACGACTCGCGGGGCAGGCGGTCGACCCGCTCGCGGCCGACTACCCGCGCGTGGAAGATGGGGCGCGCGGCGTGCGCTTCATCGAACGCACGGTGGCATCGGCAGGAAGCGAATTAAAGTGGACGCCCTGGTAGCCGCACACAGGCCCCGTTGATTCACCGGGGTGGGGCGTGGCACCCGGAGCCGCCATGACTCATTCATCTTCTTTAGCAACGACTTCACCCCTGCCGTGGCCGCGCGCCCTCTGGCAGCGCTGCCGGACGCTGTGGCTGCTCAAGCTGGTGGGCAACACCATCGCGACGCTGGGCTTCTTTCCGCTGTACTTCTGGGTCATGCACAACGCCGGGCCCGCATGGGTGCTGCCGCTCACGGGCGTGGACCGGATGATCTCGTTCTGGCCGGCGATGCTGCCGGTGTACCTCACGCTCTGGGCCTACATCGCGCTGCCCGTGCTGCTGGCCAAGGATCGGCGCGAACTCGACACCATCGCCATCGGCTGCGCGGTGATGACGGCGATCGCACTGGCCGTGTTCTGGTGGATGCCCACGGCGATCCCGAACTTCGCGATCGACGCCGTGCCGGGCTCGTCGCTGCACTTCCTCAAGACCTTCGACGCGGCGGGCAACGCCTTTCCTTCGCTGCACGTGTCGTTCTCGGTGTTCGCGTGCATCGTGCTGGCACGGCAGCTGCGCGAAGTCGGCGCGCCGGGCTGGCTGCGGCTGCTCAACCTCGTCTGGGCCGTGGCCATCGTGTACTCGACGATGGCCGTGCGCCAGCATGTGCTGATCGACGTGCTGGGCGGTCTCGGGCTGGGCCTGGCGCTGGGCTTCGCGTTGCGCGAGCGCCCCTCGGCAGCGTTGGTGCCGGGCGCGGCGCGCGCGGCGTAGACCGATCGCGGTATTCCGCCGCACGGGCGCCGACGGTACAAAGCGGCATCGCCGTCCACCGAGCCCGCCATGACCTTCAGACTGTTCTCCATCGCTGTCGCAGCCTGTCTTCTTGCGGGCCCCGCACTGGCCATCGACTATCCTGCGCGCAAGCCGGGCCTGTGGGAAATCCAGACCGGCGAGGGCGGCGCGACAACTGCCAAGGCGGCACCCGGCCAGACGATCCAGCAATGCATCGACGCGGCCACCGACAAGGCGATGCGCGAGATGGGGCAGGGCATGGGCAAGGACATGTGCTCGAAGCAGGACCTGCGCCTCGAAGGCGTGAAGCTGGTCATCGACTCGGTCTGCAAGATCGGCTCCAGCACCGCGACCTCGCGCGCCGTGATGAGCGGCGACTTCAGCAGCGCCTACCGCGTGGAAAGCAAGTCCACCTACAACCCGCCGCTGATGGGCCGCACCGAAGGCACGAGCGTCATCGACGCCAAATGGGTCGGCCCGTGCAAGCCGGGCCAGAAGCCGGGCGACATGGTCATGGCCAACGGCATGAAGATGAACATGCTCGACGCGATGGCGAAGATGCCGGCGCGCAAGTGAGCGCGGCCGGCTCGATCCGTCAGCCCGCGCCGTGCGCCTTGACCCAGCGCACGATGTCGGCTGCGCCCATGGCGCCGGCCTGTCGCGCGACTTCGCGGCCGCCCTTGAACAGGGCCAGCGTCGGGATGCTGCGGATGTTGAAGCGCGCGCCCAGCGCCTGCACCGCCTCGGTGTCGACCTTGGCCAGCCGCACGTGCGGCTCGAGCTGCGCCGCCGCCTGTTCGTAGGCGGGTGCCATCTGGCGGCACGGGCCGCACCAGGGCGCCCAGAAATCCACCAGCACAGGAATCTCGTTGCGCGCGATGTGGCGATCGAAGGTGGCCACGTCCGGCAGCGCGGTGGAGTGCCCGGTGAACAGCGGGCGATGGCAGCTGCCGCAGTCGGGCGCGCTGCCCAGTTGCGCCGTGCGCACCCGGTTGGTCGTGTGGCAGTGCGGGCAGACGATGTGCAGCGATTCGGATTCGGTCATGCCCGAAAAATAGGGGCCGCGCGCGCGGATTGCAAGGCGCGGGCGCGCAGGGCACGGTGCCTCAGAGCACCACAGGCGTGTCGGGCAGTTCGTTGGTGTCGGGTTGGTCGTCGGCCAGCGGGAAGTGGGTCATCAGCAGCGCGGACACCTCTTCCAGCGCCAGCGTGATGCCGTCCTCGAAGCGGCCTTCGCGGAAGGCCGTGCCCATGCGCTGCGTCATCGCGGCCCATTCGGCGCTGCCCACGTGCGCGTCGATGCCGCGGTCGGCCACGATCTCGATGGCGTGCTCGGCCAGCAAGAGGTAAATGAGCACGCCGTTGTTGTGCGCGGTGTCCCACACACGCAGCTTGCCGAACAGCGTGACGGCGCGCTCCCGGGGCGGCGCATGGCGCCACAGGTAGGACATCGGCAGGCCGGCCTCGACGCAGATGCGGATCTCGCCGCTGTGGCGCCGTTCGCTCGCGGCCACGCGCCGGCCCAGGCGCTCGAGCAGTTCGTCGGGCAGGGCGGCCTGCATCCTGCCTTCGGCCCAGCGGTGGCGCAGCAGG
>NZ_QXMN01000133.1:0-2678 GCF_003581445.1 Acidovorax cavernicola | reverse complement strand
CAGCGGTCGGCCGCGGCGTCGACCATGACTTCGGTCTCCGAAGCCACGCGCAGGCCGTCGAGGCCCGAAGCCGAGAGCTGCAGGCGCTGCGGCTGCTCTGTCGCGTTGCCCAGCTGCACGCGGTAGATGTTCTCGATCTGGCCGCCGGCGACGATGCGCGACAGCGTGCCGCGATCGCGCACCACATCGACCTTGAGCGGCACACGCACGTAGAGGCTCACCACCATCGCCACCGTCAGGCCCAGCAGCACCGCGCCGTAGATCAGCACGCGCGGGCGCAGCACGCGCCGCAGGATCTGCGCGCTGCCCCAGCCCCTGGCCATGCCGTTCTCGGTCGACATGCGGATCAGCCCGCGCGGGTAGTGCATCTTGTCCATCACCGTGTTGCAGGCGTCGATGCACAGGCCGCAGCCAATGCATTGGTACTGCAGGCCGTCGCGGATGTCGATGCCCACGGGGCAGACCTGCACGCACAGCTTGCAGTCGATGCAGTCGCCCAGGCCCTGGGCCTTGTGGTCGATGTCCTTGGCGCGCGGGCCGCGGCTTTCGCCGCGCGCGCTGTCATAGGTCACCAGCAGCGTGTCCTTGTCGAACATCGCGCTCTGGAAGCGCGCATAGGGGCACATGTGGGTGCAGACCTGCTCGCGCAGAAAGCCCGCATTGCCATAGGTGGCCAGCGCGTAGAACAGCACCCAGAAGATCTGCCACGCGCCCTGCAGCGCCATGACTTCGACCGCCAGCGAGCGGATCGGCACGAAGTAGCCGACGAAAGTGAAGCCGGTCCACAGCGCGATCGCCAGCCACAGCACATGCTTGGCCGTGCGCTTGAGCAGCTTCTCGCGCGTCCAGCCGCTGTTGTCCAGGCGCAGCCGCGCGCTGCGATCGCCTTCGGTCCGGCGCTCTATCCACATGAAGATTTCCGTGTAGACCGATTGCGGGCAGCTGAAGCCGCACCACAGCCGCCCGGCGACCGCGGTGAACAGGAACAGCGCCAGCGCCGAAACGATCAGCAGCGTCGTGAGATAGATGAAGTCCTGCGGGTACAGCAGCCAGCCGAAGATATAGAAGCGCCGCTGCTCGAGATCGAACAGCAGGGCCTGGCGCTCGTTGATCTGCAGCCAGGGAATGCCGTAGAAAAACAGCTGCGTGATCCAGACCATGGCCCAGCGCCAGCGCGCGAACACGCCGCTGATCGAGCGCGGCTGGATCTTCCTGCGCGCTTCGAACAACGGCATCTCGTGCGCCTCGATGGGCGCGGCTGCAATGGGGATGACCTTGCGCGGTACTTTGCCGCGTGGTGACGTGGGGTGATCTGACATAAGGCCTCAATGACAACGGCGGCGGCAGCGCTTCGCGCACGGCCGCCCCCTTGCCCGCTACTATGCGCCGCAAGCGTTTTGGGCAACAGCAGCAGATGGGACGATTTGGACCGTATCAGATGGTTTATTGATCTAAATCACCGTATCAGTTCCAGCGCGAACGCGGCCCTGCCGCGCCGGCGGCAATCCGCAGCGCGCGGCAGACCGCAACGGCAGGCATCATCCCGGGTTTTGGATTCCGCACCAAAAGGCTTTGGCATGCGCCGGCCCGCACCGGGGCCTGCGCCGGGGCGCTTACGCGCCCAGCAGCTGGCGCAACACGTACGGCAGAATGCCGCCGTGGCGGTAGTAGTCGGCTTCGATCGGCGTGTCGATGCGCAGCGTCAGCGTGCGCCGCAGCTGGCTGCCGTCGGCGCGCGTGATGCACAGTTCGGCATCGCTTTGCGGCGTGAGCAGCGGGTCGGGAATGACTTCGATGAACTCGTCGCCGACCAGCCCCAGGCTGCTCCAGCTGTCGTCGCCGCGCAGCTGCAGCGGCAGCACGCCCATGCCTACGAGGTTATTGCGGTGGATGCGTTCGAAGCTGCGCGCGATCACCGCCTTGATGCCCAGCAGCTGCGTGCCCTTGGCGGCCCAGTCGCGGCTCGAGCCCGTGCCGTATTCCTCGCCCGCGAAGATCACGCTGGCCCGGCCTTCGGCCTGGTACTGCATCGCCGCATCGTAGATCGGCATCTTGCGCGCTTCGCAGGCCGCGTCGCGGTACAGCGTGAGCCCGCCCTCCTCGCGCCCGCCGTCGGCCAGCGGCGGCAGCATCAGGTTCTTGATGCGCACGTTGGCGAACGTGCCGCGCATCATCACCTCGTGGTTGCCGCGGCGCGAGCCATAGCTGTTGAAGTCCGCCTGCTGCACGCCGTGCGCGCTGAGCCATTCGCCCGCGGGCGACTTCGGGTGGATGGAGCCGGCCGGCGAGATATGGTCGGTGGTGATCGAGTCGCCGAACAGCGCGATGATGCGCGCGCCGTGCACCGCATAGGGGTTGCTCGGCTGGATGCCCGTGGTCACGGGCTGGGCGATGGCTAGCGTGAAATCGCTGAAGAACGGCGGCTCGGCGATATAGGTGCTCTTGGGCCAGGTATAGGTCGCGCCGCTGACGCCGCGGATCTTTTCCCAAAGCTTACCCGGCTCGCTGCCGACCTTTTCGTAATTTTCCTGGAAGGCCGCGCCATTCATCGCATGGTGCATCAGCGCCTGGACTTCCTCGGAGCTGGGCCAGATGTCGCCCAGGTAGATGTCCCGGCCGCCGCGCCCCTGGCCCACGGGCTGGGTCATCAGGTCGGTGAGCACCGTGCCGGCCAGCGC
>NZ_QXMN01000132.1:0-2685 GCF_003581445.1 Acidovorax cavernicola | reverse complement strand
CCGCGCAGGCCCTGGTGCTGGGCTCGGACATCCGCGTGGACATCGCCAATGCGGCCTTGATCAATGGCATCAGTTCCCACACGTTCGACTTCGATGACACCCACCTGAAGACCATCATTCACCCTGCGGGCCCCGTGTGCTCCGCGGTGCTGGCGCTGGCGGAAAAGCTGGGCTCCACGGGCCGCGAAGTGATCGACGCCATCGTGCTGGGCATCGACGTCTCATGCCGCGTGGGCAACATGATGTACCCGGACCACTATGACCGCGGCTGGCACATCACGGGCTCCACCGGCACGCTGGGCGCCGCGGCCGCCTGCGCGCGCCTGCTCAAGCTCGATGCGGACCAGACCCAGATGGCGCTGGGCATCGCAGCGTCCCAGCCGGTGGGCCTGCGCGAACAGTTCGGCACCATGACGAAGCCATTCCATCCGGGTGCTGCGGCCAAGGCCGGCCTGATGTCGGCGCTGCTCGCCAGCGAGGGCTTCACCGCCAGCCCGCGCGCGCTGGAAGCGCCGCGCGGTTTCGCACAGGTGGTCTCGACCAAGTATGCGTGGCATGAAATCACCGATGAACTGGGCCGGCGCTTCGAGATATCGTTCAACGCCTACAAGCCGTTCGCCTGCGGAATCGTGATCCACCCCAGCATCGACGCCTGCATCCAGCTGCGCGACAGGGGCGTGACTGCCGGGAACCTGGAGCGCCTGGAACTGCGTGTTCACTCCCTGTTACTGGAACTCACGGGCAAGAAGGAGCCCAAGGACGGCCTGCAGGGCAAGTTCAGCGTCTATCACGGCTGCGCCGCCGGCCTGATATTCGGCCAGGCCAGCGAAGACCAATACGCCGACGACATCGTCAACCGCGCCGACATGGTCGCCACGCGCGGCAAGGTGAATGCCGTGGTTGACAACGCCATCGACGAAGCGGCCGTGGAAGCCACGGCCTTCCTCAAGGATGGGAGCAAGGTGCATATCCGCGTTGAACACGCGATCGGATCGCTGCAGCGCCCGATGACCGACGTGAATCTGGAGGCGAAGTTCAGCGACATGAGCAACGCCATCCTGGGCGCAGGCCAGACCCGCAAGCTGATGGACGCCTGCTGGTCACTGGCCAAGGCGGCGGATGTGCGCGATGTGGTCCAGCTCGCAACGCTGCGGGGCACGCATTCGGGCCAGGCCAGCGAACGGGCCGCGGCGACTGCGTAATTGGCAGGCCACAACGGCCTGGCAGCCGCTCAGGTCCTGGCCAGACTCTGCAACACCCACACCCCCGCCGGCGGTGCGTTGCGCCACACCACACAGCTCCGGTGCCAGCGGAAATCCGCGGAGGCCTCGAAAGGCGGGCGCGGCTGGTAGGTGAACTGGACCAGCCTCGAGCCCGGAACTCTGCGCAGAAACCGCTCGATGCTGTCCACCGTGGCTTCGTGCAGGTCCTGCGGCAGCGAGCGAAAGGGAAGGCTGGACACCACGGCCGCCGGGCCGGGGCAGGCCAGGCTGTCCAGCACCTCGTGCGCCGGGTCCTGGCGCACGTCCAGCCCGGGAAACCGGGCTCTCAGTTGCCGGGCCAGACCGGGCTGGATTTCGACGGCCACCAGCGAGGCCTGGGGCAGGCGGCTGCGCAGTTCCTTCGTGACGGGGCCCGTGCCCGCGCCCAGCTCCACGACGTGTTGCACCTCGCCGGCGGCGCGGACCATGGCCAGCGCCAGATAGCGCGACGACGGCATGACCGCGCCGGTCAGGCCAGGGGTTTTCAGCAGATGCATCCAGAGCGCAGACATCGCAAGAGTATGCGCCAGGCTCCGGGCGTTGCGTGAAAAATGCAGTGCGTCCTGGCCCGATCGCCGCTGCGCCCGCACGCCCATGCCGGCTTTCCCAAGCCGGGGCCGCCGCCGATTCCCGATACCATCACGCGGTCCAATTTACTTTGTGGAGACTTTCCAAATGGCGATTCAAACTGTCGGGATCATCGGCGCAGGCACCATGGGCAACGGCATCGCGCAGGCGTGCGCGGTCTCGGGCATCGATGTGGTGCTGGTGGATATCTCGGATGCAGCGGTACAGAAAGGCCTGGCCACCGTGTCCGGCAGCCTCGACCGGCTGATCAAGAAAGAAAAGATCAGCGAAGCCGACAAGGCCGCGGCGCTGGCGCGCATCAAGACCTCGACGCGCTACGAAGACCTGCAGGCCGCGCAGATCGTGATCGAGGCCGCGACCGAGAACTTCGCGCTCAAGGTCAAGATCCTGCAACAGATCGACGCGCTGCTCGCGCCCGAAGTGATCCTCGCATCGAACACCTCGTCGATCTCCATCACCCAGCTCGCCGCGATCACCACCCGCGCCGACCGCTTCATCGGCATGCACTTCTTCAACCCCGTGCCGATGATGGCGCTGGTGGAGATCATCCGCGGCCTGCAGACCAGCGACGCGACGCATGACAGCGTCAAGGAACTCTCCGTGCGCCTGGGCAAGAGCCCGATCACCGTGAAGAACGCTCCCGGCTTCGTCGTCAACCGCATTCTGGTGCCGATGATCAACGAAGCGTTCTTCGTGCTGTCCGAAGGCCTGGCCACGGCCGAGGACATCGACGCCGGCATGAAGCTGGGCTGCAACCAGCCCATAGGCCCGCTGGCGCTGGCCGACATGATCGGCCTGGACGTGTGCCTGGCCGTGATGGAGGTCTACCTCGAGC
>NZ_QXMN01000131.1:0-2687 GCF_003581445.1 Acidovorax cavernicola | reverse complement strand
GTCCAGATGTGGGCCTGGCAGATGCTGTATGCCGCGCAGGTGATGCCGGCAGGCAACCCGGCCGCGAGTTTTTTCTACCTGCTGACCGCCCTGCACGGGCTGAATGTGGCGGGAGGCCTCATCGCCTGGGGCGTGACGGCGACCGGCCTGTGGCGCCAGGCCACACCGGCACGTGCGGAGCAACGCATCAGGCTGTGCACACGCTACTGGCATTTTTTGCTGGCCGTCTGGATCCTGCTGTTCGCCACGCTGGGTGGGCTGACGCCGCAAGTGGTGCGCTTCATCTGTGGCACCGCCTGAAAGAGGCCTGACCATGAGCCTTGTCACCAACGCATCCGCCGCACCTCTGGCAGCCACGCCGGAAACACCCGCTGCGCCCGACGGCTGGCGCGGGCTCCTGGCGGACTGGTCGTCCGACCGCGAAGCCTTCCGCGTGTCCTGGGGCAAGGCCATGATGTGGATCTTCCTGCTCTCGGACACTTTCGTTTTCAGCTGCTTTCTCGTCGGATACATGGCGGTGCGCGGCGCGACCACCGTGCCCTGGCCCAACCCCAGCGAGGTGTTCGCCCTGCATGTCGCGGGCGTGGACGTGCCGCTGCTGCTGATCGCGCTGATGACCTTCGTGCTCATCACCAGCAGCGGCACCATGGCGATGGCGGTGAACTTCGCTTACCGCCGCGACCGGGTGAAAGCCGCCACGCTGATGCTGGCGACCGGCATGCTGGGCACGATGTTTGTTGCGATGCAGGCCTTTGAATGGTCCAAGCTGATCCTGGAGGAAGGCGTGCGCCCCTGGGGCAACCCGATGGGGGCGGCGCAGTTCGGCTCGGCCTTCTTCATGATCACCGGCTTTCACGGCCTGCATGTGTCGCTCGGCGTGCTCTACCTGTTCACCGTCGCCTTCAAGTTGCTGCGCGGCGACTATGAAAAGAGCGGCAACTACCAGATCGTCGAGATCGCAGGCCTGTACTGGCACTTCGTCGATCTGGTCTGGGTGTTCATTTTTGCGCTGTTCTACCTCTGGTGAGGTCTGCCATGCTATCCACCGGCCAACAACATCCGATCAGCCTTTACCTCAAGATATGGGGGCTGCTGTTCGTGCTCAGCACACTGTCCTACATGGTCGACTACTTCCGCTTCACAGGCTATCTGCGCTGGGGCCTGATTGTGGCTTTCATGCTGATGAAGGCCGGCTTGATCGTCGCGGTCTTCATGCACCTGGCCTGGGAACGGCTGGCGCTGGTCTGCGCGATCTTGCTGCCACCGCTATGCCTTCTGGTACTGGTGGCCCTGATGGCGCTGGAGTCCGAGTACACGTTTGCGATCCGCTCGCTGTTTTTCCGCTGAAATTGGCTAAAGCCTTCTTCGTGAAGGTCTGCGCCTCTGTGTGCACAATGACGCCCTGATCTTTTAGACGTATCTGTGCTGTGTACGCAGTGGTTTAGCCCGCGCGCTTCTCGGGTGCTACAGCCAGTGCCACAAGCACCAAATACCGCCCATGAATTCGCAGACTTCCCCACAAAATCAACCTGTTGCATTGAATTGGCGGATGTCCGTCGCGCCGATGATGGACTGGACCGACAGGCATTGCCGCTACCTGCACCGGCTGTTGACGCGCCATACGCTGCTCTATACCGAGATGGTGACCACCGGCGCGCTGCTGCACGGCGATGTGCCGCGCCACTTGCGCTTCAATGCCGAAGAACACCCCCTGGCCTTGCAGCTCGGCGGCAGCGAGCCCGCCGACCTCGCGCGCAGCGCGCAGCTCGGAGAGCAATGGGGCTACGACGAGATCAACCTTAATTGCGGCTGTCCCAGCGAGCGCGTGCAGCGCGGCGCGTTTGGCGCCTGCCTGATGAACGAGGCGCAGCTCGTCGCCGACGGCGTCAAGGCGATGCGCGACGTGGTGCAGATTCCGGTCACGGTGAAGCACCGCATCGGCATCGACAAGAGCGAAAGCTACGACTTCGTGCGCGATTTCATCGGTACCGTGGCTGACGCGGGCTGCGAAGTGTTCATCGTGCACGCGCGCAACGCCTGGCTCAAGGGCCTGTCGCCCAAGGAAAACCGCGAAGTGCCGCCGCTGCGCTACGACGTCGTGGCCCGGCTCAAGCGTGAATTTCCGCAGTTGACCATTGCGATCAACGGGGGCTTCAAGGACAGCGCGGCGGTCGCCGAGCAACTCGAGGTGGTCGACGGCGTGATGATCGGCCGCGAGGCCTATCACAACCCCTGGTGGCTCGCGAGCTGGGATGCGCAGTTCTACGGCGCGGCGCCCAGCGCGCTGACGCGCGAAGCGGTCGAGGAGCAGATGGTCGAGTACATGGAGCGCGAAGCGCTGGCGCACGGCACCCACTGGTACAGCATTGCGCGCCATATGCTGGGCCTGCGCCACGGGCTCGCGGGCGCGCGCCGCTGGCGCCAGGTCTGGAGCGATCACCGTCTCAAGGGCTTGCCAGCGCGCGAAGTCATGGCCATCGCGCGGCTGCCGCGCGCCGAGGAAGCGGGCGCGAGCGCCTGAGGCATATACCGGTTGCACATGACAGAACGGCTTTCGGCGAAGGTTCTCCCGCATGGATGCGATGGCTCTGCCACACTCTCGCACCGTCATGCCAGACAACTGCTATATTGCACTGCAACATAACAAGGTCTTGCCCATGCTTTACCAAATGTATGAAACCCAGCGC
>NZ_QXMN01000041.1:0-56389 GCF_003581445.1 Acidovorax cavernicola | reverse complement strand
CCCCCGATGAAGCCCCCGCCTCCACCGCCGCCGCCATCACGGCGGTCTTCGACGTTGTCGGACTGTTCGTTGCCTTCCCATCTCATCGCACTCTCCTTGCCGGCTCTGCTGAAGTTTTTGCCGGAATGTCGCAGGATGGTACTTGCCCCGGCCGCCGGCGACGTAACCGACGGTCAGGGCATGGGTATCAGGGGTCTCAGGTCTTGGGCAGGGTGACGCCGCGCTGGCCCTGGTACTTGCCGCCGCGGTCCTTGTAGCTGGTTTCGCAGACTTCGTCGCTCTCGAAGAAGAGCACCTGCGCACAGCCTTCGCCCGCGTAGATCTTGGCGGGCAGCGGCGTGGTGTTGCTGAATTCGAGCGTCACGTAGCCTTCCCATTCGGGCTCGAAGGGGGTCACGTTGACGATGATGCCGCAGCGCGCATAGGTGCTCTTGCCCAGGCAGACCGTGAGCACGTTGCGCGGGATGCGGAAGTACTCCACGGTGCGCGCCAGCGCGAAGCTGTTGGGCGGGATGATGCAGTGGTCGCCGTGCATGTCGACGAAGCTCTTCTCGTCGAAGTTCTTCGGATCGACCACCGTGCTGTGGATGTTGGTGAAGACCTTGAACTCAGGCGCGCACCGGATGTCGTAGCCGTAGCTGGAGGTGCCGTAGCTGATGATCTTGTGGCCGTCGGCCTCGCGCACCTGACCGGGCTCGAAGGGCTCGATCATTCCGTGCTGCTCGGCCATGCGCCGGATCCATTTGTCGCTCTTGATGCTCATATGCGCTCGCTGATGCTGCTGCGGGGGAATCGGGGCCGAATTGTGGCATGGGCGCCCTGTGCGCCTCCCCCCATGGGCAGATCAGCCCGCCTGCGAAATCACCGTGCGCTCGACCAGCCGGTCGTCGCCCAGCACGATCATCGCGAACAGCAGCTCTTCGAGGTTGTTGGCCAGCGAGGTCTTGCGCGCCAGCAGCGGCGTGGCGGAGGGGTTCAGCACCAGGAAGTCGGCCTCGCAGCCCGGCTGCAGGTTGCCGACCACGCCGTCGAGCCCCAGCGAGCGCGCTGCGCCGCCGGTGTGATGCCACCACAGCCGCGAGGGCGCGATGCTCAGGCCGGTCTTGGTCTGGCCTTCGCGGCCCACGTAGTACGCGGCCAGCATGGTATGGAAGGGGCTGAAGCTGGTGCCGCCGCCCACGTCGCTGGCCAGGCCATACGGTTGTTCGAGACGATCGGCCGCGCCGAAGTCGAAGAAGCCGCTGCCCAGGAACAGGTTGCTCGTGGGGCTCACGGCGGCGGCGGTCTTCGTCTCGTGCATGAGCGCACGGTCGGTGTCGTCCAGGTAGATGCAGTGGGCGTACACCGCACGCTCGCGCAGCAGGCCGAAGTCGGCGTACACGTCGAGGTAGGAGCGCGACTTCGGGTACAGCTCGCGCGCCCACTTCACCTCGTCGCGGTTCTCGGCCACATGCGACTGGATCCAGGTGTCGCCGTACTTCGCGGCCAGCTCGCCGGCACCGCGCATCTGCGCGTCGGTGCTGGTGGGTGCAAAGCGCGGCGTGATGGCGTAGCCGAGCCGGTCGACGTTGTGCCACTTGCGGATCAGCGCCTCGGTGTCGACGAGGCTCTGCTCGATCTGATCGCGCACGCCGTCGGGCGAATTGCGGTCCTGCAGCACCTTGCCGGTGATCATGCGCAGCTGGCGGCGCTGCGCGCTCTCGAAGAAGGCGTCGACCGAGGCGACGTGCGAGGTCGCGAAGGTCAGCGAGGTGGTCACGCCGTTGCGCAGCAGCTCGTCGAAGAACACGTCGGCCACCTCGCGCGAATGCGCAGGGTCGGCAAACTTGCTTTCGGCCGGGAAGGTGTAGTTCTCGAGCCAGGGCAGCAGGCCGGCGGCGGGCGCGCCGATGATGTCGGTCTGCGGGTAATGCACATGCATGTCCACGAAGCCCGGCGCCAGGATGCGGCCCGGCAGGTGGGTCGTGTGGGCGCCGGCATGGCGCGGGGCCACGTCGGCATGACTGCCGGCGTCGAGCACGCGCTGGCGGCCAGTGCTGTCGGGGGCGACGACCAGCAGGCCGTCTTCATCGAAAACGGGCAGGCCGGCGGCGTCGAATCGCAGGAGGGAGGCGCGGTAGGCTTTTTTCATCGTGGATCCGGAGGGTAATCCAGCCCCGGACGACGGGAATTGCCCTGCGCGTATGAGTGCTATACGCCCAGCGCTCTCTTCTTCCCACTGTTTACAAGGCTCAGCGCGTCACGCGGCCCTGCACGCCCTCGGCCAGCCAGCTCATCTTCAGGATCTGCTCGTCGGTCAGCTGCGCGCCCTTGGCGATCGCGACACGGCCCTCGTTGTCGCGCACATCGGCGGCCACCGCCCGGAACGGCTGCAGCCTGCCCGCCTCGATGTCCTGCTGGCGCGCCAGCACCTCCTGCTGCACGGCCTTGGGCACCTTGGTGCCGAAGTCCCCGACGCGGATCAGTCCTTCCTTCACGCCGCCCCAGAGGTTGCCGCTCTTCCAGGTGCCGTCGAGCACCGCGCGGGCGCGCTGCGTGTAGTAGCCGCCCCACTGGTGCGTGACGGCGACGATCTGCGCGTCGGGCGCGACCTTGCGCATGTCGGAGTGGTAGGCCACGGCCATCTTGCCGCGCTCCTGCGCGGCGGCCATCACGGCGGTGGAGCCGGTGTGGAAGGCGAGCACGTCGGCGTTCTGGTTGAACAGCGCCATCGCCGCGTCGCGCTCCTTCGGCGGATCGAACCACTCGTTGAGCCACACCACGACCACCTTGGCCTTGGGGTTCACCGAGCGCATGCCGAGCGTGAAGGCGTTGATGCCCTGCAGCACTTCCGGAATGGGAAAGCCCGCGACATAGCCCGCGATGTTCGTCTTCGTCATGCGCCCGGCCGCGATGCCTGCGAGGTAGCGGCCTTCGTAGTAGCGGGCATTGGCGGTGGCGACGTTGGGCGCGGTCTTGTAGCCGGTGATCGACTCGAACTTCACGCCGGGGAAGTCCTTCGCGACCTTCATCGTCGGCTCCATGTAGCCGAAGCTGGGCGTGAAGATCAGCTGGTTGCCCTGCTGCGCGAGGTCGCGGATCACGCGCTCGGCGTCGGCACCCTCGGGCACGTTCTCGACGAAGGTCGTGCTCACGCGGCTGCCCAGCGCCGCCTCGACGGCCTTTCGGCCTTCCTCATGCTGGCGCACCCAGCCGGCATCGGTGACGGGCGTGACGTAGACGAAGCCGATCTTCAGCGCGTCCTTGGCGGGAGGCGGCTTCGGCGGCGCGGTCTGTGAAAAGGCGGGGGATAAAAAACAGGCGGTCACCCACGCCAGAACGGCGCGGCCCGCGAGGTTTTTGTACATGGTGGTCCTCTACATGGCCCCGGTCGAACAAGAAACCCGCAGCCGGCCGGGACGCCCGGCTGCGGGGGGGGGGGAAGATTTTAGTGCGACGGCGATCCGTCGGGCATCGCGATGGGCCCCGCCGCGAATCGGCAGTGCGGCTTCAGCCCGCCGCGCCACACAATCGATTCGCCCCATGACGAACCCGATCCCCCACGCCAGCCACGCGCACTGGCAACGCAACCTTGCCGTCTGCATGTTCGGCTCCTTCACCACCATCGTGGCGATGACGCTGCTGCTGCCGTTCCTGCCGCTGTATGTCGAACAACTGGGCGTGAAGGACCATGCGGCCATCGTGCAGTGGTCGGGCGCGGCCTATGGGGCCACCTTCTTCAGCGCTGCGCTGGTGGCGCCGCTGTGGGGGCGCCTGGCCGATCGCTATGGCCGCAAGCCGATGCTGATCCGCGCGAGCCTGGGCATGGCGGTGGCGATGGCGCTGATCGGCATGGCCGGCAATGTGTGGCAGCTCGTGGGCCTGCGGCTGCTTGCGGGCCTGCTGGGCGGCTATGCCTCGGGCTCGATGGTGCTGGTCGCCACGCAGACGCCGAAGGACCGCACGGGTTGGGCGCTGGGCACCATGTCGTCGGCCATCATGGCCGGCAACCTCGTGGGCCCGCTGGTGGGCGGCGCACTGCCGCCGCTCATCGGCATCCGCGCGACCTTCTTCGCGGCGGGCGCGATGATCTTCGTGGCCTTTCTCGCCACCGCGTTCCTGATCCGCGAAGAGAAAAAAGCCCCTGCCGCCATCAAGCAGGACGGCACCCCCGACACCGGCTGGGCCGCCGTGCCCGACAAGCGCCCGCTGGTCGCAATGCTCTTCACCGGCATGCTGCTGATGCTGGCCAACATGTCGATCGAACCGATCATCACGGTCTACGTCGCCACGCTGGTCAAAGACCCGCAGCGCGTGACGATGATGGCCGGCCTCGTGATGTCGGCCGCCGCGCTCGGCAGCATCCTCTCGGCCTCGCGGCTGGGCAAGCTGGCCGACCGCGTGGGGCACTGGAACGTGATCGTCGGATGCCTGGCGGTGTCGGCGCTGCTGCTGGTGCCGCAGGCCTTCGTCACGGCGGGCTGGCAACTGGTGGTGCTGCGCTTTCTCATGGGGCTGTCGCTCGGCGGTCTGCTGCCCTGCATCGCAAGCGTGATCCGCCACAACGTGCCCGAGCGCGTGGCCGGCAACATGCTCGGCTATTCGACCTCGGCGCAGTACACGGGCCAGGTGGCGGGCCCGCTGCTCGGCGGCTTCGTGGGCGGGCACATCGGCATGCGCGCCGTGTTCCTCGGCACCTGCGTGCTCATGGCCGCAGGTGCCGGATGGAACTGGCTCGCGCAGCGCGCGGCCGCGTCGTCTACTGCTCGCGGATCTACTCGCTGACGACCGTGCTGCGGTAGGCCGCGTCGGCCTTGATCTCGGCTTCGGAGAACGGCACCTTGAGCCACTGCCCCGCGCTGTAGGCCCGGGTGTAGTCGGCGTGGTGCGGCGAGGCCGGATCGTCCGACTGCGAGAAGGCCAGGAAGGTGTGGGCCTCCACGCCGCCCGAGGGGAAGCGCACGATGTGCATGTAGCTGTTGCCGTTCGGGTTGAGGTCCATGGTGTAGCCGCCCTTGTCGAGCCGGTTCTCGGAGCAGGCGATGGTGAAGTAGCCCGGGCCGCCGCAGCCGCCGTACAGCGGGATCTTCTGGCCGCCGCGGGTGGCGAACAGGTAGTCGCCGCGCGCTGCGTTCTCGGCGAAGCCGCTGGCCTGCACGCGCGCCACGGCAGCGCCGAAAGCCTGTTGCAGCGCGGGGGCGGCGGTGGGCTTCAGGTCGCGCGGGGTGCGGATCGGGTCGGCCGGGTCAAAGGGCACGCCGTACAGGTCGGCCGCCGGAATGCGCGAGGCGCGGCTCCAGAACTCGTCCCACACGTGCGCGCCACGTGCACCCGCCCCGCCGGTGCCGTCCCAGGCCTGCAGCGCGCTGCAGGCGGCGGTGACGTCGATGTCGCGGCCGACGGCTTCGCTGGTCAGCGGATCGGTCGCGACGGTGATGGCGGATCTCGCGCACACCAGCGGCAGCGCCTGTGCCTTGAAGAGTTCGGGCGTCAGTGCGCGGCTGTCGAGCACCATGCGCTTCACGGTGTCGGGCGTGGCGCCCCGTGCGCCATGGCGATCGGTGCCGTCCAGGCGCCCCTGCGCGAGCAGATGGCCCAAGCGCGTGCGGAAGGTCACGGGGTCGGTGCCGGCCGGTCCCATGATCGCCGGGTAGCCGGTCAGCGGCGCCTTCGGGTTCGCCAGCCAGTAGCTGTCGTTCATGTTGGCCACGTAGTCGTCGCGCAGCAGGCTCGGCATGCGGGCGGCGCCGAGCGCGCCCTTCTGCGCCGAGTCGGCATCGGTCTGCCAGTCGCAGGCGCTGCGCGAGCCGTCGAGCACCGGCACGCGGGCGAGCGCCGCCACGGCCTGCAGCGCCGCGCCGACTGGGCTCTTGCTCGAACAGTTCGCCATCTGGTCCGCGGACACGTTGGGCACCGCGCCGATGTCGGCGTACCAGGCCTTGGCGCTGCCCCGGCCGACGGCCACGGTGTTGACCCACGGGATGGCCGCCTCCTCGCGCTGGATGGCGATGAGCTCGTCGAGCGAGCGCGACTGGCCCCAGCGCAGCCAGTTGCGGAAGGTGCGGTAGTTCTGGTCGTTGATGTCGCGCATCGCGTAGGCCGTGGTGGGGGTCCACGGCGGCAGCTTGTCGCTCAGGTGCTGCAGGTTGACGATCGGGCCGTACGCGGACTTGTAGAGCGTGCGCTTCACGGGCACCACGCTGCCGTCGCCCTGCTTCACCTGCACGGTGATCTCGTTCGCCTGCATCTTCACCGCGCGGCCGTCGCGCATGTAGCTGGTGGGGTCGCCCGAGGCCAGCTTCAGTTCGTAGAAGCCGAAGCGCTTGGCCGTCGAGACGGTGTGGCTCCACGCGATGTGGTCGTTGAAGCCGATCAGGATCACCGGCACGCCCAGGAACGAGGTGCCGCTGACGTCGAGCTGGCCCGGCAGCGTGAGCTGGGCCTGGTAGAAGCGGTCGGGCCCGCGCCAGTACCAGTGCGGGTTGCCGAACAGCAGCGGGCTCGCGTCGCCGGTGGCCGCGGTGCCGAAGCCGATCATGTTGCTGCCCACGCCCTCCTCGCCGCCGACCTGCAGAGGCACCGCGATGTCGCGGGCCGCGAGCTGCAGCGGCTTGCGCCGCGCGTCGTCGCGGGCCGAGACCTTCGCCGGTGCTGATGCTGATGCTGCCGGCGGGGTCGCATTCGCGATGTGCGCCAGGAAGTTGCTGTAGCCGCCCGCCAGGTTGGTCGCGTACATGCGGCGGAAGATGTCTTCAGCGGTCACCGGCTTCACCCAGGCCTCAGTGCGGCAGGCCGCGTGCGCGCTGCCGCCGGCCTTCACCTCGCGCACATAGCGGTTGTAGCCAGCGGCAAAGCCCGCCACCAGCTGCTTCATGTGCGCGGACTGCGCGTCGATCATCTGCTGCAGCACATCGGGCGAGATCACGTGGCGATGGAAGAAGTCGGAATCGATGTTCTTCGGCAGACCGATGGTGCTGCTGGCGACGAGCTTCGCGTCGGCGCCGAAATGCTGCGAACGCTCGCCCCGGTAGGTGAGGAACGAGTCGGCCATGGTGCAGAGGTTGTCCTGCGCCTGCGCGTAGCCATAGCCGTAGCCCAGGCCGGACCAGCTGTCGGCCTTGATGTGCGGCACGCCCATCGCGGTGCGGCGGATCTCCGCCTTGTAGGAGGTGTTGCCGGCCGGCGGCGTGCCGGGGAGCAGGAAGCCGCTGCTGCCGCTGCTTCCACCACCGCCGCAGGCGGTCAGTGCGGCCGCCGCGGCGAGCGTGGGCCAGAGCAGGCGCGGCAACGCACCGCGCGAGGAAATCCGAGGTCTCATGGTCTCTCCAGTGAATGGCGCGCTCTCTTGGCGGAGCACCGCACAGCTTAGGTGCGCGGGCACGGCGGGGCTTGAACGCAGCCGCTGTCCTGCCGTCCCATGGCCTCGCGTCTGGGCGTCTGGAGATGGGCGAAGGCTCAGTGCGCGAGCCCGCGCCCCCACGCGTGCGAGGCGTGCTCGTCGGCCGTCACGCGCACCTGGTTCGACAGGAACGACGGCGACAGGCCGAAGTAGCGCTGGAAGGTGCGGCTCATGTGCGCCGCGTCGGTGAAGCCGCTGGCGAGCGCCACGTCGGTCAGCGGGCGGCGCGCGGTGAACTGCTGCACCGTGCGGCGCACCTTGGTCCACAGCGCATAGCGCTTGATCGACACACCCACCTGCTGCGCGAACAGGTGCGTGAGCCGGTCGGGCGAGAGAAAGGCCAGCGCCGACAGCTCGCGCAGCGGAATCTGCCCCGCGTGCGTGCGGATGGCCTGCAGCACGCGGTCGATGCGCGGGTCGATGGCGGGCTGGATCTCGGGGCTCTCGGTGATCGACGTGACCAGCTTCGAGCTCAGCAGCTGCAGGCGCCGGTCGGACAACGCGCCGTGCTGTGCCGGCTCGAAGTCGTCGCGCACGCGGCCGAAGCAGCGTGCGTCGATCGGCTGGATGCCGTGACCGCCCATGTGCCGCGAGAGCATGCGGTAGGCGCTGGAGGCCGGATCGAGGTTCAGCGACAGCAGCCCGCAGCCGTCGACATCGAGGCGGCGCGACACATGCGGGCCCACCAGCGCGGCGGTGCAGCGCACGCGCGTGCCGTCGAGCGCCTCCAGCGTGAAGGGATGGCCGCTGACCGACGCCAGCAGCGTGGCCGACGAACGCGCCGTGAGCCCCGACTGGATCGCCGGTGTGATGTAGAGGAACCTGTCGTCCCACAGATGCAGGGAGTTGTGCCGCGTGGTGGTCATGCCGTCTCGCTTGGGTCTTGTCGCTTGCGCTTGTCTCTTGCGGCGGATTCTCACGCATCGCGGCGGCAGCCCCGGCAAGGGCCTGCGCCCTGCGGGGTCAGGCGGTCAGCGGACCTGCACAGCCTCGAACTGCGCATGCTGGCGCACCGCCTCCAGCAGCAGCGTGGCCAGCCGGCTCGCCGGTGCCTCGGCGCGGGCCTGCGCGCGGTACAGCACGAGCGAGATCTGCGGCAGCGCCGGCAGCGAGAGCACCGCGCGATCGAGCACACGCACGTGCGAGGGCAATCCGAACGGCGTGCGCACCGTCAGGCCCAGCCCGGCCGAGGTCGCGGCCCACAGCGCCGCCAGGCTGGCGCTGCCGAAGGCGCGGCGCCACGGCAGGCCGGCGCGGTCGAGCGCGGTGATGACGATCTCTCGCAGCGGACACGGGGCGTCGAGCATGATGAGCGGCAGCGGTTCCGTGCTCCTGGCCGGGCGTGCGCCGGTGCCGCGGTGCTCGCGCTCGGTCCACCAGGGCGCATCGACGCGCTCGGGCGCCGTCGGCCCGATCCACAGCAGCGGCATCCGCGCCACGCGCTCGGCATGGGGCGACAGCGGCTGGTCGCCCGCGTCCCATGCCAGCGCCAGGTCGAGCTGGCCCAGCTCCAGCCGCTCACGCAGCTCGCCGCTGCGCGCCACGCAGGCCTCGATGCGCACCTTGGGATGCGCGCGCGCAAAACGGCCGAGCACGGCTGGCAGCAGCGTCTCGCCGAAGTCCTCCTGCAGGCCCAACCGCACCCAGCCCTGCAGGTCGGCGCCGCGCAGGGCTGCGCTGGCTTCGTCGTTGAGCTCCAGCATGCGGTGCGCGTAGGCCAAGAGCGTTTCGCCGGCATCGGTGAGCGCCAGGCCGCGGCCCTCCTTGCGGAACAGCACGGTGCCGGCCTGCGACTCCAGCTTCTTGAGTTGCGCGCTCACGGCCGAGGTCGAGCGGCCCAGCTTGTCGGCCGCGCGCGCATAGCTGCCGAGCGCCATGCCGGTGGAAAAGGTGCGCAGCACGTCGAGATCGAACATCACCTGGGTCATTGCGGGTCCTCGCGTCGGTTCTTTCATCGTCCTGAATTTCAGGACGATAGGCGCATTATTTTCTGATTTTCAAAACCTTTCCAGCGGCGGACACTGCACCGCAACATGACACATTCGCCCACTTCCCCCTCCGTGTTGTCACCCCGCCACCGCTGGAAAGTCCTCGCCGCCGGCGTGGCTGCCAACGCGGCCTTCTCGGTCGCCTTCAGCGGCATTCCCATGACCGCCGTGCTCATGCGCACCGGCTACCAGCTCGACAACGCCTCGCTCGGCCTGGTGCTCGGCCTCATGGGCCTGGGCATCGCCGTGAGCGAGCTGCCCTGGGGCCTGCTGACCGACCGCTGGGGCGACCGCCCCGTGCTGCTGGCCGGGCTGGGCAGCACAGCGATCGCGCTGGTCGCAATGGCGCTGTGGGCGGCGCCGGGCCCCGGCCATGTGCCCGGCCTCGGCGTGCTCGGTGCGGGGCTGCTGCTGGTCGGCTTGCTCGGCGGCAGCGTGAACGGCGCCAGCGGGCGCGCGGTGATGACCTGGTTCGACGCCAGCGAGCGCGGCCTCGCCATGAGCATCCGGCAGACGGCCGTGCCGATGGGCGGCGGCATCGGCGCGCTGGTGCTGCCCTTCGTGGCGCTGCACTACGGCTTTGCAGCGCTGTACGGCCTGCTCGCGCTGCTGTGCACGCTGAGCGCGGCCATGAGCTGGGCCTGGGTGCACGAGCCGCCCATCGCGGCGCATCCCAAGTCCACGGAAGCGGCCACACCGAAGCACAGCCCGCTGCGCGACGTGCGCGTGTGGCGCATCGTGGCCGGCATCGGCATCCTGTGCGCGCCGCAGTTCGCGGTGCTCTCCTTCGGCACTGTGTTCCTGCACGACTTCGGCCAGGTGGGACTGGGCACGATCACCGCCGCGATGGTCTTCGTGCAGGTCGGCGCGATGGTGATGCGCGTGTGGAGCGGCCGCTGGACCGACCGCCGCCGCAACCGCCCGGCCTACCTGCGGGCCTGCAGCGCGCTCAGCGTGGTGCTGTTCGCGGGCCTGGCCGCGCTGGTGATGGCGGCGGGCACCGAGGCGCCCTCCCTGCCGCTGCGCGGGGCGCTGATCGCACTGCTGGCCGTGAGCGGCGTGTGCGTGTCGGCCTGGCACGGCGTGGCCTACACCGAGCTGGCCACGCTGGCCGGCGCGGCGCGCGCCGGCACCGCCCTGGGCATGGCGAACACCAGCGTGTTCCTGGTGTGCTTCCTCACGCCCTTCTCGATCCCGCATCTGCTGACACTGCAAGGCTGGCCGGTCGTGTGGCTGGCGGCCAGTGCCTGCGCGCTGGTCGCGATGCCGTTGCTCCTGCCGCGCAAGAGCGCCGGACCGCAGCCCGGCGCCTGCACGGCCGACCTCGCTCAGAAGGTCGCGAAGACGGCGTTGAGCCGGTCGACGTAGGCGCGCTTGGCCGCCGCGTCGATGAAGCTGCCCTCGAAGCTGTTGGCCGCAAGCTGCCACGCCTGCTGCACGCCGAGGCCGGTCGCCGCGAAGGTCTGCGTGAAGTTCTGGTTCATGTAGCCGCCGAAGTAGGCCGGGTCGTCCGAGTTGACGGTGGCGACCAGCCCCGCGTCGAGCAGCGCGCCGAGGTTGTGCTGCGCCAGGTCGGGGAACACGCACAGCTTGAGATTCGACAGCGGGCAAACGGTGAGCGGAATGCGGTCTTGCGCGAGCCGCTTCATCAGTGCCGGGTCCTTCGCGCTTTGCACACCGTGGTCGACGCGCTCGACCTTCAGCACGTCGAGCGCGCTCCACACATAGGCCGGCGGGCCCTCTTCGCCCGCGTGCGCGACGAGGTGAAAGCCCAGCTCGCGGCAGCGCGCGAACACGCGCGCGAACTTCTCGGGCGGATGGCCGACCTCGCTCGAATCGAGCCCCACGCCGATGAATTTGTCGCGGTACGGCAGGGCCTGTTCCAGCGTCTCGAAGGCCTCTTCCTCGCTCAGGTGGCGCAGGAAGCACAGGATGAGCGAGGCGCTCACGCCCAGCTTCGGCAATGCGTCAACGCAGGCGCGGTGCAGGCCGGTGACCACCGTCTCCATCGACACGCCGCGCGCCGTGTGGGTCTGCGGGTCGAAGAACATCTCGGTGTGCACCACGTGGTCGGCGGCGGCGCGCTCCAGGTAGGCCCAGGCCATGTCGTAGAAGTCCTGCTCCTTCAGCAGCACGCTGGCGCCGGCGTAGTAGATGTCCAGAAAGCTCTGCAGGTTGGTGAAGGCGTAAGCCTTGCGCAGGTCTTCCACGCTGGCATACGGGATCGAAACGCCGTTTCGCTGCGCCAGCGCGAAGATCAGCTCGGGCTCGAGCGAGCCTTCGATGTGCATGTGCAGCTCGGCCTTGGGCATGGCGCGCAGCAGTTCGGGCAGGCGCCCGGCGGGAATGCGCTGCGCGAAGGTCGGGTCGAAGTGGGGGCGGCTGGAATCGGTCATGGGGTGGAGCGCCCGGGAGGCGACGTTGTGATCGCGCACAGCATAAGGGCAGACACCATCGGCGCCATCTCCGAAAACGTATACGCTGCCAGCCCCTTTTCCCCAAACTGATGTGGGTCAAATTCTGGCCTCGGCGGATGCGCTAGGCTTGGACCCCGGCAGGCCCGGCATCGGGCGTGTGTTCCCTCCCATCCCGCGCGCAGCGTGCATTCGTGCCCTGGCGCCGTCCTTGATCGATTCGCATGACCCTACAAAACGCCTTCACCCGCGAAGACCTGCTGCGCTGCAGCCGCGGAGAACTGTTCGGCCCCGGCAACGCACAGCTGCCCGCCCCGAACATGCTGATGGTGGACCGCATCACCCACATCAGCGCCGAGGGCGGTACCTACGGCAAGGGCGAACTGACCGCAGAGCTGGACATCACGCCCGACCTCTGGTTCTTCGCCTGCCACTTCGAGGGCGACCCGGTGATGCCGGGCTGCCTGGGCCTGGATGCCATGTGGCAGCTGGTCGGTTTCTTCCTCGGCTGGCAGGGCCTGCCGGGCCGCGGCCGCGCCCTGGGCTCGGGCGAGGTGAAGTTCACCGGCCAGGTGCTGCCGACCGCCAAGCTCGTCACCTACAACATCCAGATCAAGCGCGTGCTCAAGGGCAAGCTGAACCTGGCCATCGCCGACGGCTCCGTCAGCGTCGACGGCCGCCAGATCTACACCGCCGAGGGCCTGCGGGTCGGCGTGTTCACTTCCACCGACAACTTCTGAGGATTCCTGCATGCGTCGCGTCGTCATCACGGGTCTGGGCATCGTTTCGTGCCTGGGCAATGACAAGGAGACCGTCTCCGCCAACCTCAAGGCCAGCCGCCCCGGCATCCGCTTCAAGCCCGACTACGCCGAGATGGGCCTGCGCAGCCAGGTGGCCGGCGCCATCGACCTGCCCCTCGAAGACCTCATCGACCGCAAGCTCTATCGCTTCGTCGGCCATGCGGCGGCCTACGCCTACCTGGCCATGAAGGACGCCATCGCCGACGCCGGCCTCACCGAGGAGCAGGTGTCCAACCCGCGCACCGGCCTGATCGCCGGCTCCGGCGGCGCCTCGACCCTGAACCAGATGGAAGCGCTCGACCTGCTGCGCGAAAAGGGCGTCAAGCGCGTCGGCCCCTACCGCGTGACGCGGACCATGAGCAGCACCGTGTCCGCCTGTCTGGCGACGCCTTTCAAGATCAAGGGTCTGAACTACTCCATCGCCTCGGCCTGCGCCACCAGCGCGCACTGCATCGGCAATGCCATGGAGCAGATCCAGATGGGCAAGCAGGACATCGTGTTCGCCGGCGGCGGCGAGGAAGAACACTGGACCCAGTCGTTCCTGTTCGACGCCATGGGCGCGCTGTCCACCAAGTACAACGACACCCCCGACAAGGCCTCCCGCGCCTACGACGCCCAGCGTGACGGCTTCGTCATCGCCGGCGGCGGCGGCATGGTCGTGGTCGAGTCACTCGACCATGCGCTGGCGCGCGGCGCAAGAATCTACGCGGAAATCGTCGGCTACGGCGCCACCTCCGACGGCTACGACATGGTCGCGCCCAGCGGCGAAGGCGCTGTGCGCTGCATGCAGATGGCCCTGTCGACCACCGACACCCCCATCGACTACCTGAACACCCACGGCACCTCGACACCCGTGGGCGACGTCATGGAAATGAAGGGCGTGCGCGAAGTCTTCGGCGACAAGGCGCCGGCCATCAGCTCCACCAAGAGCCTGTCGGGCCACTCGCTGGGCGCCGCCGGCGTGCACGAGGCGATCTACTGCCTGCTGATGATGGAAGGCAACTTCATGGCCGGCTCGGCCAACATCGACACGCTCGACCCTGACGTGGCCGACATGCCCATCCTGACCGCCACGCGCGAGAACGCCACCGTCGACACCGTGATGAGCAACAGCTTCGGCTTCGGCGGCACCAACGCCACACTGGTGCTCAAGCGCTGGAAGGGCGCGTAAGGCTTCCCGTCAGGCCCCGTCGCGCCCGCGACGACGGGCCCGTCGTCGCTTGGCTAGACTGGGTTTCCCATCCATCCTGCGAGGAGACCCATGGCGATCGACACCCTTTCCACCTGGCACCGGCTCGTCAAGACACGCGACGTGGCGGGCCTGGACACCCTGCTGGCCGACGACGCCGTCTTCCTCTCTCCCGTGGTGCATCGCCCGCAGGTCGGCAAGGCGATCACGAAGCAGTACCTGGCCGCAGCGTTCCAGGTCTTCTTCAACGAGAGCTTCCGCTACGTGCGCGAACTCCAGGGGCCGAACGATGCCGTGCTCGAGTTCGAACTTGAACTCGATGGCATCGCGATCAACGGCGTCGACATGATGAAGTGGAACGCCGACGGAAAGATCACCGAGTTCAAGGTGATGCTGCGTCCGCTGAAGGCGGTGAACCTCATCCACCAGAAGATGGGGGCGCAGCTGCAGGCAGCTGCGCAGTAAGCACACTCAGGGGCAGGCCAGCTCCGTCTTCGCCACAGCGCAGAGCCGTGCCTTCTCGGCCGCGGGCAACGTGAGCCCAGGCATCAGCCCGTCCAGCCTCAGCACCGCCGGGTAGAGCCGCACATCCTGCGGGTTCTTGCGGTAGGCCTGCAACACCAGTTGCTGGCTTTCCTTGCCGCAGTGCTTGCGCTGCTGGCGCGCCACTTCCTTGTCGCGCGCCGAACCGTCGCCGTTGAATTCGCCGGCGAAGTGAAAGCACATTTCCGCGTCGTCCACGGCCTTGCGCAGACGCTGCTCTTCTTTCGAGAACGTCGGTGGTGCGGCGAACGACAACGGCGCGATCGACAGCGCCAGCAGTGCCGCACCCGCAGCCATGCCCCTTTGCAGCTTCATGAGGTGAACCCCTTGTCCGAATGAAAAAAGGGTCGTCCGCAGACGACCCTTTGGATGCCGATCGCCGAGGCGATGAATCGATCGATTACTTCTTGTCGCCGCCCGGCACCTTGCCTTCCACGCCCTTGATGTAGAAGTTCACGCCCGACAAGAACTTGTCGTCGGCGACCGCGTCCTTGGCGATCAGCTCCTTGCCGTCCTGGCCGACGATCGGGCCCTTCCAGATCGAGAAGGTGCCGTCCTTCAGGCCCTTCTTCACTTCCTCGACCTTGGCCTTGGCTTCGGCGGGCACGTCTTCGGCGATCGAGACGATGTCGATCGCGCCTTCCTTCACGCCCCACCAGGTCTGGCCGGTGCTCCACTTGCCGTCCAGCGCGTCCTGCGTGGTCTTGATGTAGTACGGCGCCCAGTTGATGATGGCCGAGCCCAGGTGGGCCTTCGGGCCGTAGGCGGTCATGTCGGAATCCCAGCCGAAGGCGCGCTTGCCCTTTTCCTGTGCGGTCTTGAGCACGGCCGGCGAGTCGGTGTTCTGGAACAGCACGTCGGCGCCGCCGTTGATCAGCGCGGTGGCGGCTTCGGTTTCCTTGGGCGGGCTGAACCACTCGTTCACCCACACGACCTTGGTTGTGATCTTCGGGTTGACCGACTGCGCGCCCAGCGTGAAGCTGTTGATGTTGCGCAGCACTTCAGGAATCGGCACCGAGCCGACCACGCCCAGCGTGTTGCTCTTGGTCATCGAGCCGGCGATCACGCCGGCCATGTACGCGCCTTCGTAGGTGCGGCTGTCGTAGGTGCGCATGTTCTCGGCGGTCTTGTAGCCGGTGGCATGCTCGAACTTCACGTCCTTGCTGTCGTTGGCAACCTTGAGCATGGGCTCCATGTAGCCGAAGGTGGTGCCGAAGATCAGCTTGTTGCCCTGGCCCACGAAGTCGCGGAACACGCGCTCGGCGTCGGCCGACTCGGGCACGCTTTCGACGAAGGTGGTCTTGATCTTGTCGCCGAATTCCTTCTCCAGCGCCTTGCGGGCGTTGTCGTGCGCGAAGGACCAACCGCCGTCGCCCACGGGACCGACATAGGCGAATGCGATGTTCAGCGGTGCGGCCGGCGCGGGGGCCGGAGCGGCTGCAGGCGCCGGTGCCGGCGGTGCAGCGGGAGCGGCCGCCTCTTCCTTCTTGCCGCAGCCGATGAGGGCCGCCGAAGCCACCGCGGTGAAGGCCGCGAGCTTGAGCAGGGAACGCTTGTTCAGATCATTCATTGTCGAAATCCTCAGAAGAAAAGGACGGGTTGGCAAAAAAACGAGAACGCGATTATGAGCCGGGGTAGAACGGTTTCCCCATCGAGGCCGGCATGTTGATGCGGATGAACGCCGGGTTGCGCGAGATCAGCGCCAGCACCACGATCGGCGCGATGTACTGGGCCATGCTGAGGAACTGCGAGGGCACGTCGACGCCGCTGCTCTGCAGGTGGAAACCGAGCATCGAGACGCCGCCGAACAGGTAGGCCCCGAGCAGCACGCGGATCGGACGCCAGGTGGCGAAGGTGGTCAGCGCCAGCGCGATCCAGCCGCGGCCGGCGACCATGCCCTCGACCCACAGCGGCGTGTAGACGGTCGAGAGGTACGCGCCCGCCAGGCCGCACAGCGCGCCGCCCGCGATCACCGCCATGAAGCGGATGCGCCGCACCGGGTAGCCCAGCGCATGCGCCGACTCGGGCGACTCGCCCACCGAACGCAGCACGAGACCCGCGCGCGTGCGGTACAGGAACCAGATGAGCCCGATGGTGAGCAGCACCGCCACGTACACCATCGGGTGATGACGGAACAGCGCGGGGCCGGCCAGCGGGATGTCGGCCAGCACGGGAATGGCGAAGGGCGTGCTCTCGGGCAGCTTGGCCTGCACGAAGCTGATGCCCGCGAAGGCCGAGAAGCCGACGCCGAACAGGCTCAGCGCGAGCCCCGTGGCGTACTGGTTGGTGTTGAGCCAGATCACCAGCACGCCGAAGAAGGCGGCGAGCAAGGCGCCGGCCGCCATGCCGGCCAGGAAGCCGAGCCACGGGTTGTGCGTGATGACCACCGTCGCGAAGCCCGCGATGGCGGCGCACAGCATCATGCCCTCGGCGCCGAGATTGACGACACCGGCCTTCTCGTTGATCAGCAGGCCCAGCGCCGCGATCGCGAGCACGGTGCCCGCGCTCAAGGTGGAGCCCAGCAGGAGTGCGTAGCTTTCCATGGTCAGAGGCTCCCTTCTTTGGGGCGCGCCACGGGCGCGGTGAGCGGCGTGCTGACCTGCAGCGAGCTGGTCGTCAGCGCGGCCGCCTTCGTGGCGGCCTTGCGGCGGATGCGGTAGGCGATGAGCGTGTCGCAGGCCAGCAGCGTGAACAGCAGCAGGCCCTGGAACACGCCGGTCAGCGACTTGGGCAGGCCCAGGCGCGACTGCGCGAGCTCGCCGCCGATGTAGAACATGCTCATCAGGATGGCCGAGAAGATCATGCCCACCGGATGCAGCCGCCCGACGAAGGCCACGATGATGGCCGCGAAGCCGTAGCCCGCGGGCACGTACGGCGTGAGCTGGCCGATGGGGCCGGCCACTTCGAGCGCGCCCGCCAGGCCGGCCGCGCCGCCCGAGGTGAGCAGCGCGATCCATACCGCGCGGCGTGCCGAGAAGCCGGCGTAACGCGCCGCCGCAGGCGCCAGCCCGCCCACCTGCTGCGCGAAGCCCGCGCGCGTGCGGAACAGGAACACCCACAACGCGCCCGCGCCGACCAGCGCGATGATCAGGCCGATCGACACGCGCGAGCCCTTCATGAGCCGCGGGATCTGCGTCACCGCCTCGAAGGTCTTGGTCTGCGGGAAGTTGTAGCCCTGCGGATCTTTCCAGGGACCGAAGACCAGGTAGCTCAACATCAGCGTGGCCACGTAGACCAGCATCAGGCTCACCAGGATTTCGTTGGCGTTGAACTTGTCGCGCAGGAACGCGACGATGCCGGCCCACACCATGCCGCCCGCGATGCCCGCCAGCAGGATGGCCGCGACGATCCAGCCGCCGGTGGTCTTGTCGGCCATGAGCGCCACGCCGCCCGCCGCGATGGCGCCGCAGACGAACTGCCCTTCGGCGCCGATGTTCCAGACGTTGGAGCGAAAGCACACGGCCAACCCGAGCGCAATGATGAGCAGCGGCGTGGCCTTCACCATCAGCTCGCCGATGGCGTAGCCGCTCTTGATCGGTTCGTAGAAGAACACCTGCAGGCCCTTGATCGGGTCCTTGCCGAGCGCGGCGAACAGCGCCACGCCGATGAGCACGGTGATCAGCAGCGCGAGCAGCGGCGATGCATAGCTCCAGAAGCGCGACAGCTCCGGGCGGGGTTCAAGCTTGAGCATGGGCGCCCTCCTTCTGCTGCTGTTGCGGCTCCTTGCCGTGCCACAGGCCGCTCATCCATTCGCCGATCTGCGGCAGCGTGGCCGCCGCGCGGTCGATGGAAGGCGACATCCGGCCCTTGGCGATCACATGCAGCCGGTCGCTGATGTTGAAGAGTTCGTCGAGTTCCTCGCTGATGACGAGCACGGCGCAGCCGGCGTCGCGCAGCGCGAGGATCTCGGCATGGATGAGCGCAGCCGCGCCCACGTCCACGCCCCAGGTCGGCTGCGAGACGATGAAGAGCTTCGGGTTCGCGTCGATCTCGCGACCGACGATGAATTTCTGCAGGTTGCCGCCCGACAGCGAGCGGGCTGCCGCGCCCGGACCACCGGCCTTCACCTTGAAGCGCTCGATGATGGCGCACGCCTGCTTCTCGAGCGCCGAGGTGCGGATCCATCCGCCCTTGCCGACCGCGTCGCCGCGCGTGAGCAGCAGGTTGTGCGCCAGGCCCAGCGTGGGCACCGCGCCGCGGCCCAGCCGCTCCTCGGGCACGAAGTGCAGGCCCAGCGCGCGCCGCGCACGCGGGCGCAGCCGGCCGGCGGGCTTGTCGAACACCTGGACCATCGCGGCCTCGGCGCGCACGTCCTCGCCCGAGAGCGCGTAAAGCAGTTCCTTCTGGCCGTTGCCCGAGACACCGGCGATGCCGACGACCTCGCCCGCGCGCACTTCGAACGAGATGCCGTCGAGGTCGACGCCGAACTGGTCCTCGCGCGCCAGCTTCAGGCCCTGCACGCGCAGCGCCACCGCGCCGGCATGCAGCGGACGGTGTTGCAGCGGCGGCGGCTCGCTGCCGATCATCAGGCGCGAGAGCGACTCGGTGCTCTCGTTGCGCGGGTTGCACACGCCCGTGACCTTGCCGCCGCGCAGCACCGTGCACGCCGTGCACAGTTCCTGGATCTCGTGCAGCTTGTGGCTGATGTAGAGGATGCTGCAGCCTTCCGAGGCCAGCTTGTTCAGCACGCCGAACAGGCGGATGACGGCCTGCGGCGTGAGCACGGAGGTCGGCTCGTCGAGGATCAGCAGCTTGGGGTTGGTGAGCAGCGCGCGGATGATCTCCACCCGCTGCATCTCGCCCACCGACAGCGTGTGCACGGGGCGCGCGGGGTCGATGTCCAGGCCGTACTCACCGGCCTTGGCCGTGATGCTGCGGGCCACCTCGGCCAGCGCGAGCGACTTGTCCAGGCCCAGCCAGACGTTCTCGGCCACGGTGAGCGTGTCGAACAGGCTGAAGTGCTGGAACACCATGCTGATGCCCAGCGCCCGCGCCTGCTGCGGATTGCGCAGGTTGACCGTCTGGCCGTCGAAGGTGACGGTGCCTTCGTCGGGCTTGACCGAGCCGTAGATGATCTTCATCAGGGTCGATTTGCCCGCGCCGTTCTCTCCGAGCACGGCATGGATTTCACCGGGCGCCACGGCCAGGGAGATGTCGCTGTTGGCCACCACCGCGGGGTACCGCTTGGTGATGTGCGCCAGCTGGAGTCTGGGGGTTGTCATGCCGGGTTTCGTGGGTTTGTCTCGTTCAACTGCAACAAAGCGGGGACAGCTATAAGTTTAATAGCGTCCCCGCAACCATCGGCGCCCAGCGGCGCGTCGTTCAGTGTCCGCCGATGTAGGCGAACTTGAACAGGAAGATCGCCGCGATCACCCAGACCATCGCATGCACTTCCCGTGCCCGGCCGGTGCACAGCTTGAGCACGGCGTAGGTGATGAAGCCGAAGGCCAGGCCATTGGCGATCGAGTAGGTGAAGGGCATGGCCAGCGCCGTGACGGCGGCGGGAATGACTTCGGTGGTGTCTTCCCAGTCGAGTTCGACCAGGTCGCGCAGCATCAGGCAGCCCACGAAGAGCAGCGCCGGGGCGGTGGCGTAGGCCGGCACCGAGCCCGCCAGCGGCGAGATCATCAGGCAGGCCAGGAACAGCACCGCCACCACCACGGCCGTGAGACCGGTGCGGCCACCGGCTTGCACGCCGGCCGCGCTTTCCACGTAGGCCGTGGTGCTCGAGGTGCCCAGCAGCGAGCCCGCGAAGATCGCGCCGCTGTCGGCCAGCAGGGCCTTGTTCATGCGTTCCATCTTGCCGGGCACCAGCAGGCCGGCGCGCTTGGCCACGCCCATCAGCGTGCCGGTGGCGTCGAACATCTCGACCAGGAAGAACACCAGCACCACGTTCAGGATGCCGCCCTTGAGCGCGCTCAGGATGTCCAGCTGCATGAAGGTCGGCGCGATGGACGGCGGCGCGTCGAACACGCCATGGAACTTGTTGCCGCCGAAGAAGAACGACAGCACCGTCACGGTGATGATGCCGATCAGGATGGCGCCGCGCACCTTGAGCTTGTCCAGCGCCACGATGATGAGGAAGCCGATGGTCGCCAGGATCACCGGCGCCGAGTGCAGGTCGCCCAGCGTGACGAAGGTGGCCGGCGAGGCCGCGACCACGCCCGCGCTCTTGAGCGCGATCAGTGCCAGGAACATGCCGATGCCCACGGTGATCGCCGTTCGCAACGACTGCGGTATGCCCGCGATGAACAGCTCCCGCAACCCGGTGACCGTCACGATCAGGAACAGGCAGCCCGAGATGAACACCGCGCCCAGTGCGGTCTGCCACGTGTAGCCCATGCCGAGCACGACCACATAGGCGAAGTAGGCGTTCAGGCCCATGCCCGGCGCCATGGCGATCGGGTAGTTGGCGTACAGGCCCATGATCAGCGTGCCGATGGCCGCGATCAGGCAGGTGGCGACGAAGACGGCGCCCTTGGGCATGCCGGCGTCGCCGAGGATCGAGGGGTTCACGAAGATGATGTAGGCCATCGTCAGGAAGGTCGTCAGGCCTGCGATGACTTCGGTGCGCACGGTGGTGTTGTGCTCGCTCAGCTTGAAAAAGCGTTCCAGCAAGCCCCCATTGAGCGGCGCGGCGGCGCGCAAGGGCGCGGCCTCGGTGGCCCCGCTCGCGCGGGAGTTGGCGGCCTTCGGCGCCTCTTCAAACCTGTTCATTTCGCTTGTCTCCAGCTGTTGTGTGTTGGCGGTTCGTTCATCGTTGCCTCGGTCGCGACGCCGGCGCGACGGAAGCCTCAGGGAGGATCGGAAAGCGGTTCAGCCGGCAGGGCACGCGCGATGGGCGGGGCGGCATCGAAGCCGGGCCGCAGCGACGCCGCCACGCCCTTGATGCATTCGCGCAGCCAGCGCGCGGAACTCGACGAGTGCGTGCGTTCGTGCCAGAGCTGGTAGTACATGAGGCGCGGCAGCGCGGCCGGGCACTCGAGGATCTTCACGGGCAGCCGTGCGGCAAAGCGCTCGCAGTACTGGCGCCCGGTGGTCAGCACCAGCAGGCTGGAGGCCACCATGTCGGGAATGAGGCTGAAGTGCGCGCAGCGCGCCGTGATGTTGCGCTGCCGCCCCAGCTCGTCGAGCATCTGGTCGATGATGCCGCGCCCGCCCGGGTGCATCGGCGTGGGCGCGATGTGCTCGGCCGCCAGCCAGGTCTCCAGGTCCCAGCCGCGGCGCACCGCCGGATGGTCCTGGTTGACCAGCGACACCACCTCGTCGCCAAAGAGGCGCGCCATGTGCAGGTCTTCCGGCGGCTTGAGCCAGTTGCCGATCACCAGGTCGACCTGCCCGAGCGCCAGGTGCCCGTGGTAGTCCGAATCGGGCGTGAGCGCATGGATCTCGATCTGGCACAGCGGCGCCTCGCGCTTGACCTGCGCCACCAGCATCGGCAGGAACAGCGGGTCCATGTAGTCGCTGGCCGCGATGCGGAAGGTAGTGGCCGCCGACTGCGGCTCGAAGCCCCGTGCATCCGAGAACAGCATTTCGGCCGCGCGCAGGATGCTCGCGGCGGGTTCGATCATGCGCAGCCCCGCATCGGTCGGCACCATGCCCGAGCCCGAGCGCACCAGCAGCGGGTCGCCCGACAGCTCGCGCAGGCGCTTCAGCGCGGCCGAAACGGCCGGCTGGTACATGCCCAGGCGGATGGCTGCGCGCGAGACGCTGCGGTCGGTCAACACGGTGTGAAGCACCCGAATCAGATGAAGGTCGATCTTGTCGAAAAGCGCCTGGTCTCTCATGGCTGTTCACACCTTTCTTGTCTGTGCGAACAGTTATACAGCGCAACATTTGGAGAACGGAAGGACGCTCGGACCGTGCGAGCACGGCCGGTGCTCATTCGCCAGAGGCTGCCTGCACCGCGGTGAGGGCGCGCAGGATGGATTCGCTCGTGGCCGGCGCCTTCAGCGGCGGATCGACCCGGTGCCCGCCCGCGGCCGACACGGCATCGCGGATCGCGAAGAACACCGAGAACGGCAGCAGCAGCGGCGGTTCGCCCACGGCCTTGGAGCGGTGAATGGAATCCTCGAAGTTCTGGCCCTCGAACAGGCGCACGTTGAACACCGGCGGGCAGTCGTTGGCCGTCGGGATCTTGTAGGTGCTCGGCGCGTGCGTGGTGAGCTTGCCGCTTTGCGGATGCCACACCAGCTCTTCGGTCGTGAGCCAGCCCATGCCCTGGATGAAGGCTCCTTCGACCTGGCCGATGTCCACCGCCGGGTTCAGCGACTTGCCCGCGTCGTGGAGGATGTCGGCGCGCAGCAGCTTCCATTCGCCGGTGAGCGTGTCCACCACCACCTCGCTCACCGCCGCGCCGTAGGCGTAGTAGTAGAACGGGCGGCCCTGCATCTTGTCCTTGTCCCAGCTCAGGCCGGGCGTGGCGTAGAAGCCGTCGGACCACAGCTGCTTGCGGTCGAGATACGCCTCGCCCACCACGGTGCTGAAGGCCAGCGTGCGGCCGTTGACCTCGACCTGGTCGTTGGCGAAGCGCACGTCGGCAGCAGTGCCGCCGTGGCGATCTGCCGCGCAGGCAGCCAGGCGTTCGCGGATCTGGCGGGCGGCGTCCTGCGCGGCCTTGCCGTTGAGGTCGGCGCCGGTCGAGGCAGCCGTGGCCGAGGTGTTCGCCACCTTGGTCGTGTCGGTCGCGGTGACGCGCACGCGCTCGAAGCTCACGCCCAGCTCATGCGCCACCACCTGCGCCACCTTGGTGTTCAGGCCCTGCCCCATCTCGGTGCCGCCGTGGTTCACGAGGATCGAGCCGTCGGTGTACACATGCACCAGCGCGCCGGCCTGGTTGAAGTGCTTCACGTTGAACGAGATGCCGAACTTCAGCGGCGCCAGCGCCAGGCCGCGCTTGAGCACCGGGCTCTTCGCGTTGAAGGCGGCGATCTCTTCACGGCGCACGCGGTAGTCGCTGGTGGTTTCCAGCTCGGCCACGAGTTCGTGGACGATGTTGTCGGTCACGGTCTGGCGATACGGCGTGACGTTGTTCTCGCCCTTGCCGTAGAAGTTGACGCGCCGCACGTCGAGCGGATCGCGCTTCAACTCGCGCGCCACCGAGTCCATGATGTTCTCGATGGCGATGGCGCCCTGCGGGCCGCCGAAGCCGCGGAACGCGGTGTTGCTCTGCGTGTTGGTCTTGCCCGAGAAGCCGTGCATGCTCACGTTGGGCAGCCAGTAGGCGTTGTCGAAGTGGCACAGCGCGCGCGTCATCACCGGACCCGACAGGTCGGCCGAATGGCCGGCGCGCGAGACCATGGTGATCTCCGCGCCGAGGATGCGGCCCTCGTCGTCGTAGCCCACGTCGTACTCGTACCAGAAGCAGTGACGGCGGCCGGTGATCATGAAGTCGTCGTCGCGATCGAGCCGCAGCTTCACGGGGCGCTGCAGCTGCCGCGCCGCGATGCCCGCCACGCAGGCGAAGATGGCCGACTGCGATTCCTTGCCGCCGAAGCCACCGCCCATGCGCCGGCATTCGACGTGCACTTCGTTCGAGGACAGATGCAGCGCATGCGCCACCAGGTGCTGCATCTCGCTCGGGTGCTGCGTCGAGCAGTGGATGTGCAGCGTGCCACCCTCTTTCGGGATGGCGTAGCTGATCTGGCCTTCGAGGTAGAACTGTTCCTGCCCGCCGACGTCGAGCGTGGCCTGGTGGCGGTGCGGCGCCTTCGCGATGGCAGCGCGCACGGCGGCCTCGTCGCCTTCGTTGGCGGCCCCGCCGCTGCGCACGATGTGCATCGGCGGCACCACGTACTGGCCGCGCGCATGGGCGTCCTGCGGCGTGAGCACGGGCGGCTGCGCCTCGATGGTCAGCGCGTCCTTGGCCTTGGCGGCGGCGCGGCGCGCGGCATCGCGTGTTTCGGCGATCACGGCGAACACGGGCTGGCCGAGGTAGCGGATCTGGCCGCCATCGTTCACGGGCAGCAGGATCGGGTCGTCATGGATGATCGAACCGCAGTCGTTGGTGCCGGGGATGTCGTCGGCGGTGATGACGGCCACCACGCCGGGCATGGCACGGATGGCGTCGAGCGACAGCGCCGTCACGCGGCCGTTGGCCACGGGCGACAGGCCCAGCGCGCAGTGCAGCGTGCCCGCGAGTTCGGGGATGTCGTCGATGTACGTGGCCTCGCCGGCCACATGCAGGTGCGCCGACTCGTGCGGGCGGCTGATGCCCACGCGCATGCCGCGATCGTGCGCCAGCGCTTCGGCGCCCACGTCGATGCGGGCGGCGGTGTTCTTCAGGTAGTCGGCAAAGGCCTCGGCCGGCTGCAGCAGTCGGGCGTCGATGGGTTTGTTCATGGTCAGAGTCCTTCCGCCGCAACCTTGGCAACGACATGGGGCATCACGCTCCAGACGCTGGTTTCTTCGAGGGACAGTGCGTCCTGCGCACGGGTCTCCAGCCACAGGCGCTGGATCAGGTTCTGCGCCACCTGCAGCCGATAGTCGGCCGAGGCGCGCATGTCGGACAGCGGCTTGAAGTCCTGCGCCAGCGCGAGCTTGGCGGTGGCGACGCTGGCCTGCGTCCAGGGCTTGCCGACGAGCGCCGCTTCGGCGTTCGCGGCGCGCTTGACGGTGGCGGCCATGCCGCCGAAGGCCAGGCGCACGGCCTTCACCGTGTCGCTGCCTTCTTCCAGTTCGATGGCGAAGCCCGCGCACAGCGCCGAGATGTCGCAGTCGAAGCGCTTGCTGATCTTGTAGGCACGCACCTGGCGGCGCATGGCGGCCAGCGGCACGGCCAGCCCCTGCACGAACTCGCCGGGCTGCAGGTGGTTCTTCATGTAGTCGATGTAGAAGTCGGGCAGCGGCATGCGGCGCACCACGTCGCCGCGGCGCAGCTCGATCTGCGCGTCGAGCGACATCAGCACCGGCGGCGAATCGCCGATGGGCGAGCCGTTGGCGACGTTGCCGCCCATGGTGCCGGCGTGGCGGATCGGCGGCGAGGCAAAGCGCAGCCACACCTCCGACAGGCTGGGCACGCGCTCGACCAGCGCGCCGAAGGCGGCCTCGAGCGAAGCGCCGGCGCCGATGTACAGCTCGTCGGCACGCTCTTCCACCGTCTTCAGCTCGGCCACGTCGCCGACATAGATGATGTCGCCGAGGTCGCGGAACTGCTTGTTGACCCACAGGCCGACGTCGGTCGAGCCGGCCAGCAGCTGGGCACGCGGCTTCTGCACGCGCAGCGCGGCGAGCTGGGCGATGGTCTTCGGGGCATGGAAGTGGTCGATGCGGGCGCCGAGCGGGGCCGCGTAGTCCAGGCCGTCGTTCTTCAGCGCGGTGAGCGCGGCCACCACGGGCGCGGTGTCCAGGCGCACGGCGGGCAGGTCGAACATGCGCTGGCCGGCATCGAGGATCGGGCGGTAACCCGTGCAGCGGCAGAGGTTGCCCGAGAGGTCGTCGGCCAGTTGCTGGCGCGTGGGCTGCGTGCCCTCGGCCTGGTGGTGTTCGTAGCTGGCCCACAGCGACATCACGAAGCCCGGCGTGCAGAAGCCGCACTGCGAGCCGTGGCAGTCGACCATGGCCTGCTGCACGGGGTGCAGCGGGTGGACGGCGTGCTTGGCGGGGGCTTCGGCCTTGGGCTTGCATTGCGTTGCACACTGGCCCTTCAGGTCTTCGACCGTGAACAGCGCCTTGCCGTGCAGCGTGGGCAGGAACTGGATGCAGGCGTTGACCGTCTGCAGCTGCAGGCCGCCGACCGTGCCGGGTGCGCCGTCGTCGGTGGCCAGCTCGCCGATCACGACGGTGCAGGCGCCGCAGTCGCCTTCGTTGCAGCCTTCCTTGGTGCCAGTGCAACGCGCGTCCTCGCGCAGCCAGTCGAGGACCGAACGGGTCGGGTGGACGCCGCTGACGTCGACGATCTTTCCGCGATGGAAAAAGCGGATCGGTTGAATCGGATTACTGCTGCTACTGCTCTCGGTGCTCATGCTTTTCAGGCTCGTGGGCGGCCCTGGGTGGGCCAGTCATGGACGTTAGCGGCTTGCGCGGGGTCTTGCATACGGGGGCGCCCATAACGCGTATGTGAGGGCCGGTATGCCACGTCCGGGGAAACCCTTGGATTGACGCTGCAATTCCCGGGCCACGCCGGAAATCGAGGGTTTTCGGCTTTTTTCAGCCGTGCGCGATGGCGGTCCAGGCGGTCGCGAGCAGCGTCACGCCGGCCACCGACAACAGCCCGCCGACCAGCCATTGCAGCGTGCGCGGCTGCAGCTTGTTGGGCAGGCGGTGGTGCAGCCGCGTCGCGCCGTAGACCACGGGCATCGCGCAGCCGGCGAGCAGCGCCGAGCGCCACGAGAAATGGCCGGTGGGTACCACGATGACGAGCCGCACGAGCGAGTTGAAGGCGAACATCAACAGCAGCGCGCGGCGCACGAGTTCACGGTCCAGCGGCTGGCGGTACATGTGGAAGACGATGGGCGGGCCGGAGGCGGAAAACAAGCCGCCCAGCACGCCCGAAAGTCCGCCGATGAGCGCGAAGCTGGTGCGGCCCGACACCGCCGGCAGCGGCTTGCCCTGCAGCAGCAGCAATACCGCGCAGACCAGGATCGACACGCCCAGCAGGCCCTTCAGCCACACCACGGCGCTGCCGCTGAGCCACACGAGCAGCATGAGCCCGACGATCACGCCGACGGTGCTGCCGTTGAGCGCGGGCTTCATCAGCTGCCAGGGCACGGGGCCGGGGCGCGCGCGGAAGTAGGTCCAGGCGTTGATGAGGCTCAGCACGGTCGCGGCATTCGCGGCCTCGTTGACGCTGACGATGTCGAACACCGACACCAGGCCCAGCAGGATGAGGCTGAATGCGAAGCCCGTGAGGTTCTGCGCGTAGGTGGCCAGGGCCACGCAAGCCATGAAGACGAGGATCGGGCCGGCCCCGGAAAGAATCGCTTGCACCGGGATGCCGTCAGCGCGCGCCGGAGCGTGCGAAGCGGTGGAGGAAGGCGGGAGAAAGGGGATGCGGGACGGACATGCGGACGGGGCGGGACGGCGGGAGACGCGAAACGGGAACGCTTGAGAATAACGCGTGTGTGTTCAGGGCGCGTGCACAGGCCAGCGTCAGCCTCGCTCCGAGAACAACGCCACGATCACCTGCCGCAACCACCGGTTGCCCGGATCGGCCTCGAAGCGCTTGCTCCAGTGAAGCGACACCGTGAAGTCGCGCAGCGGAAACGGCGGCTCGACGATGGCATAGCCGCCCTCCGCCGCGAAGCCGCGCGCGATGTTGCGCGGCATCACCACCGCGAGGTCGGTGGCACGCACGATGGCCGGCAGCACCATGAAGTGCTCGGTGGTCAGGCGCAGGCGGTCTTCCAGGTTCAGCAACTGCAGGATGCGCAGCGTGTCGGCATGGGTGCGCACGGCCACGTAGTCGAGCTCCTGCAGCGCGTCGAGCAGCGCCTGGCCGCTGCGCCGACGCTTCACGAAGGGATGGCCTTCGCGCAGCAGAACGATGTAGCGGTCTTTCAGCAATTGCGTGCGCTGCGTGTCCTTCACGCGCGGCAGGAAGCCGAAGGCGAAGTCGACCTTGCCGCTGTCGAGCGCGCCCGCGATCTCGCCGGGAGCCAGCGGCAGGGTCTCGACACGCACGCCCGGCGCCAGCTCGCGCAGCCGCGCCATCAGCGCGGGCAGAAAGCGGCCCTCGCCGATGTCGCTCATGTGGATGCGGAACAGCTTGCGCGAGGCGGCCGGATCGAAGCGCTCGGGCTCGCTCAGCGCCTGCTGCAGCATGGCCAGCGCCGCCTGCACCGGTGCCGCCAGCCGTTCGGCGCGCGGCGTAGGCGCCACGCCGCCCAGGCTGCGCGTGAAGAGCGCATCGCCCAGCAGCAGGCGCAGGCGCGTGAGGCCGTGGCTGGCCGCCGGCTGCGTGAGGCCCAGCGCCTCGGCGGCGCGGCTCACGTTGCGGGTGCGGTAGACGGCGTCGAACAACCGCAGCAGGTTGAGGTCGACCGACTCCATATGCACCGATTTCATATTCGATAGCTGGCTCATTGCATTGAAGTATGACGCACGCCCGCCCACACTCCCGCGTTCTCCCCACGACAGAAGCACGAGACACGATGGAAGTTTCATTCAGCAAGGAAGTGGAAATGCTGCGCCTGGGCGCGGGCGACACCTTCCACGGCGAGGGCATCCTCGCGATCACCAAGGGCCTGCTGCAGTCGGGCGTGGCCTATGTCGGCGGCTACCAGGGCGCGCCGGTGTCCCACCTGCTCGACGTGATGGTGCAGGGCAAGACGTACATGGACGAGCTGGGCGTGCACGTCGAAGCCTGCTCCAACGAGGCCTCGGCGGCGGCGATGCTCGGCGCGTCGATCCACTACCCGCTGCGCGGCGCCGTCACCTGGAAGTCGATCGTCGGCACCAACGTGGCGGCCGATGCGCTGTCCAACCTCTCCTCGCCCGGCGTGACCGGCGGTGTGCTCATCGTGGTGGGCGAGGACTACGGCGAAGGCGCCAGCGTGATCCAGGAGCGCACGCATGCCTACGCGCTCAAGTCGAGCATGTGCCTGCTCGATCCGCGGCCCGACCTGGGCGTGATGGTGCGCATGGTCGAGCAGGGCTTCCAGCTCTCCGAGGCCTCGAACATGCCCTGCCTGATGGAGCTGCGCATCCGCACCTGCCACGTGCGCGGCAGCTTCGACTGCAAGGACAACATCGCGCCCACCGTTTCCACGCGCGCGCTGATGGACGAGCCCGCGGGCTTCGACTACATGCGACTGGCGCACCCGCCCGTCACCTTCCGCCACGAGAAGCTCAAGGGCGACGAGCGCATGCCGGCCGCGCGCCGCCACATCGTGGCGAACGGCCTCAACGAACTGATGCCCGGCACGCGCCACCCCGACCTGGGCATCGTGGTGCAGGGCGGGCTCTACAACGCGCTGATCCGCAGCCTGCAGCAGCAAGGCCTGGCCGATGCCTTCGGCGAGACCGACATTCCGATCCTGGTGCTCAACGTGACCTACCCGCTGGTGCCCGAGCAGGTGGCCGACTTCTGCGTGGGCAAGCGCGCGGTGCTGGTGGTGGAAGAAGGTCAGCCCGAGTACATCGAGCAGGACATTGCGACGCTGCTGCGCCGCCGCGACATCCAGACCCCGCTGCACGGCAAGGACATGCTGCCGCAAGCAGGCGAGTACGGCGTCGAAGCGCTCTCGGGCGGCCTCGCGGCCTTTGCCGAGCGCTACCTCGGCGCGAGCGAGGCGATCGCGTCGGCTCAGTCCTGGCTGGCCGGCAACCGCGAACGCCGCGAGGCCGTCGCGCGCCGGCTCGACGCCCCGCTGCCCGCGCGCCCGCCGAGCTTCTGCGTGGGCTGCCCCGAGCGGCCGGTGTTCTCCGCGCTCAAGCTCGCGCAGCAGGAAACCGGGCCGGTGCACATCGCGGCCGACATCGGCTGCCACGCCTTCGGCACCTTCGAGCCCTTCTCGATGGGCCATTCGATCCTCGGCTACGGCATGAGCCTGGCGAGCCGCGCCGGCGTGGCGCCGATGATGAACCGCCGCACGCTGTCGATCATGGGCGACGGCGGCTTCTGGCACAACGGCCTGCTCACGGGCGTGCAGAGCGCGCTCTTCAACGGCGACGACGCGGTGCTGCTGATCTTCAAGAACGGCTACACCTCGGCCACCGGCACGCAGGACATCATCTCCACGCCCGACGACGAGATCAAGGAACGCGCCGAAGACAAGCAGCAAAGCCTCGTCGACAAGAACCAGACCATCGAGGCCACGCTGAAGGGCTTGGGCGTGCAGTGGATGCGCACCGTCACCACCTACGACGTGGAGCGCATGCGCAAGACGCTGACCGAGGCGCTCACCAGCGACTTCAACGGCCTGAAGGTGGTGATCGCCGAGGGCGAATGCCAGCTCGAACGCCAGCGCCGCATCAAGCCGTGGATCGCCGGCCTGCTGAAGAAAGGCAAGCGCGTGGTGCGCGTGAAGTACGGCGTCGACGAGGACGTGTGCAACGGCGACCACGCCTGCATCCGACTGTCGGGCTGCCCCACGCTCACGCTGAAGGACAACCCCGATCCGCTGAAGGTGGACCCGGTGGCCGTGGTGATCGACGGCTGCGTGGGCTGCGGCCTGTGCGGCGCCAATGCGCACGCGGCCACGCTGTGCCCCAGCTTCTACCGCGCCGAGGTGGTGCAGAACCCGAAGTGGCACGAACGGCTGCTACACGGTCTGCGCGGCGCAGTGGTCAGCGCACTGCGGCCGGCATGAGAGAGAACAACGACATGGAACAGAACCAACGCCCCACCACCCTGCTCGTCTGCGCCCTCGGCGGCGAAGGCGGTGGCGTGCTCACCGAATGGCTGGTCGAGACCGCGCGCCACGCGGGCTACGCGGCGCAGAGCACATCGATCCCCGGCGTGGCGCAGCGCACCGGCGCCACCACCTACTACATCGAGGTGTTCCCGGTGCCGCTCGCGCAGCTGGGCGGCCGACGCCCCGTGTTCAGCCTGAGCCCGGTGCCGGGTGCGCTCGACGCGATCGTGTCGTCAGAACTGCTGGAGACCACGCGCCAGATCGGCAACGGCATGAGCGCGCCGCTGCGCACGCTGGTCATCAGCTCGTCGGCGCGCGTGCTCACCACGGCCGAGCGCATGGTGCCGGGCGACGGCCGCGCCGACGCGCAGCGCCTGCTCGACGTGGTGAAGGCCTTCAGCCGCGAGCACCACGTGCTCGACATGGGCGCGATGGCGCGCGAAGCCGGCACGGTGGTCAGCGCCGTGATGCTGGGCGCCATCGCCGGCAGCGGGCTGTTCCCGTTCCCGCGCGCGGCCTACGAACACGCGGTGCGCGGCGGCAACGACACGGCGCCCGACAAGATCGGCAAGATGGCTGCCGCCAGCCTGCGCGGCTTTGCCGCCGCCTTCGAGGCCGTGAGCGCGCCGCGCGCCCAGGCTGCTTTCGTGCAGGGCGTGCTGGCCAGCGACGACACGCGCGACGCACCGCCGACACCGCAGGCCCTGCCCGACGACGTGGCGCGCCGCTTTCCGCCGGCCGTGCACGACATCCTCGCGCTCGGCCACGCGCGGGTGCGCGACTACCAGGACGGCGCCTACGCCGCGCTGTACGTCGACCGCCTCGCGCGGGTGCTCGAGGCCGAACGCGCCAGCGATCCCTCGAGTGCGCAGGGCTTCGCGGTCACGCGAGAAACCGCGCGCTGGCTGGCCCTGTGGATGGCCTTCGACGACATCGTGCGCGTCGCCGCGCTCAAGGGCCGCGCCACGCGTGCCAGCCGCGTGCGGCAGGAAGTGCGCGCCGGCGACGAGGACATCGTGAAGGTCTACGACCACTTCAAGCCCGGTGCGCCCGAGTTCGCGGCGCTGCTGCCGCCGTCGCTCGCGCGCCGCGTGACCGCGTGGGACCGTGGCCGCCAGTCGCGCGGGCTCGCACCGTGGGCCTTGCCGCTGCAGGTGGGCAGCCACTCGGTGCTGGGCATGGCGTCGCTGCGGCTGTTGTCGTCGCTCACCTGGCTGCGCCGACGCGGCAGCCGCTTCGCCGAAGAGCAGGCGCTGATCGAGCGCTGGCTCTCCGCCGTCGAGGCCGGCACCCGCGCGCACTGGGCACTGGGCCGCGAACTCGCGCTGTGCGGCCGACTCATCAAGGGCTACGGCAGCACCAACGAGCGCGGCAAGCACAACCTGCTGCACGTGATCGACGAACTCGCGGGTCGCGCGGCGATGCAGCCCGCCGCGCGCGCCGAGGCCATTGCCGCCGCGCGCGAAGCCGCGCTCGCAGACGAAGGCGGCAAGGCGCTCGATGCCGCCCTCACGCGCCACGGCGCCGCGCCGCGCCCGGTGCAGGCGCAACCGATCCGCTGGATGAAGCGCCGCCCGACCACCACGACACCCACATAAAAAGGAGACAAGCCCCATGACCCCACGCACCCTGCCCACTCCACCGCGCCGCTTGCTGCTGGCGCTGGCATTGATCGGCACCGCCCTGTGCACGCCCCTCGCGCACGCCGACACCTGGCCGTCGAAGCCGATCAAGGTGATCGTCAACTTCCCGGCTGGCGGCGCGGCCGACCAGCTCGCGCGCGCCGTCTCGCAGCCGCTGCAGGAGGCGCTGAAACAGCCCGTGGTGATCGAGAACCGCGGCGGCGCCAACGGCAATGTCGGCGGCGAGGCCGTGGCGCGCGCGACGGCCGACGGCTACACGCTGCTCATGAGCTCGGGCGGCATGGTGTCGGTGAATCCGCACCTGTACGCGCGCATGAGCTTCGACCCCGCGAAGGACCTGATGCCCGTGGCCGCCGCCGCGCGCGTGCTGGTGTTCCTGGTCACGCGCCCCTCGCTGCCGCCGACCGACGTGAAGTCGTTCATGGCCTACCTCAAGGCCAACCCCGGCAAGCTCTCGTACGGCTCGCCGGGCAACGGCAGCTCGCCGCACCTGGCAGGAGAGATGTTCAAGAGCCAGGCCGGCCTGTTCGCGCTGCACGTGCCGTATCGCGGCGCCGCTCCTGCGCTGCAGGACCTGCTGGCCGGCCAGATCGACTACGCCTTCGACCCCGGCATTGCGCTCAACCAGGTGCGCGCCGGCAAGCTCAAGCTGCTGGCCGTGGGCAGCCCGCACCGCTCGTCGCAGTTCCCCGATGTGCCCACGCTCGACGAAGCAGGCCTGCGTGGCTTCGACGCCGACACGGTCTTCGGCTTCTACGCGCCGGCCGGCACGCCGCCCGATGTGGTGGCGCAGCTCAACACGCAGATCAACCGCGCGCTCGCGCTGCCGGCGGTGAAGGAACGCATCGCGGCCATCGGCGGCGAGCCGGCACCGGGCACGCCGGCCGACTTCCAGCGCCGTGCGCTGGCGGACTCGCAGCGCTTCGGCGCGCTCATCCGCGAGCGCGGCATCAAGGCCGACTGAGCACCCCGGACAATCGACGGATGAACAGCACCCCCTCTTCTCCTGACGGCTCCAGCAAGGAAGTCGTCTACACCGCGCGCGTCGAGTTCGGCGACTGCGACCCCGCCGGCATCGTCTGGTTTCCCAACTTCTTTCGCTGGATCGATGCGGCCTCGCGGCACTTCTTCGCCGAATGCGGCGTGCCGCGCTGGGAAGAAACCGCCCAGACCCTCGGCGTGATCGGCACGCCGCTGGTCGACACGCACACGCGCTTCGTCAAGGCGGCCAGCTACGGCGACACGCTGCACATCGCGGTGCGCATCACCGAGTGGCGCGACAAGAGCTTCGTGCAGACCTACCGCGTGACGCGCGGCGACGACCTGATCCTCGAATGCGAAGAGGTGCGGATCTTTGCGGTCAAGCGCGAAGGCGGCGGCATCCGCGCGGTGCCGATTCCGCCGACGATCCGGGCGCTCTGCACGGGCTGAACGCGGTCAGGCTGCGTCGCGACGCAGCTGCGCGAGCAGCCCTTCCACACCGAGGTCGATCAGGTCGAAGGCCTCGATGAAGGCCTGGTGCCCGCCGTACCACGGGTCGGGCACGTCGCCGCCGATGGCCGGTGCGAACTCCGAGAGCAAGCGCACCTTGCGCGCCGCACCCGCCGGCGCACGCCTGCGCAGCGCGGCGCAGTGCTGCTGCGTCATGCCGACGAGCCAATCGAAACGTTCGAAGTCGGCCGCGCGCACCTGGCGTGCGCTGTGCGCGGGCATCTCGATGCCGCGTCGCCGCGCCTCGGCCACCGAGCGCGGGTCGGGCGGATTGCCGCGCTCCTCGTCGGAGATCGCGGCGCTGTCGACCTCCACCGCGAAGCCTGCGAGCCGCGCCTTGTGAACCAGCAGTGCGTGCGCGGTCGGGGAGCGGCAGATGTTGCCCGTGCAGATGAACAGGATGGCGGGCGTGCTTGTCTTCATGCGCGTCGACTATAGGCACTGGCAAAGGCATTCGGCATAGGCCACCCTGCCGCACCCTACCCATGGCATCCCCCGGTCGAGGGATGCTCCGAGGGAGAAAGAGTGCATCGCATCGCTCTCTCCTGTGAGCGGCTCCCATATCTTCGGTATCGCCTGACACAACTTCTTGCGCTTCACTACGGTCCACGGCCAACGCAGGGAGAAACCGATGCCCAGACCCAGCCTTCACAGCGCCACCATCACGCTGAAACTGCCCGTCGACATGAGCGCCCCGATGGAAGTCGCCGCGCTGCGCGCCGCAGGCATCCCGGTGGACGACCTGGGCAATGCGATGTCGGGCTTCCTCTTCGTGCGCTTCAGCGACGGCTGGCGCGGCGACTCGAACATCTTCCGCTGGTTTCCGACACCCATCGAACGCAGCGCGAACCAGCCGCGAATCCGCAACACACGCCCCGCGCGCGGCCTTTCCCTTGTCCCCAAGGGTTGACGCTGCCAATGATGCGGTGCAACAATCCGGAAATCATTATTTCGGAGCCCCGTGCGTGGACAGTGCCAGTTGGATCAGTGACAAGACGCGTGCCTCGGCAGGCGTGACACTCCAGGCCCTCTAAGCGCAGGCAGCTCCCGCGCTGCGGCCGGCGTGCCCGCAGCGCGAACCCCTTGCCCCTCGGGCAAGCGGCTCTCCCCTACCGATACCCGTTGTTCTCGTCGCTGACTTTTTCAGTCAGCTTGCGTGCGTCCGTGCGCGAGGCCCTTCAGCGCGAAGGAGCCTTGTCATGCGCCAATTTCAGATTCGCCCGTTGCATCCGCAGACGCGACCGTCGCACGGTCGCCCGTCGGCGCACGCCGGTGCACCTGCCCGGGTGAACCCAGCGCCGCACGTCGTCGACGACGAGCAGGCCCTGGACCGCGCCGCCGCGCTGTGGACCACGCGCCGCATCCGCAGCTTCTTCCTGCTGCTCGACCAGCCCGGCCACGGCTCGCGCCGCTGAAGCCTGCCCCTGCCACTCAACCAGAACAGGAGGCCCTCATGGACCCGGACCCTTGCTTGCGCCGCTGCGCGCCGCCTTCACCGCTTTTTCGATGCCCCATTCACCTCGCAGCCTGCCGCGCTGCGAAGGAGTCCTGCCCGCTGACTGCTGAGTAAGCCGTCGCCACGGGAGCCTCCTTCGTTCGCGGCGCGCCGCAACCGAAGGAGAAACTCCCATGACCCGCGAACGCCTGCGGCGTGTCGTGCGGACGGCGACCGCCGCCCGTTCCACCGCCCGCCCTCTCATCGCTCGCCGACCTGCGCCACCCCGCGCCCTGGGATCGGCCCCCGCTTGGCTCGCCACGCTCTGCGGCCTTGCCGCCACACAGACCCACGCCGCCGGCGGACACCACTCGGTGGACGACGCCGCCATCCTCGATCCGGGCCAGTGCCAGATCGAGACCTGGGGCGGCCAGCGCCTCGTGCACCTCGGCCCGGCCTGCCGTGTCGGCCCGGTCGAACTGGGCCTGAACCTCGAGCGTGAACGCACCACCGACGGCCGCACCGTGCGCGCCGGTCCGCAGATCAAGTGGGCCTTCGCGCTCACCGACACGTTGAGCGCCGGCGTGCTGGCCTCGGCCACATGGCAACGCAACAGCGCCGAGCGCACCTCGCTGCGCTTCACCGACAGCAGCCTCGTGATCCCCGTGACCTGGCAATTCGACGAGCAATGGCGCGCCCACTTCAACCTGGGCCGCGACTTCCATCGCGCGCAGCCGAGCACCAGCCATTCGGGCGCCGCGATCGAGTGGGCCGCCCTGCCCGCGCTGTCGCTCGTGGCCGAGCGCTTCCGCGAAGGCGGACGCAACGCCTGGCGCGCCGGCCTGCGCTGGACGGCCACACCGGCCCTGAACGTCGACCTCAGCCACGCACGCGACCTGCGCCACGACGGTCCGCGCGGCTGGACGCTGGGTCTCACCTGGGCATTCGCACGCTGAACGCCCGCACGAAGGAGAAGAAAAATGAAGAACGTCCTGAAGTCCTTTTTCGAGAGCTTCCTGCGCAGCCGCCACATGCTGCATCACTTCGAGCGCTGGCAGACGCTGCTCAGCGCCAAGCCCAGCAGCGTCGGATCGGCCGCGATGCCGCCCGAGATCGCCAAGGCGCTGGCCGCCGCCTCGCACACCGATGCGGGCGAAGTGCTGGTGCGCATGAACAGCTCGTCGCAAGGCCTGACCGAAGCCCACGCGCTGGCCCTGCGCAAGCGGCTGGGCAGCAACGAGGTGCGCCACGAGCAGCCGCTGCCGTGGTGGAACCACCTGTGGCAGTGCTACCGCAACCCATTCAACCTGCTGCTGACGGTGCTCGCGCTGGTCTCGTACATCACCGAGGACACGAAGGCCACCGTGGTGATCGGCAGCATGGTGCTGCTGTCGACCGTGCTGCGCTTCCTGCAAGAGTCGCGCTCCAACAAGGCGGCCGACCGGCTCAAGGCGATGGTCAGCAACACCTCGACGGTGCTGCGCCCCACGCCAGGCGAAAAGGCAGGTCGTGCGGGTGACTCCGGCTTCGACCTCGCGCACGCCGGCACGCAGCGCATCGAAGTGCCGATGCGCGACCTCGTGCCCGGCGACGTGATCGCGCTGTCGGCCGGCGACATGATCCCCGCCGATGCACGGCTGCTCTCGGCCAAGGACCTGTTCATCAGCCAGTCGGCACTCACCGGTGAATCGATGCCCGTGGAGAAGTTCGCCGCCACCGCCGCCGACCACCAGGCCGGCGTGCTGGAGCGCGACAACCTGCTCTTCATGGGCACCAACGTCATCAGCGGCACGGCCACCGCGGTCATCGTGCACACCGGCGCGCGCACCTTCTTCGGCGCGCTGGCGCAACGCGTGAGTGCCACCGACCGGGGCACGACTGCCTTCCAGGCCGGCATCAACCGCGTGAGCTGGCTGCTGATCCGCTTCATGCTGGTGATGGCGCCGCTGGTGCTGGTGATCAACGGCGTGACCAAGGGCAACTGGTGGGAAGCGGCGCTGTTCGCGCTGTCGATCGCGGTCGGCCTCACGCCCGAGATGCTGCCGATGATCGTGACCGCCACGCTGGCCAAGGGCGCCGTCGTGATGTCGCGCCGCAAGGTGATCGTGAAGCGGCTCGAAGCCATCCACAACTTCGGCGCGATGGACGTGCTGTGCACCGACAAGACCGGCACGCTCACGCAGGACCGCATCGTGCTCGAACGCCACACCAACGCCTGGGGCGAAGACTCCGACCATGTGCTGCAGCAGGCCTATCTCAACAGCTTTCACCAGACGGGGCTGAAGAACCTGCTCGACAAGGCGGTGCTCAGCCACGCCGAAGTGCAGCTCGACACACAACTGCAGACCAGCTGGCGCAAGGTCGACGAAGTGCCCTTCGATTTTTCGCGCCGCCGCATGTCGGTGGTGGTGGCACACGGCGACGACGAGCACCTGCTGATCTGCAAGGGCGCGCTCGAAGAGATCCTGTCGGTGTGCACCTCGGTCGAACGCGGTGCCGAAGTGCTCGCGCTCGATACCAATGTGATGACGCGCATCCATCGCGTGGCCTCCGAACTCAATGCCCAGGGCCTGCGCGTGGTGGCGGTGGCCAGCCGCACGCTGCACGCCGATGCACGCAAGCCGGCCTACAGCGTGGCCGACGAATCGGGGCTCACGCTGCTGGGCTACGTGGCCTTTCTCGATCCGCCGAAGGAATCGACCGTACCCGCACTGCAGGCGCTGGCCGCGCACGGCGTGGCGGTGAAGGTTCTGACCGGCGACAACGAGCTGGTCACGCGCAAGGTCTGCGGCGACGTCGGCATCGACGCCGGACGCATGGTGCTGGGCCACGAGGTCGAGCGCATGAACGAGGCCGAGCTGCGGCAGGTGGTTGAAATGCGCCAGGTGTTCGCCAAGCTCACGCCCGCGCACAAGGAACGCATCGTGCAGGCGCTGCACGCCAACGGCCACGTGGTCGGCTTCATGGGCGACGGCATCAACGACGCGCCCGCGCTGCGCGCCGCCGACATCGGCATCTCGGTGGACGGCGCGGTGGACGTGGCCAAGGAATCGGCCGACATCATCCTGCTGGAGAAGAGTCTGATGGTGCTGGAGCAGGGCGTGGTGGAAGGCCGTCGCACCTTCGCCAACATGCTCAAGTACATCAAGATCACGGCCAGCTCGAACTTCGGCAACGTGTTCTCGGTGCTGGTGGCCAGCGCGTTCCTGCCCTTCCTGCCGATGCTGCCGCTGCACCTCTTGGTGCAGAACCTGCTGTACGACGTGTCGCAGATCGCGATCCCGTTCGACAACGTGGACGAAGAGTTCCTGAAGACCCCGCAGCGCTGGAACCCGGCCGACCTGGGCCGCTTCATGGTGTTCTTCGGGCCGATCAGCTCGGTGTTCGACATCCTGACCTACACCGTGATGTGGTTCGTGTTCGCGGCCAACTCGGTGGAGCACCAGACGCTGTTCCAGTCGGGCTGGTTCATCGAGGGCCTGCTGTCGCAGACGCTGATCGTGCACCTGATCCGCACGCGCCGGATTCCGTTCCTGCAAAGCCGCGCCGCCTGGCCGCTGCTGGCGATGGGCGTGGCGATTGCAGCGATCGGCATCTGGCTGCCGATGGGGCCGCTGGCGCACTACTTCAAGCTGCAGGCGCTGCCGCTCACGTACTTCCCCTGGCTGGTGCTGATGCTCGTCGGCTACGCCACGCTGACGCAGGCGGTGAAGGGCTGGTACGCGCGCAGGTACGGCTGGCAGTGAGCAAGAAGAACAACGACAGGCACGGCGGTAGCGGCTGTCACATGGCACCGCTACCCTGTGCCGCGACAAGGAGGACCTGCGCATGCAAGCGCTTCACAACATCAACCTGCCTTCGCTGCTCGACACACTCGTCAGCGTGGGCGCGGCCTTCCTGCTCGGCTCGCTGATCGGCTTCGAGCGCCAGGTGCGCCAGCGCACCGCGGGCCTGCGCACCAACACGCTGGTGGCCGTCGGCGCGGCCGTGTTCGTCGACATGGCCGCCCGTCTGGGCGGCCCCGACGGCGCGGTGCGCGTGGTCGCCTATGTGGTCTCGGGCATCGGCTTTCTGGGCGCGGGCGCGATCATGAAGGAAGGCGCCAACATCACGGGTCTGAACACGGCGGCCACGCTGTGGGGGTCGGCTGCGGTGGGCGCCTGCGCGGGCGCCGACCTGCTGGGCGAGGCGCTGATCGCGGCCCTCTTCGTGCTCGCGAGCAACACGCTGCTGCGGCCCGTGGTGAACCGCATCAACCGCCGCCCGGTGCACGAGGAATCGAGCGAGGCGACCTACACGGTGCGCGTGATCTGCTCGCGCGCCGCGCGGCCCGAGGTGATGGACCAGCTGCTGGTGCAGCTGGAGGCCGCGAACTACCCCGTGCGCGACATCGACCAGCACGCCTTCGGCCCTGCCGACACCGAAATTGCGGCGACGCTCTACGCCACCGCGGTCGAGCCCGAGGAGCTCGACCAGGTGATGGCGGAGCTGGAAGCCTTGGAAGGCGTCCAGCAGGCGTTCTGGAACGCCAGCGCTGAGGACTGACCTCCGGCCCCTTCGAGGAACACCGCGGAACCGGCTTTGCCGGGCCGCAGGTGTTGCCCCCGGCGAGGGGGTTGGCGAAGCGACACGAAGTGCGCGGAGACTGGGGGAGAACCCAGTTCAGACGCCGAGGATCGAAACAGCCTTGGTGTTCAGATAGGCCTCGATCGCCTCCGGACCACCTTCCGAACCGTAGCCCGAATCCTTCACGCCGCCGAATGGCATTTCCGGCGAGGGCGTGGCGGGCTGGTTGATCCACAGCATGCCCAGCTCGAGCTTCTGGCTCAGCAGGTGCGCGCTCTTGATCGACTTGGTGAAGGCGTAACCAGCCAGGCCGAACGGCAGGCGGTTGGCTTCAGTGATGGCTTCTTCGAGCGTGTCGAAACCGCGGATCGCCGCGATCGGGCCGAAGGGTTCGTTGTTGAACACGTCGGCGTCCAGCGGCACGTCGGTGATCACGGTGGGCGCGAAGAAGTTGCCGGTGTCGCCGACGCGTTCGCCGCCGGTCGCCACGGTGGCGCCCTTCTTGCGCGCGTCTTCCAGCACATGGGCCATGGCCGTGAGGCGGCGGGCGTTGGCCAGCGGGCCGAGGTTGGTGCCTTCGACCAGGCCGTCGCCGAGCTTCAGGCCTTCGGCGTGCTTGACCAGCAGGCTCGCGAACTCGTTGCGCAGGCTGTTGTGCACCAGGAAGCGGGTCGGCGAGATGCAGACCTGGCCCGCGTTGCGGAACTTGGCGGCACCGGCGGCCTTGACGGCCAGCGCCACGTCGGCGTCTTCCGCCACGATCACCGGGGCGTGGCCGCCCAGTTCCATCGTGACGCGCTTCATGTGCGAGCCGGCCAGCGCGGCCAGCTGCTTGCCGACCGGCGTGGAGCCGGTGAAGGTGACCTTGCGGATGATCGGGTGCGCGATCAGGTAGCTCGAGATCTCGCCCGGGTTGCCGAACACCAGGCCCACGACGCCGCCCGGAATGCCGGCATCGACGAACGCCTTCAGCAGTTCGGCCGGCGAGGCCGGGGTTTCTTCAGGCGCCTTCACCAGGAAGGAACAGCCGGTGGCCAGTGCGGCGCCGAGCTTGCGCACGATCTGGTTGACGGGGAAGTTCCACGGCGTGAAGGCCGCGACCGGGCCGACCGGCTCCTTGATGACCAGCTGCTGCGCGGCCAGGTTGCGCGAGGGCACGATGCGGCCGTACACGCGGCGGCCTTCGTCGGCGAACCATTCGATGATGTCGGCGGCGGCCATCATTTCGACCTTGGCCTCGCCCAGCGGCTTGCCCTGCTCCTGCGTCAGCAGCTTGGCGATGTCCAGGGCGCGTTCGCGGATCAGGCCGGCGGCGCGACGCATCACGGCGGCGCGCTCGTTGGCGGGCGTGTCGCGCCAGGCCTCGAAGCCGCGCTGGGCAGCGGCCAGGGCGCGGTCGAGGTCGACGATGCTGGCGTGCGCCACCTTGCCGATGGCCTTGCCGGTGGCGGGGTTCAGCACGTCGAGCGTCTTGCCGTCGGCGGCGTCGACCCATTGGCCGTCGATCAGCAGGCGGGTGTCGGTGTAGGTGGCGGTCATGGCGAACTCTTTCCTTCGAGGACTGGATGATGAAAACGGGAAATCGGGCGCGCGGCGCGGCACCCCCATGGAAATGCGGGGGTGCGCATGCGACAACGGCGGCCAGGAGCCGCCGGAGCCGTAGATTAACCTGAGTTCACAATCGCTGCCGGAGCCCGCCGAGGGCTCGGCCGCCCCTACAGCACGAGGATCGCGCGGAAGTCGTTGACGTTGGTGTTCGTCGGACCGGTCACGAACAGGTCGCCGATGGCGTCGAAGTAGCCGTAGGCGTCGTTGCGGTCGAGGTGGTCGGAGAGCTTCTTGCCCTGCGCCGTGGCGCGCGCGAGCGTGTCGGGCGTGACGAAGGCGCCGGCGTTGTCTTCCACGCCGTCGATGCCGTCGGTGTCGGCGGCCAGCGCCCACACCTGCGGCTGGCCCAGGAGCGCGCCAGCCAGTCCCAGACAGAACTCGCCGGCCCGTCCGCCGCGGCCCTTGGCCTGGCCGGGCTGGCGCGGGCGGATGGTGACCGTGGTTTCGCCGCCCGACAGGATGACGCAGGGCCGGGCGAAGGGCTCGCCCCGATGGGCCACGGCACGGGCGAGCGCCGCATGCACCTTGCCGACCTCGCGCGATTCGCCTTCCATCTCGTCGCTCAGCACGTGCACGCCGATGCCGGCGGCGCGCGCTGCCGCGGCAGCGGCTTCGAGCGACTGCTGCGGCGTGGCGATCAGGTGCGTGCTGTGGCCGGCGAACACGGCGTCGTCCGGCTTGGGGGTTTCGAGCGCGCCGCTTTCGAGCTGCGCGCGCACGGGCGCGGGCACCTCGATGCCGTAGCGGTGGAGGATGGCCAGCGCGTCGGTGCAGGTGGTGGCGTCGGGCACCGTGGGGCCGCTGGCGATCACTGCCGGGTCGTCGCCGGGCACGTCGCTGATGGTGAGCGTCACCACGCGCGCCGGCGCACAGGCCGCCGCGAGGCGCCCGCCCTTGATGCGCGACAGGTGCTTGCGCACGCAGTTCATCTCGCCGATGTGGGCGCCGCTTTCGAGCAGCTGCTTGTTGATGCGTTGCTTGTCGGCCAACGTGAGGCCGTCGGCCGGCAACACCAGCAGCGAAGAGCCGCCGCCCGAAATGAGGCACAGCACGAGGTCGTCTGCCGTGAGGCCCTGCGTGAGCGCGAGGATGCGCTCGGCCGCCTGCTGGCCGGCCGCGTCGGGCACGGGATGCGCGGCCTCGACGAGTTCGATGCGCTGCGGCACGCCCTCGGGGCGCGGCGGGATGTGGTCGTAGCGCGTGACGACGAGGCCCGACAGCGGCGCATCGGCCGGCCACAGCGCTTCGAGCGCCTGCACCATCGACCCGCCGGCCTTGCCGGCGCCCAGCACCACGGTGCGGCCCTTGGGCGGCTTCGGCAGATGGGCGCCGAGCGTGGACAGCGGCAGCGCGCGGTCCACCGCCACGCGGTACAGGTGTTCGAGGAAGGCGCGCGGGGCTTCGCGCGGATCGGGAGTGGCGGATGCGGAGGGCGGGGTCGATGCGGTCATGGCTTGCGTGTTGTCTCCATTCGGCGATTGTCTTGCGAACGCCAGCCCGCCGGTCCGCCCTCGCGGACCGCGGCTCGCTAGTTCGTCTTGGCGCCGGCCTGGAACCACCGGCTGATGAGCGCGCGCTCTTCGTCGGTGATGTTGGTGGCGTTGTTCATCGGCATGATCTTGGTCACCACGACCTGCTGGTAGATCGCCTGGGCGTGCGCCGTCACCTGGTCAGGCGTGTCGACGCGCACGTTCTTCATCTGCACGGCCGCGCCGTGGCACATGAAGCAGCGCTGCTCCAGCACCTTCTGCACGTCCTGGTAGGCGACGGCGGGCACGGCCTTGGCGGCGCTGGCCGCGACCGGGGCTGCCGGCTCGGGCTTCATCCACATGATCGTGAGGCCCAGCACCACGATGCCGACCATCGCGTAGGGCAGCGGGTTGCCTGCGTTGCCCAGCTTGAAGCGGTGGCGCACCACGAAGAACTGACGAATGGCCGCGCCGCCGAGCATGATCAGCAGCAGCACGATCCAGTTGTACTTGTGCGTGTAGGTGAAGCTGTAGTGGTTGCTCAGCATCGCGAACAGCACCGGCAGCGTGAAGTAGGTGTTGTGCACGCTGCGCTGCTTGCCGCGCTGGCCGTGCACCGGATCGACCGGCTTGCCCTCGCGCAGCGCCTTCACGTTCTTGCGCTGGCCGGGGATGATCCAGAAGAACACGTTGCCGCTCATGGTGGTGGCCATCATGGCGCCCACCAGCAGGAAGGCCGCGCGGCCCGCGAACCACTGGCAGGCCAGCCAGGTCGCGAAGGCGATGAAGACCGCGATCAGCACGCCGACGATGGTGTCGCCGTTCTTGCGGCGCCCGAAGATCTGGCAGATGCCGTCGTAGACCATCCAGAACACGACGAAGAAGGCCAGCGCGACGGCAATGGCTGCGCCGGGCTGCCAGTCCATCTTGGACTTGTCGATGAGGTACGTGCTCGCGTTCCACAGGTACGACATGGTGAACAGCGCGAAGCCCGTGAGCCACGTCGAGTAGCTCTCCCAGTACGACCAGTGCAGATGGTCAGGCAGCTTCTTGGGCGCCAGCGCGTACTTCTGGGAGTTGTAGAAGCCGCCGCCGTGCACGGCCCACTGCTCGCCGCCCACGCCCTTGTCGAGCGATTCCTGGTCCTGCGGCTTCTCGAGGCTGTTGTCCAGCATCACGAAGTAGAAGGAGGCGCCGATCCAGGCGATGGCGGTGATGACGTGGACCCAGCGCAGCAGCAGGTTGGCCCAGTCGAGGTAATAGCTTTCCATATAGCGCTCTCTCAACCCAATTGGCGCGTGGGGGCGCCAAGGAGGGGTTTTTGCCTGCTCACCACCGCGGGCGCTGTAAGCAGAGAAAGTGCCGCGAACGCAGGCCCGTTGAATGGGACCTCGCTCCGCTGCGGCTTGTTGTCGACCGAAAGTGTATACAGTTTTGACACGAGGCGGGATGCTTTTTGCGGCATCGCCGCCAAGGGAAAACCCTGCTCAGCCCAGCGACTGCAACAACTGTGCCGCCACGGCCACCGCGATCACCTCGGGCTCCTTGCCCGTGATGCCGGGCACGCCGATCGGGCAGGTGACGCGCGCCAGCTCGTCGGCCGTGAAGCCGCGCGCCTCCAGCCGGTGGCGGAAGGTGGCCCACTTGGTCTTGCTGCCGATGAGGCCGATGTAGGGCAGGTCGTCGCGCGCGCGCAAGCGCTTCAGACAGGCGATGACGATGTCGAGGTCTTCGGCGTGGCTGAAGCTCATGATCAGCACGCGGCTGCCGGGCGCGAGCGCGGCCACGGCGTCCTGCACGGGCTCGGAGTGTTCGGTGTCGATCTGCGCGGGCAGCGCGTCGGGGAAGACGCCGTCGCGGCTGTCGATCCAGCGCACCGAGAACGGCAGCACGGCCAGCAGGCGCGCCAGCGCGGCGCCCACGTGGCCGCCGCCGAACAGCGCCACGGGTTCGAGCTGCGCGACCAGCTCTTTCTGCAGCGCGGGCGCGTCGGCCGCGCCGATGCGCCGGTAGGTCAGGAACATCACGCCGCCGCAGCATTGCCCGAGGCTCGGGCCGAGCGGGTAGCGCTGTACGCCGTCGAGGGTGCGCGTGCCGGCCAGGATCTCGCGCGCTTCCTGCGTGGCCTGGAATTCGAGCTGGCCGCCACCGATGGTGGCCGTGAGCCCGTCGGCCCAGACGGCCATCCAGGTGCCGGCCTCGCGCGGGGCGGAACCCTGCGTCGATTCGACGCGCACCAGCACCGCGTCTTCCGTGCGAAGACGTGCCAGCAATTGATCGACCGCGCCGTTCATGGCCGAAACCTTCGGTTGCCTGCGCCCTGGAGACTCACGGTATAACCCCGGCGATGATGACGAACCGCCAGCTTACGCCGCGCCGCCTCGCCTGGGCCGCCACTGTTCTTTCCGCCCTGTGGCTTGCCGGCTGCGGCTCGACGGGCTCGGTGCCCGGCCAGTTGAGCGGCGCCAGCAACGCACAGGGCAGCGGACCCGCGCCGCGCGCCTCGAGCGCCGCAACGGCGCGCGACTACCGCCGCGACGCAGCCCGCCACATCTACAACGCCAACGCCTCGCGCATCTACAAGGGCCAGCTGCCGCCGATCCTGTATGCGGTCGGCACCCTGCAGGTGAACCTCGACACCGGCGGCAAGGTCGTCTCGATGCACTGGCTGCGCGCGCCCAAGCACGCGCCCGAAGTCATCGCCGAGATCGAGCGTGCCGTGCTGCAGGCCGCGCCCTTCCCGCCCGCGCAGCGCCTGGGCGCGGTCACGTGGACCGACACCTGGCTGTGGGACAAGAGCGGGCGCTTCCAGCTCGACACTCTGACCGAAGGCCAACAGCAGGGGGACTGAAGACACACCCGGAGGCATTTGCGCGGGGGCCGCCGCGCACGGCCGCCCGAAGCGGCCGGCCCGCCCCCGGTAGGGGGAAGGCGAAGCGACACGAAGTGCGCGAAGCCTGGGGGCGAGCATCAAGACCCGCGATACGTGGAGTAGCTCCACGGACTGACCAGCAGCGGCACGTGGTAGTGCTGGTCGGTGTGCGCCACGCCGAAGTCCAGCGCGACCTTGTTCAGGAAGTTCGGCTCGGGCAGCGTCACGTTGCGGGCCTTGAAGTAGCCGGCCACGTCGAACACCAGCCGGTAGGTGCCGACCTTCAGCGAGTTGTTGTCGTACAGCGGACCGTCGCTGCGGCCGTCCGAATTCAGCGTGAAGCGCTTCACCAGCGTCGCGGCGTCGCCGTCGGTGGTGTACAGCGCCACCTCCATGCCGGCCGCGGGGCCGCCGTGCATCGTGTCCAGTACGTGAGTGCTCAAGCCCATGGGGCGCTCCTTCAAAAATGGTGCCGGATCAGAGAGATCGGGGAGACCAGGGGTGCGGGAAATTCCGGTGGACAAAAGTGTATACAGTTACCGGCTTTGGGTCTATCATGAAAAACATGGAGTCCTCCACCACCCGTTCGATCGTCGATGCCCTCACGAAGGCCATCGTCGAGCACCGCCTTCAGCCCGGCACCAAGCTCGCCGAGCAGAAGCTGGCCGATCACTTCGGCGTGTCGCGCACGCTGGTGCGCCAGGCGCTGTTCCAGCTCTCGCAGAACAAGCTGATCCGCCTCGAGCCGGCGCGCGGCGCCTTCGTGGCAGCGCCCGCCGTCGACGAGGCCAAGCAGGTGTTCGCGGTGCGCCGCATGCTCGAAGCCGAGATGGCGCGCGCCTTCGTGCGCAGCGTCACGCCCGCCAAGATCAAGGCGCTCAAGGAGCACGTGGCACTCGAGAAATCGGCCGTGGGCGGAGAAGACATTTCCGGCCGCACCGAGCTGCTGGGCGACTTCCACGTGCGCATGGCCGAGCTCATGGGCAACCAGGTGCTGGCGCAGATCCTGGGCGAGCTGATCTCGCGCTGCGCCCTCATCACGCTCATGTACCAGAGCACCAGCGCCGCCGAGCACTCCAACGACGAGCACGCCGACATCGTGAAGGCGCTGGCCGCCCGCGACGAGGAACTCGCCGTGCGCCTCATGACCGAGCACCTGGAGCACGTCGAGGCCAACCTCACCTTCGACCGCAAGGTCCCGACCAACGACATTTCGCTTGCGCTCTCATGACCACCCCCGTTGCTTGCTCACTTCGTGTAGCCGCCTCCCCCCTCAAGGGGGCAACACCAGTGGCCCGGCAAAGCCGGTTCCACGGTGTTTCGCGAATGAGTCACGACCACTGCCACGATCGTTCTTGATATGACCGTCTACGACACCACCCTGCCCTACCCGCGCGACCTCGTCGGCTACGGCCGCAACCCGCCCCATGCCCGCTGGCCCGGCGGCGCGCGCGTGGCCGTTCAGTTCGTCCTCAACTACGAAGAAGGCGGCGAGAACGCCACGCTGCACGGCGATGCGGGCTCGGAGCAGTTCCTTTCCGAGATGTTCAACCCGGCGAGCTTCCCCGACCGGCACATCAGCATGGAAGGCATCTACGAATACGGCTCGCGCGCCGGCGTGTGGCGCATCCTGCGCGAGTTCGAAAAGCGCGGCCTGCCGCTCACGGTGTTCGGCGTGGGCATGGCGCTGGAGCGCTACCCCGAACTCACGGCCGCCTTCAAGGAACTCGGCCACGAAATCGCCTGCCACGGCTGGCGCTGGATTCACTACCAGAACCTCGACGAAGCCACCGAGCGCGAGCACATGCGCCTGGGCATGGAAGCGATCGAGAAGCTCACCGGCGAGCGCGCGCTCGGCTGGTACACCGGCCGCGACAGCCCGCGCACGCGCCGCCTCGTGGCCGACTACGGCGGCTTCGAGTACGACAGCGACTACTACGGCGACGACCTGCCCTTCTGGATGAAGGTGCAGAAGACCGACGGCACCGTGGTGCCACAGCTCATCGTGCCCTACACGCTCGACTGCAACGACATGCGCTTCGCGCTGCCGCAGGGCTACTCGCACGCCGACCCGTTCTTCCAGTACATGAAGGACACCTTCGACGCGCTGTACGCCGAGGGCGACCCGGCCGGCGACGACAGCCCCAAGATGATGAGCATCGGCATGCATTGCCGGCTGCTGGGCCGCCCCGGCCGCATCACCGCGCTGCAGCGCTTCCTCGATCACATCGCCACGCACGACAAGGTCTGGGTCTGCCGCCGCGTCGACATCGCACGCCACTGGAAGCAGGCGCATCCCTTCGAAGCCGGAACCGCATCATGAGCACCCCTGTCCTCACCCTCGCCCAACTCAACGCCGCCGCGCCGGCCGCCGCTGTCGCCATGCTCGACGGCGTGTACGAACACTCGCCCTGGATCGCGCAACGCGCGCTGGCGCAGCGCCCCTTCCGCTCGCTCGCACACCTGAAGCACGCGCTGGTGCAGGCGCTGGCCGCGTCGTCGGCCGACGAGCAGATCGGCCTGATCCGCGCCCACCCGGAACTCGCGGGCAAGGCCATGGTCAGCAAGACGCTGACGGCCGAGTCGACCAACGAGCAGAGCAAGGCCGGCCTGACCGACTGCACGCCCGAAGAGTTCGCGCAGATCCAGAAGCTCAACGCCGACTACAACGCGAAGTTCGGCTTCCCGTTCATCCTGGCGGTGCGCGGCCCGCGCGGCCTCGGCCTGCCCAAGCGCGAGATCATCGAGACCTTCGCGCGCCGGCTGCACAACCACCCGAGCTTCGAGCTTGGCGAAGCGCTGCGCAACATCCACCGCATCGCCGAGATCCGCCTGAACGACAAGTTCGGCGCCGATATCACGCTCGGCAACGACGTGTGGGACTGGCAGGAGCAGCTGTCGGTGCACACCGACCCCGGCTATGCCGAGAAGGGCCAGCTCACCGTCACCTACCTGACCGACGCGCACCGCGCCTGCGCCGCGCAGATCTCCGGCTGGATGCGCGACTGCGGCTTCGACTCGGTGCACATCGACGCGGTCGGCAACGTGGTCGGCCGCTACGAAGGTGCCACGCCCGATGCCAAGACCCTGCTCACCGGCTCGCACTACGACACCGTGCGCAACGGCGGCAAGTACGACGGCCGCCTGGGCATCTTCGTGCCCATGGCCTGCGTGCGCGAACTCAAGCGCCAGAACCGCCGCCTGCCCTTCGCCTTCGAGGTCGTGGGCTTCGCGGAAGAAGAAGGCCAGCGCTACAAGGCCACCTTCCTGGGCTCGGGCGCACTCATCGGTCACTTCGACCAGCGCTGGCTCGAGCAGAAGGACGCCGACGGCATCACGATGCGCGAGGCGATGCAGCACGCGGGCCTGAAGGAAGAAGACATCCCGAAGATCCAGCGCGACCCGGCGCGCTACCTCGGCTTCGTCGAGGTGCACATCGAACAGGGTCCGGTGCTCACCGAACTCGACCTGCCGCTGGGCATCGTCACCTCCATCAACGGCAGCGTGCGCTACGTGGGCGAAGTCATCGGCATGGCCAGCCACGCCGGCACCACGCCCATGGACCGCCGCCGCGATGCCGCCGCCGCCGTGGCCGAACTCATTCTTTTCACCGAGCAACGCGCCGCGAAAGACGGCGACTCGGTCGGCACCGTCGGCATGCTCGAAGTGCCCAGCGGCTCGATCAACGTCGTGCCCGGCCGCTGCAAGTTCAGCCTCGACCTGCGCGCGCCCAACAACGCGCAGCGCGATGCGCTCGCGAACGACGTGGTCGCCGCGCTGAAGGACATCTGCGAACGCCGCGGTGTGCGCTACGAACTCGAAGAGACGATGCGCGCCGCCGCCGCGCCCAGCGCACCGGCGTGGCAGCAGCGCTGGGAACAGGCGGTGGATGCGCAGGGCATTCCGCTGTTCCGCATGCCCAGCGGTGCCGGCCACGACGCGATGAAGCTGCACGAAGTGATGCCGCAGGCCATGCTCTTCGTGCGCGGCATCAACTCGGGCATCAGCCACAACCCGCTCGAATCGAGCACCAACGACGACATCCAGCTCGCCGTGCAAGCGTTCCAGCTCTTGCTGGACAACCTCGCCGCCGAACAAGCCCACTGACCGACCACAGAAGAACAACCATGACCGACTACGCCAAACTCGACGCCTGGATCGACGCCCACTTCGACGAGGAAGTGAAGTTCCTGCAGCAACTGGTGCAGGTGCCCACCGACACGCCGCCCGGCAACAACGCGCCCCACGCCGAGCGCACCGCCGAACTGCTGAAGGACTTCGGCCTCGACGCCGAGAAGCACGCCGTGCCCGCGCAGGAAGTGAAGGACTACGGCCTCGAATCGATCACCAACCTGATCGTGCGCCGCCAGTACGGCAGCGGCGGGCGCACGGTCGCGCTCAATGCCCACGGCGACGTGGTGCCGCCCGGCGAAGGCTGGACGCACGACCCCTACGGCGGCGAGATCGTCGACGGCAGCCTCTACGGCCGCGCCGCCGCCGTCAGCAAGAGCGACTTCGCCAGCTTCACCTTCGCGCTGCGCGCGCTCGAGGCCGTGGCCAAGCCCACCAAGGGCAGCATCGAGCTGCACTTCACCTACGACGAAGAGTTCGGCGGCATCCTCGGCCCGGGCTGGCTGCTCGAGAAGGGGCTGACCAAGCCCGACCTGATGATCGCAGCCGGCTTCAGCTATGAAGTGGTCACCGCGCACAACGGCTGCCTGCAGATGGAAGTGACCGTGCACGGCAAGATGGCCCACGCCGCCGTGCCCGCCACCGGCATCGACGCGCTGCAGGGCGCGACCAAGATCCTCAACGCGCTGTACGCGCAGAACACGCTCTACCAGCAAGTCACGTCGAAGGTCGAGGGCATCACGCACCCCTACCTGAACGTGGGCCGCATCGAGGGCGGCACCAACACCAACGTCGTGCCCGGCAAGGTCGTGTTCAAGCTCGACCGCCGCATGATCCCCGAAGAGAACCCGGTCGAAGTCGAAGCCAACATCCGCCAGGTGATCGCAGATGCCGCCGCCGAGAGCGCGGGCATCACGGTCGAGATCAAGCGCATGCTGCTGGCCAACTCGATGAAGCCGCTGGCCGGCAACAAGCCGCTGGTCGATGCGATCCAGAAGCACGGCGGCGAGCTGTTCGGCGAGCCCGTCAAGGCCATGGGCACGCCGCTGTACACCGACGTGCGCCTGTACGTCGAAGCCGGCATTCCGGGCGTGATCTACGGCGCCGGCCCGCGCACCGTGCTGGAGTCGCACGCCAAGCGCAGCGACGAGCGCGTGGTGCTCGAAGACCTGCGCCGCGCGACCAAGGTGGTGGCGCGCACGCTGAGCGACCTGCTCGCCTGATCACCTTGAAACGCGACTGAAAGCACGCCCCTTCGGGTGCGAACTTTCATCGCAGTTTCATCGGAGCGTCACGACAGGATTTCAGACTCCGGGGTTCTCCGGCGGATGTGCTTTCACGCAGTCCGCCTCGTTGAAATCCCGAAGCGACGGCCAGCCTTGCGCTGGCCGTTGCTGTTTGTGCCGTCATGAAAACCCTGCCTCCCGCTCCCCGCTTTCGCTCGCCCCTTCTCTCGTCCCTCGCGCTCGGCGCGGCTCTGCTGACCGCCTGCGGCGGCGGCTCCGGTGGCAGCGCACCGTTCGCCGGCCTGCCCATCGTGCCGCCGGCGCCCGCCCCGGCACCCGCACCTGCCACACCGCCGCCACCGGCCGCGCCCGCCGGTCGATGGACCGTGGGCGACCTGCATGTCCACACCATCCAGTCGGAGGACACGCAGCAGATTTCCACGCTCGACCAGGTGCTCGCCAAGGCCTTCGACACTTTCGGCCTCGACTGGGTCGCGCTTTCGGACCATCTGCGCATGTCTTCCTATGACAACGACGGCCGCAAGCTCGCCCCGGCGATTCCGTTCTCGCAAGGCATGGCCCTCTACCAGGTGCCGCGCATCAAGGCACTGCAGGCCGGCGGCAAGTACGCCGACAAGACGATCTTCGCGTCTTTCGAGTGGGACATGGCCACGCACGACCACGGCAACGTCGGCATCCTGACCGACAGCCCGATGTCCGACGCGGCGCTCAAGGCGGTGAGCCAGTTCGAGTACCTCTTCACCAACCGCGACCCCGCGCTGTTCCCGTCCGCCGACGTCGCGGCCTGGAATGCCAAGGACGCGCGCGCCTTCACGACGCACGAAGACGTGCTCAAGGCCATCGCCTGGCTCAAGAAGAACTACCCCGACTCCAGCTACCTGCAGATCAACCACCCCTCGCGCAGCCCCGGCAAATACACGGCCGCCCAGTTGCGCGAGATGAACGACGCCGCGCCCGACATCGTGTTCTCGCTCGAAGGCATGGTCGGCAACCAGATGGAGCCCGACCGCGGCGGCTACGAAAGCGCCTACACGCCGGCCAACCTGCCCTCGCGCACCTACGGAGGCGTCGACTACCTTGTCGCCAGACTCGGCGGCACCTGGGACGCGCTGCTGTCCGAAGGCCGCCGCATCTGGAACGTGGCCGATTCCGACTACCACTTCACGACCTCGAAGGGCCTGTACAGCAGCGGCTACGCGCCCGGCGAGTACGCGAAGAACCACCTGTGGGGCGACATCAAGGACCCGAAATCGCTGCTCACCGCCATGCGCTCGGGCAAACTCTTCGCGGTCAACGGCGACCTCATCAACGCGCTCGACTTCAAGGTGCAAAGCGCCAAGGGCGCGGGCGAGATGGGCGCAGAGGTGAGCGCCAAGCCGGGCGAAGACCTGAAGATCACCATCCGCTTCAAGAGCCCCGAACACAACAACTTCGAGTACCAGCTCGGCAGCGGCGTGTATGCCAACGTGAAGCCCGTGGTCGACCACATCGACCTCATCGCAGGCGACGTGACCGGCCGCGAACTCCCGGGCACTCCCGGCTACGCACGCGACACCAACCCGACGACCCGCGTGGTGAAGCGCTTCACCCGCGCCGACTGGACCCTCGACGCCGAAGGCTACTTCGCGGTGAGCTACACGGTGAAGGCTGGCAACAACCAGTACTTCCGCCTGCGGGGCACCAACCTGGGGACCGACGTGCCGAACGAAACCAGCGGCGGCGAGCCGCTGTTCGATGCGCGCACGCCCACGCCCTCTGGCGACGACCCGGTCACGCGCTTCAATGCGATCAATGCGCGCAACTACAACGACCTGTGGTTCTATTCGAACCCGGTGTTCGTGAAGGTGGCGGCGCAGTAGGCCGCCCTCCCCCGCCGCCTGGGCGGGTCTGGATCTGCCCGCCCGTCAGTTGCCCGGCTCGCCCGGCATGCGGGGCGGATTCAGTGCCACGCGCCGGGCCGCCTTGCTGCGCATGCGGATGTTGAGCATTTCCACGGTCAGCGAGAACGCCATCGCGAAGTACACGTAGCCCTTGGGCACGTGGTGGCCGAAGCCTTCGGCGACCAGCACCACGCCCACGACCACCAGGAAAGACAGCGCCAGCATCTTGATGGCGGGGTGCCTGGAAACGAAGCGGCCGATCGGTCCGGCGAACAGCATCATGAGCAGCACCGAGACGATCACCGCCGCGATCATGATGCGCACATCGTCCACCATGCCGACCGCGGTGATGATCGAGTCGAGCGAGAACACCAGGTCGATGATCAGGATCTGCAGGATCACCGAAGCGAAGGTCGCCTTGCCCGTGCTCTGGTGGTGCCCCTCTTCGCCTTCCAGCGACTGATGCACCTCGCTCGTGCTCTTCCAGATCAGGAACAGCCCGCCCAGGATCAGGATCAGGTCCCGGCCCGAGATTTCCTGGTTGAACACCGAGAAGAGCGGCGCCACGAGGCCGACGATCCACGCCAGCACCAGCAGCAGGCCGATGCGCATGAACATGGCCATGAACAGGCCGATGCGCCGCGCAAATTCCCGCTGGGCCAGCGGCAGTTTGTCGACCAGGATCGAGATGAAGATGATGTTGTCGATCCCGAGGACCAGCTCCAACGCGGTCAGGGTGGCGAAGGCAATCCACACCTGGGGATCGGACAGAAGCTCGAGCATGAAGACCTCCCGATTGCGGCAAGACGCGGCCTGCGACCTCCGCAGGCGCTGGCATCTTACGGGCTGAAGGCGCTCATGCGCCGCATGCCCAGGCCTCGACATCCCGCACATCACCACCGCGCCTTTCACAGGTGTGCATCCGTGTGAACTTCATCTGGCAAGGCGTCCAGCACCGCCCAGCGCTATGGCTCCGCCCGCCCCCGCATCAGGGAATCTACGGATATATGACTTCTTGAATGGCCTTGATTGGGTTCAATTTTTGTATACAAATAACGCACCCATAAAGACGGCGCGAAATTTGCGTCAAAAAGTCCCTCATCCCAACCATGCACGAGGAAAAGACCATGAGCACAGTCGCCAGCCATGCCCCCGCCGGGGCCAGCGAAGCCGGCATCGCGCCGCACGCGGAATCGAACGCCCTCATCAAGCCCGGCTACGACCCGCGCCTGACCAACGAGGACCTCGCCCCGCTCAAGAAGCAGACCTGGGGGCAATACAACATCTTTGCCTTCTGGATGTCCGACGTGCACAGCGTGGGCGGCTACATCACGGCCGGCAGCCTGTTCGCGCTGGGCCTGTCGAGCTGGCAGGTGCTGGTGTCGCTGCTGGTGGGCATCGTGATCGTGCAGTTCTTCTGCAACCTGGTGGCCAAGCCCAGCCAGGTGACGGGCGTGCCCTATCCCGTGGTGTGCCGCGCCTCCTTCGGCGTGCTGGGCGCGAACATCCCGGCCATCATCCGCGGGCTGATCGCGGTGGCCTGGTACGGCGTGCAGACCTACCTGGCGTCGGCCGCCTTCATGGTACTGGCGCTGCACATGGCCCCCGGCTTGGCGCCGTACGCCGATGTCGCGCAGTACGGCTTCGTCGGCCTCTCCGCCCTCGGCTGGGTCGCCTTCATGGTCATGTGGGTGCTGCAGGCCTTCGTGTTCTGGCACGGCATGGAAGCCATCCGCAAGTTCATCGACTGGGCCGGCCCTGCCGTGTACGTGGTGATGGCCGTGCTGTGCGGCTGGCTGGTGTGGAAGGCCGGCTGGCAGAACATCGACCTGAACCTGGGCGGCATCAAGTTCCAGGGCTGGGACGCGCTGCCCGTGATGCTCTCGGCCATCGCGCTGGTGGTGAGCTACTTCAGCGGCCCGATGCTCAACTTCGGCGACTTCTCGCGCTACGGCAAGAGCTTCGACGCGGTGAAGAAGGGCAACTTCTGGGGCCTGCCGGTCAACTTCGTGTTCTTCTCGCTGCTGACGGTGATCGCCACGGCGGCCACGCTGCCCGTTTTTGGTGAACTGATCACCGACCCGGTGCACACCGTGGGCAAGATCGACAGCACCACCGCCGTCGTGCTGGGCGCGCTGACCTTCATGATCGCCACCATCGGCATCAACATCGTGGCCAACTTCGTCTCGCCGGCCTTCGACTTCTCGAACGTGGCGCCGCAGCACATCAGCTGGCGCACGGGCGGCATGATCGCCGCGGTGGGCTCGGTGTTCCTCACGCCCTGGAACCTTTACAACAGCCCAGAGGTCATCCACTACACGCTGGACGTGCTGGGTTCGTTCATCGGGCCGCTGTTCGGCATCCTGATTGCCGACTACTACATCGTGCGCAAGCAGCGCATCGACGTCGACGCGCTCTACACGATGAGCACCAAGGGCGAATACTGGTACAGCAAGGGCTACAACCCGAAGGCGATCCAGGCCATGGTGCCCTCGGCCATCGTGCCCATCCTGTGCGTGATGGTGCCGACGCTGCGCGGCGCCGCCAACTATGCGTGGTTCATCGGCATGGGTCTGGGCTTCATCCTGTACGTGCTGCTGAACCGCAACAGCAAGACTTGAAACACTGAAAGAGAAGGGACCGCGCCGTGCGCATCAAGATCATCAACCCCAACACCACCTGGAGCATGACCGAGAAGATCGGTGCCTGCGCCCGCGCGGTGGCGCACGCCGGCACCGAGATCGTGGCCGTGAGCCCGGCCATGGGGCCGGCCTCCATCGAGAGCCACTACGACGAGGCCCTGGCCGTGCCGGGGTTGCTGCAGGAGATCGCGGCGGGCGAGCGCGACGGCATCGACGGCTACGTGATTGCCTGTTTCGGCGACCCAGGCCTCAAGGCCGCGCGCGAACTGGCACGCGGCCCCGTGGTGGGCATCGCCGAAGCGGCGATGCACCTGGCCAGCATGATCGGCAGCCGCTTCAGCGTGGTGACCACGCTGGGCCGCACCATGGGCCAAGCCTGGCACCTGGCCGAAATCTACGGCATGGAACGCTTCTGCGCCAACGTGCGCGCCTGCGAGCTGCCGGTGCTCGAGCTGGAGGAGCCCGGCTCCAACGCCCGCGAGCGCATCGTCGAGGAATGCCGGCGCGCGCTGGAAGAAGACGGCGCCGACTGCATCGTGCTCGGCTGCGCCGGCATGACCGACCTGTGCGAGCACATCGAGCAGGTGCTGGGCGTGCCGGTGATCGACGGCGTGGCCGCGGGCACCAAGCTCATCGAATCGCTGGTGACGCTGAAACTGCGCACCAGCAAGCACGGAGAACTCGCAAAGCCTTTGCCCAAGCCGATGATCGGCGCCCTCGAAGGCTTCACCCTCACGCGCTGAGCCACAATCGGCGCATGCCCCGCGCCAGTTCCAGATCCACAGCTCCCGCCCCCTC
>NZ_QXMN01000040.1:0-58147 GCF_003581445.1 Acidovorax cavernicola | reverse complement strand
GGGGGAGGACATGGCCCGATCTTGACGGGCCAGCATCGATAAGTGAAGCTTGGCCCACCTATGCAAGGCATAAGAAATACTTTGAGTACGTTCGAAAAAAACCTCAACCTCGACCAGCTCGCCACCTTCGGCCTGGTGATCGAAACCGGCAGCTTCTCTGCCGCGGCCGACCGGCTCGGCCTGTCGCAGCCGGCCGTGAGTCTGCAGGTGCGCCAGCTCGAACGCCGGCTCGCCGTGCGGCTGATCGAGCGCGTCGGCAAGCGCGCGCGGGCCACGCCGGCGGGTGCGGAGCTGCTGCGCCACGTGCCGCAGATCGAGGCGGCGGTCGAGAACGCCATCGACGCGGTGGCAGACCATGCGCGCGGGGTCACGGGCCGCGTGCGGCTGGGCACGGGCGCCACGGCCTGCCTGTACTTTTTGCCGGCGGTGCTGCGTCAATTGCGCGAGGCATTCCCCGCGCTCAGCGTGGTGGTGAGCACCGGCAACACCGATGAATACGTGCGCAAGGTGGAGGACAACAGCATCGATCTCGCGCTGGTCACGCTGCCCGCCGCCGGTCGTTCGCTGAGCGTGATCCCGGTGTGCGACGACGAGTTCGTCGCCATCGGCCGGGCCGACCTCGCACCGCTCAAGGCCCGGGTGACGCCGGCCGACCTGGCGACGCTGCCGCTGGTGCTCTTCGAGCCTGCGGCCAACACGCGCAAGCTGGTCGATCGCTGGTTTGCCGCCGAAGGGCTGCAGCCGCAACCCGTGATGGAGCTGGGCAGCGTCGAGGCGATGAAGGAGATGGTGGCCGCGGGGCTGGGCTACGGCCTGGTGCCTGGCATGTCGATGGCGGGGCGTGGTGCCCACCCGGCGCTGAAGGCCAGCCGCCTCGCCCCGCGCATGCACCGCACGCTGGCGGTGGTGATCCGTCGCGACAAGCCGCTCAACAAGGCGCTGCGCACGGTGCTCGAGGCGATCGTGGCGGCCGGCAAGAAGCCCGGCCGCCGCTAGAACCTGGAACCGCTTATTCCGGAATGGCTGCGAGCGGCGCCGCACCGCCGCGTGCGCGGCCCAGCGTGCCGACGATGAGCGCAGCGATCAGCACCAGCACGCCGCTGAGCACCATCGCGGACGAGATGCCGCGGCTGTCGACCATCAGGCCGCCGATCAGCGCACCCGAGGCGATCGCCACCTGGAAGCCCGTCACCAGCAGGGCCTGGCCGGCTTCCTGCGCGTCGGGCACGGCTTCCATCATCCAGCCGGTGAGCGCCACCGGGATCAGGCCGAAGGCCACGCCCCAGATCACCACCACGACCGCACCGGCGACCATGCCCGTGCCGATCAGCGTCGACAGCAGCAGCGCCGTCGCGAGCATCAGCGCCGCCAGCAGGGTGGTGCCGCGCACGCTGCGCGCCACCAGGCTGCCGCCGAGGAAGGTGCCGATGAAGCCCACGGCGCCGTAGACCAGCAGCAGCGTCGAGACGCCGCTGTCCGGCAGGCCGAACACCTGTTGCAGCAGCGGCTTCAGGTAGGTGTAGGCGCCGAAGTGGCCGGCGATGAAGAACAGCACCGCGAGCAGGCCGACCTGCGCCATGCGGCGCGTGAGCGGCGTGAGCAGGTCACGTGCACCGATGGCGCGCTGCGGCGGAATGGCGGGCAAGAGCCACAGCTGTACCAGCAGCACCGCCGCGGCCAGCGCGCCGGTCACGGCGAACGAGGCGCGCCAGCCGAACATCGAGCCCAGCCACGAGCCCGCGGGCACGCCGAGCACCGTGGCGGCCGATACGCCGGCCAGCACCAGCGACATGGCGCGTGCCTTCGAGGCGTCGGGCACCAGCTGCGTGGCGGCGGCCGGCGCGAAGGTCCAGAAGCCGCCCACGGCCAGGCCGAGCATCAGGCGCGCGACCAGCATCGTCGCGAAGTTGGGCGCAAACGCCGACAGCAGGTTCGAGCCGATCAAGAGCAGCGTGAGCGCGATCAGCACCGTGCGCCGGTCGAGCCGGCCCGAGGCGACGATCAGCGCCGGACCGGCGAAGGCCGCGAGCACGCCGGGCATCGTGATCATCAGCCCGGCCGTGCCGTCGGACACGTTCAGGCCGCGCGCGATGTCGGTGAGCAGGCCGATGGGCATGAACTCGGTGGAGACCATCGCGAAGGTGCCGACGGCGATGGAGCCGACCGCGAGCCACGCGGAGCGGGTGGCGGGCGCGACCGGGGCGGCGTCACGCGCGGGCGCCGCCAGGTCGTCGATGCAGGGGTTGCTGCCGGAAGAATTCATCATGGAGATGCAGTCCTTGAACGCATCGGCGATGAAAGCGCCAATGCCGGTAAGAGGGCATTGGAGTGTGCGAGCCGGCCGCCTCGCGACCAAGGGGCGGTGGAGCAGTAGACAGTTTCCCTGAGGCGAACAATCGACCCCTTTGGTGGCTGAAGCCACTAGGGAGCGCGGCAATGGCGTCTTTCGCCATCACCGTTTTCATGCGGTCGAAACTAGGTGTGGTCTGCGCGCGACTGCAGCGCCAGTCCATCGGCCACGAACGCGTCGTCGACCAGCACGCGGAACGCCGTGCCCTGCGCGAACTTCGGCTGCGCGACGGCCGGCGACAGGAACTCGATGTCGAGCGCGACAGGCGTGCCGCGCGCTATCGATGCACCGTGCGGCACGCGCCACCGCACCGAGAAGCCTTCGTTGTCGAGCACCAGCGCGCCCCGGTATTCGCCGGGGCCCAGCGGCACATCCTGCGATGGCACCGTGGGCCGGCGGAAGGTCAGGTCCACCGCGAGGTGCGGCGTGAACACGGGCAGCGCATCGAAGCCCGCAGGCTGTGCTTCCTTCGGCGCGCGGCGCGGCAGCTTGCCGATGAGCCACGCGATCACGTTGCCGATGATCGGCACCCACAGCACCATCAGCAGCGTGGCGATGTCGCGCAGCGTGGTGCCGGGCGTGGCGTAGTGGCGCACGACGGCGCCCGCCACGGCCACGCACGGGAGGATCGCCACGATGACGCGGCGGCGGAACTGGATCTTCGTCATGCGCTGTGCGTGGCTCCGATCGGCCTCAGCCCGTGTTGCGCAGGCCTGCCGCCACCCCGTTGATCGAGATGTGGATGCCGCGCTGCAGCCGTTCGCCGCCGTCGCCCGCGCGGTAGCGCCGCATCAGCTCGACCTGCAGGTGATGCAGCGGGTCGATGTACGGGAAGCGGTGGCGCACCGAGCGCTGCATCTCGGCATTGCCCTCCAGGCGCTGCTTGGCGCCCGTGATGAGCGTGAGCGCGTCGGAGGTGCGTTGCCATTCGGCCTCGATCATCGAGAACACCTTCTGGCGCAGCTTGCGGTCGGTGACCAGCTCGGCATAGCGCGAGGCCAGCGCGAGGTCGCTCTTGGCGAGCACCATGTCCATGTTCGACAGCAGCGTGCGAAAGAACGGCCACTGCGCGTACATGCGTTGCAGCAGCGCCTGGCGTTCCTTGCGGCCCGCGGCATTGCCGGCGGCGGCCAGGAACTGCTCCACGCCCGAGCCGAAGCCGAACCAGCCCGGCAGGGTGAGGCGGCACTGGCCCCAGCTGAAGCTCCACGGCACCGCACGCAGGTCGTCGATCTTGTGGCTCGGGTTGCGCGAGGCGGGGCGCGAGCCGATGTTGAGCTCGGCAATCTCGCGGATCGGCGTCGAGCCGAAGAAGTAGTCGCCGAAGCCCGGGGTCTCGTACACCAGCTTGCGGTAGGCGCCCATGCTCGCGGCGGAGAGTTCGCCAGCGGCCGAGAGGAAATTCGCCGGCGCCGACTTGCCTTGCGGCAGCAGCGTGGCTTCGAGCGTGGCGGCCACCAGCGTCTCGAGGTTGCGCCGGCCGATCTCGCGGTTGGCGTACTTCGAGCCGATGACCTCGCCCTGCTCGGTGAGGCGGATCTGGCCGCGCACCGTGCCGGGCGGCTGCGCCAGGATGGCCTGGTAGCTCGGGCCGCCGCCGCGTCCCACCGTGCCGCCGCGGCCGTGGAACATGCGCAGGCGGATCGGGTTCTTTTTCTTCTTGTTCAGCTCGTCGAACAGCGACACCAGCGCGATGCCCGCGCGGTACAGCTCCCAGTTGCTGGTGAAGATGCCGCCGTCCTTGTTGCTGTCGGAGTAGCCGAGCATCACGTCCTGCTCGGCGCCCGAGCGTTCGATGAGCGCCTGGATGTTCGGCAGTGCGTAGAAGGCGCGCACGATGGGCGCGGCGTTGCGCAGGTCTTCGATGGTCTCGAACAGCGGCACCACGATCAGGTCGCAGGTCGCGTTGCTGTCCATCGCGCCGCGCAGCAGGCCCACTTCCTTCTGCAGCAGCAGCGCTTCGAGCAGGTCGCTCACCGTTTCGGTGTGGCTGATGATGTAGTGGCGGATGGCCGCCACGCCGTAGCGCGCACGCGCGGTGCGGGCCGCCGCGAAGATGGCCAGTTCGCTCTTCGCGAGCGGCGAGTAGTCGGCGTCGGGCACGCGCAGCGGGCGCGCGTCGTCCAGCAGCTTGAGCAGCAGCGTCTGCTTGGCCTCTTCGGCCAGCGAGGCATACGCGGGCTCGATGCGCGCGGTGGCCAGCAGCTCGGCGATCACGGCTTCGTGCTTGTCGGAACTCTGGCGCAGGTCGACCGTGGCAAGGTGGAAGCCGAACACTTCCACCGCGCGGATCAGCGGGCGCAGGCGCGGCGCGGCGAGCACGTCGCCGTGCTTCTCGACCAGCGATTCCTCGAGCGTACGCAGCTCGGCCAGGAACTCCTCGGCATTGGCATACGGGTTCTGCGGTGCGACCGCATGGCGCGCGGCCTCGCCGCCGGTGAGCTCGCGCAGCGTGGCCGCCAGGCGCGCGTACACGCCGGTGAGCGCGCGGCGGTAGGGCTCGTCCTTGCGGTGCTCGCTGGTGTCGGGCGAGCGCTCGGCCAGTGCATGCATCTCGACCGACACATCGACCAGCGTGGCCGACAGCGACAGCTCGCCCCCGAGGTAGTGCACCTCGGTGAGGTAGTGGCGCAGCGCCAGTTCCGACTGGCGGCTCAGCGCGTACTCGAGCGTCTCGGCCGTGACGTTGGGGTTGCCGTCGCGGTCGCCGCCGATCCACTGGCCCATGCGCAGGAAGGGCGCGACCGAGGGCGCGTGGCCGCCTTGTGCCAGTGCCTTCTCGAGGTCGGCGTACACGCGCGGGATCTCGCGCAGGAAGGTGGCTTCGTAGTAGCTCAGTGCGTTCTCGATCTCGTCGGCCACCGTGAGCTTGGAGAAGCGCAGCAGGCGCGTCTGCCAGATCTGCGTGACGCGGATGCGCACCTGGGTTTCGTTGTCGGCGAGCTCGATGGGCGAGAGCGCGTCCTTGCCGCCGGCATAGGCGTGCTGGCGCAGCTTGATTTCGTCGCGCGTGGTCAGCAGCAGGGCGATGGCGCGCTCGGCGTCCAGGATGCTCTTGCGCTGCACTTCGGTCGGGTGCGCGGTGAGCACGGGCGACACGTAGCTGTGGGCCAGCGAGGCGACGATGTCGTCGGGCTTCACGCCGGCCTTGCGGATGCGCACGAGGGCGGTCTGCAGGTCGCCGTCGGCCTGCACGCCTTCGCGCTCGGCTTCGGTGCGGCGGCGGATCTGGTGGCGGTCTTCCGCGAGGTTGGCCAGGTGGCTGAAGTAGGTGAAGGCACGGATCACGCGCACCGTTTCGGCGGCGCTCAGGCCCTTGAGCAGGTTCTTCAGCGCGCGGTCGGCGGCCTGGTCGGCGTCGCGCCGAAACGACACGGAGAGGGTGCGGATCTTCTCGACCAGCGCGTAGGTTTCGTCGCCCTCCTGCTCCCGGATCACGTCGCCGAGGATTCGGCCCAACAGCCGGATGTCGTCGATCAATGGCTGGTCTTCGGTCTGGCGGCGCTTGGCGGGAGATGCAGGAGTCTTGCTGGCTTTCATTCGATGTTGTTCCTGGGGACTTGAATGGACGCGCCGCCTCCGTTGCTGCGGCGCAACATGCTAGCATTCCGGAGGTCAGAAACCACGTACTTTTTGGGAGCGATCTTGAGCAATATCGTGATCGCCACGCGCGAAAGCCGGCTGGCCCTGTGGCAAGCCGAGCACGTGCAAGCGCTCTTGCAAGAGCGCGGCCACACCGTCAGCCTGCTGGGCATGACCACCCGCGGCGACCAGATCCTCGACCGCACGCTGAGCAAGGTCGGCGGCAAGGGACTCTTCGTCAAGGAACTCGAACTCGCGCTGGAAGAAGGGCGCGCCGACATCGCCGTGCATTCGCTCAAGGATGTGCCGATGGAGCTGCCCGAAGGCTTCACGCTGGCCTGCGTGCTGGAGCGCGAAGACCCGCGCGACGCGCTGGTGTCGCCGCGCTACGCCTCGCTGGCCGAGCTGCCGCAGGGCGCGGTGGTCGGTACGTCGAGCCTGCGCCGCGTGGTGCTGCTGCGCGCGCAGCGGCCCGACCTGCGCATCGAACCGCTGCGCGGCAATCTCGACACCCGCCTGCGCAAGCTCGACGAAGGCCACTACGACGCCATCGTGCTCGCGGCGGCCGGGCTCAAGCGGCTGGGCCTCGAAGACCGCATCCGCGTCGCCTTCGACCCCGACACCATGCTGCCGGCCGCGGGGCAGGGCGCCCTCGGCATCGAGGTGCGCGCCGACCGCCAGGACCTGATCGACCTGCTGGCGCCGCTGGCGCACCGCGGCGACTGGCTCTCGACCACCGCCGAGCGCGCCGTGAGCCGTGCGATGGGTGGCAGCTGTTCCATGCCGCTCGCGGCCCATGCGCGTCGGCAGGCCGACGGCACATTGCGCATCGATGCCGCCTGGGGCGACCCGGAAGGCGATGCGCCGCTGGTGCGCGTGCAGGCCCAGGCCGAGGCCGGCGACTTCACGGGGGCCGACGCCCTCGGCGTGCACGCTGCCGGCCTGCTGCGCGACGCCGGTGCCCACTGACCGCGAGGGCACCGAGCGATGAGCACGGGGCCCGTCATCGTCACGCGGCCCGCGCGCGAGGCGGATGCGTGGGTTCGTGATTTCCAGTCGGCCGGTCTCGAGGCCGTGGCGCTGCCGCTGATCGCCATCGCGCCCGCGCTCGACGCGGAACCGCTGCGCGCTGCGTGGGCGCGGCTCGCGGACTACGCGGCGCTCATGTTCGTGAGCGCGACCGCCGTCGACCACTTCTTCCAGCACCGCGACAGTTCGGCACTCGCCGGCTGCCGCTTCTGGGCCACCGGCCCCGGCACCGAGCGCGCGCTGCTGCGTGCCGGCGTGCCGCCCGCCGCCATCGACGCACCGCCGCCCGGCGCCACGCGCTTCGACTCCGAGGCGCTGTGGGCTCTGGCACAGGGGCAGGTGTCGCCGGGCGTGCGCGTGCTCATCGTGCGTGGCGGCGACGAGGCCGGCCAGCCGGCCGGCCGCCAATGGCTCGCGCGGGAGATCGATGCCGCCGGCGGCGTGCGCGACACCGTCGTGGCCTACCGGCGCCTGTCGCCTGTGCTCGACGGTGCACAGCGCCGCATCGCGACCGAGGCCGCCGCTGGACACGGCATCTGGCTCTTCAGCAGCTCGGAGGCGATCGGCAACCTGCAGCGCGCGCTGCCGGGCACGTCATGGCAGGCCGCGCGTGCCATCGTCACCCACGCCCGCATCGGCGAAGCCGCGCAGGCCGCGGGTTTCGGGGCGTTGCGTGTCTGCACACCCCTGCGGGAAGCGCTGATCGCGTCGATAGAATCCTTGGCATGAGCGCCGCGTCCCCGTCCGACGACCTTTCTCCCCCTTCCGCCCCCACGGCGCAACCCACGGCGCATGTGCCCGCCACGGTGGCGCCGCACCAGACGCCCGCCGCCCAGGCCGCCGCGGCCACCCTGCTGGCGCGCATCGGCATGGGCCTCGTGGCTCTCGTGGCGCTGGGCGCACTGTTGTCGACCCTCGCGCTGTGGCAGAAGGTCGGCGGCATGAAGGAACAACTCGCGCGCCAGAGTGCCGAGGCCACCGCCCAGTCGATGGAAGCGCGCACGCTGGCCCGCCAGGCGAGCGACACCGTGCGCGACGCCGCCGCCCGCGTGGCGCTCATCGAGACCCGCGTGGCCGAAGTCACGCTGCAGCGCTCGCAACTGGAAGAACTCATTCAAAGCCTCTCGCGTTCGCGCGACGAGAACCTCGTGATCGACATCGAATCCGCCGTGCGCCTCGCGTTGCAGCAGGCGCAGGTGACCGGCAGCCTTGAGCCGCTGCTCGCCGCACTCAAGGCCGGCGACCTGCGCATCGCACGTGCCGCGCAGCCCCGTCTGGCACCCGTGCAGCGCGCCATGCAGCGCGATGCCGACCGCCTGCGCAGCAGCGCCAGCACCGACAGCGCCGAAGCCCTGCAAAAGCTCGACGAACTGGTGCGCGGCGTGGACGACCTGCCCACGCTGAACGCGGTGGCTGTGCGCGGCACCGGCGTCAACGCGTGGCGGCCCGAACCCATTCCCGCCGACGCACCGTGGTGGCAGCGTGTGCTGCTGACCATCCGCGGCGAGGCCCGCTCGCTGGTGCGCGTCGGTCGCATCCAGAGCCCCGAGGCGGTGCTGCTGGCGCCCGAGCAGTCGTACTTCCTGCGCGAGAACCTCAAGCTCAAGCTGCTCAATGCGCGGCTGTCGCTGCTGTCGCGCCAGATGGACGCCGCGCGCGGCGAACTGGCCCAGGTGGCCACGTCGCTCAACCGCTATTTCGATCCGGCCTCGCGCCGCACGCAGGCCGCCGCCACGCAACTGCAGCAACTGCAGCAGCTCGTGCGCAGCACCGAACCCGTGCGCATCGACGACACGCTCGCGGCGTTGACCACCGCGGCCGCAGGACGCTGATCCGTTCATGCGCGCTGCAATCTGGCTCCTCGCACTGTTCGCCGTCGCCGCGGCGGTGGCGCTGTTCGCCGGCAACAACCAGGGCACGATCACCGTGTTCTGGCCGCCGTGGCGGGTCGATCTCTCGCTGAACCTTGTGCTCGTGATCCTGCTGCTGACCTTCGTGCTGCTGCATGTCGCGTTGCGCGCACTCGCGGCGCTGTTCTCGCTGCCCACGCAGGCGCGCCACTGGCGGCTGCAGCAGAAGGAACGCATGCTGCACTCCGCCTTGCTCGATGCGATGGTGCAGCTGATCGCCGGCCGCTTCTCGCGCGCACGCAAGGCCGCGCAGGCCGCGCTCACGCAGGAAAAGACATTGGCCGCGCTCGGCGCCGAACTGCCACAGGCGCAGCAGGTGCGGGTGCTGTCGCACCTGCTGGCCGCCGAAAGCGCGCAGGCCCTGCAGGACAAGGCGGCGCGCGACGCCCACCTGCAGCAGGCCCTCAACGAAAGCGCCGACCGCACCGTGCTCGCGAGCCCGGAAACCCGCGAGGGTGTGCAGCTGCGTGCTGCACGCTGGGCACTCGACGACCGCGACCCCACGGGTGCGCTCGCACGGCTCGAAGAACTGCCGCAAGGCGCACAGCGGCGCACGCTGGCACTGCGGCTGCGGCTCAAGGCCGCGCGGCAGGACCGTCGCACGGTCGAGGCGCTCGACACCGCGCGCCTGCTGGCCAAGCACCGTGCCTTCTCCGAAGCAGCAGCGCAAAGCATCGTGCGCGGCCTCGCGACCGAGCTGCTGACCGGCGCGCACGATCCGGCGCAATTGCTGCGCGCCTGGTCCGAGCTGGATTCCGCCGAACGCCAGATGCCCGAAGTGGCGATCCACGCCGCCCAGCGCATGGTCGCGCTGCGCGGCGACCTGGCACTGGCGCGCGGCTGGCTGCTGCCGGCCTGGGAGCGCATGGTGGCGAACCCGCGCGGCCTCGGCGATGCGTTGCGCGTGAAGCTCACGCGTGCGCTTGAGGCGGGGCTCGACTCGGTCGACGCCGACTGGCTCGCGCGCATCGAGAGCGCCCAACGCAACAACCCGCGCGACGCCAACCTGCAGTACCTTGCCGGCATGGCCTGCATGAAGCGCCAGCTGTGGGGCAAGGCCCAGCAACTGCTCACGCAGGCCGGGCTGGGACTGCAAGACCCCGATCTCTACCGTCGCGCCTGGCTCGCGCTGGCCCAACTGGCCGAGGCGCGCGAAGACCACGCGCAGGCGGCCGACGCGTGGAAGCGCGCGGCGCAGGTCGACACCCTCTGAGCTTTTTCGGTCCTGCCGCGCGCCTTGGCATCAGGAGCACGCGGATTCCTTGGCAGCCAGACCCGTCGTTCGCGCCGCAGACTTGCCGCTGCCGAAGATCCACAGGCTGAAGCCGGCCAGCACCCAGACCCCGACGCCGCCGTAGAGCATCACCCACTCGAAGCTGTCGATCAGCGCCGCATGCACGGCGGCGCCCGATGGGTCGACCTGCGACAGCACGGGAAAACTCTCCGGTAGCGACGCGAAGCTGCCCGCCGCGACCTTCTCCGCCAGCGCGCGCAGTTGCGTTGCATCGAGCGAGGTGGACAAGGTGCTCTTCAGGTGCGAGTGGATGCCTTCGAGCAGGATGAACCCCATCAGCGCGATGTTGACGGCCAGCGTGATCAGCCGCGCGCTCATGTCCATGCCCGAGGCCATGCCTGCGCGCGCGCTCGACACCGAGCCGGTGGTGGTGTTGGTCACCGGCGTGTTCGTCAGGCCCAGCCCGATGCCGGCCAGCAGGCAGCCGGGCAGCAGCGTGAGCCAGCTCGCGCTCGCCACGCCGCTGCCCCAGCGCATGGCGATGAAGCCGAGCCCGATCACGAACAGCCCCGCCGGAATGACCACGCCGGGCCGGTAGCGCATCGACAGGCGCTCGGCCAGCGGCGGCAGCACGAGCGTGGGCAGCGTGTAGGCCAGCAGCGCCGAGCCGGCCGTGACGGCGTCGTAGCCCAGGCCGCTCTGGAAGTAGATCGGCAGGTAGATCATGAACGGCCAGAAGCTGAAGTTCATGCCGATGGAACCGACGATCGAGCCCGAGAAGTTGCGGATGCGAAACACCGAGAAGTCGAACATCGGGTGCGGATTGATCTTCTCGACCCACAGGAAGACCGCGAAGCAGACGAGCGTCGCCACGCCGATGCCGACGGCCACGGGGCTCGCGAACCCCAGGCCCGGCCCCTGCGTGATGAAGTACGTGAGGCCGAACACCGCGAGCGACAGCGTGACGATGCCCGGCAGGTCGAGCCGCTTCGCGTCGGGGTCGCTGGACTCTTCCACGCTGCCCAACACGAGCGCCAGCGCCACCACGGCCAGCGGCACGTGGACCAGGAACACCCACTGCCAGCTGGACAGCGCGACGATCGCCCCGCCGACGATCGGCCCGAAGCCCAGGCCCATGCCGAACACCACGCCCCAGATGGCGAAGGCCTTGCTGCGCTCCTTGCCTTCCTGGAACTGGTGCGACAGCACCGCCAGCTGGCAGATCAGCATCGCGCCGCCGGCCAGGCCCTGCAGGAAGCGGCTGACGATCAGCACCGGCGCGTTGCCCGCGATGCCGCACGCCAGCGAGGTGGCGCCGAACAGCACCACGCCGACGATCAGCACGCGCTTGCGGCCGTAGCGGTCGGCCAGCGTGCCGGCGGCCATCAGGACCGTGGTGCAGGCGATGGTGTACGCGTTCATGATCCACTGCATGTCGCTGAAGTCGCCGTGCAGCGACTTTTCGAGCGTGGAAAGAATGACCGGCACGCTGGAGATTTCCAGGCCGAACATCAGGGCAATGAGGCAGACCGCGGACAGGGCGATCCGGTTCTTGCCGGCATGAGAGAGAGACATCGAGCAGCTTTCCAGAAGAGGTGCGGCCGATTCTGTTGAAACCCTCTTCATGATGGAAATGATTTGATTTCCTAGAATTCATTAGGGAACATCATTTATCTGTCTTCGCCATGGACTTCGACCCCACGCTGTTGCGCGCCTTCGTGGCCGTCAAGGAAACCGGTGGCTTCACGCGCGCCGCCGAGCGCCTGCACCTGACCCAGTCGGCCATCAGCCACCAGATCCGCAAGCTCGAGGAGCAGGTGGGCCGTCCGCTGCTGCACCGCACGACGCGCCGCCTCACGGTGACCGAAGACGGGGAGGATTTCCTGCGCTACGCCCAGCAGATCCTCGACACGCTCGATGCCATGACGCAGCGCTTCCAGCCCTCGCCGATCTCGGGCGTGGTGCGCTTCGGCGTGCCGGACAACTTCATGGGTGATCGGCTCCCGCCGCTGCTGTCGCAGTTCGCGCGCGGGTTCCCGTCGGTGCGCATGGAGGTCTGCGTGAGCATGCACATGGATTTGCGCGCGGCGATCCGCGCCGGCGAGCTCGACCTCGCGGTCGTGATGTCGCCGCCCGACGTGGTGGAGGGCACCTGCCTGCGGCGCACCCAGCTGGTCTGGGCGGCGGCAGAGGCCTTCGAGGCGCCGAAGGGTGCGTCGCTGCCGCTGGCGTTCTTTCCGAAGCCCTGCGTCAACCGGCAGGTGGCCGGGTCGGCGCTCGACCTTGCATCGCTCGACTGGCACGTGGTCTTCACCTCGGCCAGCCCGCAGGGCATTCGCGCGGCGGTGCTGGCGGGGCTTGCCGTGACGGTGCTCACGCGCGAGGAGGTCGAGCCGGGCATGAAGATCGTCGATGGCCGCTACGGCCTGCCGCCGCTGCCGAGCGTGAACTTCTCGCTGATCTGGAGCGAGAACGGCAAGACGCCTTGTGCCTGCCGCTTCGGGCAACTGATCCTGGAGATGCCGGAATTGCCCGGTGTCGAGGCACTGCTGCCGCAGGCCTGAAGAAGCGCGAGGTCAAAAAAAACGGCGCCACGAAGGCGCCGTTTTCATTTGCGGGAAGCAGGGGCTCAGAGCGAGCGCTGCTGTTCCTGCGGCTGCTGTTGCTGCTCGAACGGCAGCGACATCGAACCGAGGTCGCGGCGGGTTTCGACCAGCACCAGCGGACCTTCGTCGATCACGATCACGGGCGGGCGTTCGCGCGGCACGTGGACCGGCTTCGGCTCGGCAGCGATCGCGGCGCGCACTTGCGCGATGCGCTCGGCGTCCGAATTGACCCACTGCAGGCCCGAGTTTTCGGCGATCTGCGCGAGTTCGCTCAGCGGCAGTTCGAAGGGCTGCACCTTGGGCAGTGCGCGGCCGTTGCCGGCCGGCACTGCTGCTGCGGGCTTGGCCGCCGTTTCGACCACGATGGGCGCAGCGACAGGTGCTGGTGCGGGCGCAGCGGGGCGCTCGAAGCGCGGCTGTTCCTGCACTTGCGGCGCGGGTTCGCGCACTTCCGTCGCGGTGGCCGCCACAGCCACTGCCGCGACTTCTGCCACCACTGGCAGTTGCTGTTGCTGCGGCTGGCGTTCGGCAGCCACGGCGCCTTCGGCGACCGGTGCGGCTTCCGCGGCATTGGCTTCGTTGCCACCGTTGCCGGCCTCGTCGCGCGGACCGCGTTCGCGGCGGTCGCGGCCGTAGCGGTCACGCGAACGGCCGCGGCGCTCGTCGCCTTCGCGGCGCGGTGCCTGCTGCTCGTTGCTGCCTTGCTCGGCATCGCCAGCGACAGCCGATTCGGCCACGCGTGCTTCGCCGTCATTGGCCGTGGGTGCATCGTTGCGGCGCTCGCGGCGACCGTCGTTGCGCTCACCGCGCGGACCGCGCGACTCGTCGCCACGGCCGTTGCGGGGTTGGCGCTCGCCGTCGCCGGCGGTGGCTGCTTCGTCGCGTGGCTGTTGCGCGTCGCCGTTGCGCTCACCGCGCTCGTTGCGTTCGCCGCCACGTTCACCACGTTCGCCGCGCTCACCACGTTCACGGCGTTCGCCGCGGGCGCGCGGTGCGCGTTCCGTTGCAGCGTTGCCACCTTCATCAGCACCGGGTGCCGGCTGCTGTTGCTGGGCGTCGAGGTTCAGGTTGCCGTCGAGCAGGGCTTCGGCCGGCGCGTTGCGGCCTTCACCACCTTCGCGGCGCTCGCCGCGACCGCCACGGCGCTGTTCGCCGTCACGCGGGGCACGTGCTTCACGGGGTTCGCGCTGCTCGCGTGCCGGGTTGGCGCTGTCGTTGCGTTGCTCGTTGTTGCGAGCCTCGCCGCGGCGTTCGCCGCCTTCACGGCGCTCGCCGCCGCGTCCGCCACGGCGGTCGCCGTCGCGTCCACCCGAGCGGCCGCCGCCTTCGCCACGGCCTTCGCCGCCGCGTCCGCCGCGGCGCTGTTCGCCGTCGGCGCCGCGCGCACCGCGCGTTTCGCCGTCACGGCCCGGGCGACCGCCGTCGCGGCGGGGCTTCGGTGCTTCGACCGGAATGGCGGTGGGAGCGGGAGCCGGTGCGGGCGCCGGCGAGGCGCCGCCGAAGAAGCTCTTGATCCAGGCCATGAAGCCGGTCTGTGCCGGGGCCGGTGCGGCCACCACGGGCGGAGCCACCGGTGCGGGAGCAGGCGCAGCGCGCACCGCTTCGGGCTTGGGCGGCACCACCGGCGCGGGTGCGTCGGGCAGCACACCCTTGATGACCGGCGTCTGCTTGTTGGTGGGCTCTTGCGAGCGGCGCGTGACCGAGGTCGGGTCCTCGATCTCGTCGGCCATCTTGTAGCTGGCTTCGATGTGGTCCAGGCGCGGATCGTCGTGCTTCAGACGCTCGAGCTTGTAGTTCGGCGTTTCGAGCGTCTTGTTCGGCACCATCAGCACGGTGACGCGCTGCTTGAGCTCGATCTTGGCGATTTCGGGGCGCTTTTCGTTCAGCAGGAACGAGGCGACTTCCACGGGCACCTGCACATGCACGGCGGCCGTGTTGTCCTTCATGGACTCTTCCTGAATGATGCGCAGGATCTGCAGCGCGCTCGATTCGGTGTCGCGGATGTGGCCCGAGCCGCCGCAACGGGGGCAGGGGATCGACGAACCTTCGGACAGCGCCGGCTTCAGGCGCTGGCGGCTCATTTCCATCAGGCCGAACTTGCTGATCGAGCCGAACTGCACGCGGGCGCGGTCTTGCCGCAGCGCGTCGCGCAGGCGGCTTTCGACTTCGCGGCGGTTCTTCGACTCGTCCATGTCGATGAAGTCGATGACGATCAGGCCGCCCAGGTCGCGCAGGCGCATCTGGCGGGCCACTTCGTCGGCGGCTTCGAGGTTGGTGCGGGTGGCGGTTTCTTCGATGTCGCCGCCCTTGATGGCGCGGGCCGAATTCACGTCGACCGAGACCAGTGCTTCGGTGTGGTCGATCACGATGGCGCCGCCCGAGGGCAGCTGCACGGTGCGGGCGTAGGCCGATTCGATCTGGTGCTCGATCTGGAAGCGGCTGAACAGCGCCGCGTCGTCACGGTAGCGCTTCACGCGGGCGGCATGCTCGGGCATGACGTGCGCCATGAACTGCTGCGCCTGGTCGTAGATGTCGTCGGTGTCGATCAGGATGTCGCCGATGTCGTGATTGAAGTAATCACGGATGGCGCGGATCACGAGCGACGATTCCTGGTAGATCAGGAAGGCGCCCTTGCCGCCCTTGGCCGCGCCGTCGATGGCGCTCCAGAGCTTGAGCAGGTAATTCAGGTCCCACTGGAGTTCGGGCGCCGAGCGGCCGATGCCGGCGGTGCGCGCGATGATGCTCATGCCCTTCGGGTACTCGAGCTGGTCCATCGCCTCCTTGAGTTCGGCGCGGTCGTCGCCCTCGATGCGGCGCGACACGCCACCACCACGGGGGTTGTTCGGCATCAGCACGACATAGCGGCCGGCCAGCGAGATGAAGGTGGTGAGGGCGGCGCCCTTGTTGCCGCGTTCTTCCTTTTCGACCTGGACGGTGAGTTCCTGGCCTTCGCGGATCACGTCCTGGATGCGGGCCTGGCTGGCCGACACGCCTTCGGCGAAATACTGCTTGGAGATTTCCTTGAACGGCAGGAAGCCGTGGCGGTCTTCGCCGTAGTCGACGAAACAGGCTTCGAGCGAAGGCTCGACGCGGGTCACGACCGCTTTGTAGATGTTGCCCTTGCGCTGTTCGCGCCCTTCGATTTCGATTTCGTAGTCGAGCAGTTTCTGCCCGTCGACGATGGCCAGGCGGCGTTCTTCGGCCTGCGTGGCATTGATCAGCATCCGCTTCATGATGCGTTGTCCTTATATGTATCGTTCTACCGGCCCTTGACGAGCCAACGATGCACGGACGACGCCCGCGAAACCAGGGAATTGCCGCTTGGCCCCGGATGCTGTAACTGCCGCGCCAGGCGCGAGCAGGCTTCTCGAGCGTCAGCTCAAGAAGACAGCCGGGGTGGGGGCGCGTGGATGGGCGCGAGCCAGATTCGGTGTTGGGTAGCTATCTTTTTGATAACTGGTTGCGCAGGGGTGGCGCGCACTGCGGGCGATTCAATGCCTGAGGCGACTGGTCGAAACCAGGTCGACCAGCACAGGCATATTTGAATCAGCAGCATCAACACAACAAGGGACTCGCTTCGATCCGCCTGCAGCTTGGAAGCTGCAGGCTGGGTATTCCGTATCGGTGTTTCGTGGGTGTCGGCTTGACTTGGGTGCCTGGCCTGCCACTTTGCGCGATTGCGCGGGGTTTGCGGGCTGGACGCCAAAGCGGCATCGACCTCACAGCATGGTCGTCAGTGCTCTAAACTTCTGTCTAATCAAGCACTTACACGACCGCGCTGGTGAAAAACATTATAGGTGCGAAGAAAAGCCCCGCGGGGGCTCCAAATCCCGCAGATCGACAGGCGGGCGCCGAGACCGGCACCCCGCACGCCGCCATCCAGTTACTGACCGTCGACGCCGAGTACGCAGGTCAGCGACTCGACAATTTTCTGTTTCGCCATCTGAAAGGCGTGCCGAAAACGCACGTCTACCGGATCATCCGGTCGGGCGAGGTGCGCATCAACAAAGGCCGCGCCCAGGCCGACACCCGCATTGAAGATGGCGACGTGGTCCGGATTCCGCCCGTGCGGATTTCGCCACGCGCGGAAGAGGGCGCCACACCGCCCGCGCCGGCGCGCGAGTTTCCGGTGATGCTCGAAGACGAGGCCGTGCTGGCCATCGACAAGCCCGCGGGCGTGGCGGTGCACGGTGGCAGCGGCGTGAGCTTCGGCGTGATCGAGCAATTACGCACGGCGCGCCCGGGCGCCAAGTTCCTCGAACTGGTGCACCGGCTCGACCGCGAAACCTCCGGCATCCTGCTGGTCGCCAAGAAACGCAGCGCGCTGGTGGCATTGCAAGACCAGTTCCGCGAGCGCGAAACCGGCAAGACCTATCTGGCGCTGGTCGAAGGCGACTGGCCCGCCAACAAGAAGGTGCTCGACGCGCCACTCGCCAAGTACCTGCTGCCCGACGGTTCGGGCGCCGGTGCCGGCGAGCGGCGTGTGCGCGTGGTTGCCAAGGACCACCCCGACGCGATGCGCGCCGTCACGCTGGTGCGGGTGCTGGCCCGCCTCAGCCTGCCGGGCGACGCCACGCCGCTGTCATTGCTGGCGGTGACCATCAAGACCGGGCGCACCCACCAGATCCGCGTGCACCTGGCGTCGGCCGGGCATCCGATTGCCGGCGACGACAAGTACGGCGAGTCCGACCGCCAGCGCGCCCTGCACAAACTCGGCCTCAAGCGCATGTTCCTGCATGCGTGGCGGCTGCAATTCAACCACCCGGCCAGCGGCGAGCGCATTGCGCTGCAGGCCGGACTGCCGCCCGAGCTGCATGCGCTGATGTCGCCTGCCGCGCTCGAGGCGATGGCCCACCACCCCACACCCACGGCCCATGACTGATTCTTCCGCCCGCCCTGCACGTTCCCCTCGCTTCGACCTGATCGCCTTCGACTGGGACGGAACGCTCTACGACTCCACCCGCCTGATCGTGCGCTGCATCCAGGCGGCCGTGGTCGATGTCGGTGGCGCCAAGCCCAGCGAGGACGATGCCGCCTGGGTGATCGGCCTGGGCCTGGCCGAGGCGCTTGCACGTGCGGCGCCCGACGTGCCCAAGGAAAAGTACCCCGAGCTCGGCGCCCGCTACCGCTATCACTTCCTGCAGCACCAGGACGACCTCGTGCTGTTCGACGGCGTGCTGCCGATGCTCGACGCGCTGCGCGCGCGCGGCCACAAGCTGGCTGTGGCCACGGGCAAGTCGCGCCGCGGCCTGAACGAAGCCCTGAAGACGGTGGCGCTGCGCGATCGCTTCGACGCCTCGCGCACCGCCGACGAAACCTTCGGCAAGCCGCATCCGCGCATGCTGCTTGAACTGATGGAGGAGCTCGAGGTGCCGGCCGAGCGCACGCTGATGATCGGCGACACCACGCACGACCTGCAGCTCGCGCAGAACGCCGGCTGCGCCAGCGTGGGCGTGGGCTTCGGCGCGCACGCGTCGTCGACCTTCGACGAATTCAAGCCGCTGTACGTGGCGCAGTCGATCGCCGAGCTGCAGGCCTGGCTGCTCGACAACGCCTGAGGGTCGCCGCATGAGCGAGCAGCGCATTCCGTTGTGCAATGCCCGGGACCTGGTCGAGGGAGGCAATGCCGTGCCTTTCGACGTGGTCCACGGCGGCGAAACCTGTCGCGCCTTCGCGGTGCGCTTCGAGGGCCTGCCGCATGCGTACCTCAACCGCTGCAGCCACGTGGCGATGGAGATGGACTTCCAGCCCGACCGTTTCTTCGACGACACCGGGCAGTGGCTGCTGTGCGCCACCCACGGCGCCGTCTACAAGCCCGACACCGGCGAGTGCGCCGGCGGGCCGTGTCGCGGCGGGCTCGTGAAGATCGCGCTGAGCGAAGAAGACGGCGTGGTGCACTGGCATACTGACTGGAACCTCCAACCTCTTTCCTTCTGACATGACCGATTCGAACCGCAGGGAACCACAAGGTTTCGAACCGCTGGAACCGGTTGCCCCCCTCACGACATCTCAAGACAGCCCCAACACCATGGCCCAAGATCCCACGCAGCGCCCCGGGTGGGAGCGCGCCACGCTCGAGAAACTCGCGTTCGCCTCCCTGAATGAACAGAAGGCCTCGCGCCGCTGGAAGACCTTCGTGCGCCTGGGCTGGCTGGCTTTCTTCGTGTTCCTGGCCTGGTTCGCGCTGTCGCGCAGCACGCCCAGCACCGCCAAGACCACGGCCCACACGGCCGTCGTCGAGATCAAGGGCGAGATCGCCAACGGCGGCGACGCCAGCGCCGAGTTCGTGATCGCCGCCATGAAGACCGCCTTCGAGGACGAAGGTGCCAAGGGTGTGGTGCTGCTGATCAACTCGCCCGGTGGCAGCCCGGTGCAGGCCGGCATCATCAACGACGAGATCAAGCGCCTGAAGGCCAAGCACAAGAAGCCGGTCTACGCGGTGGTGGAAGAAACCTGCGCCTCGGCGGCGTACTACATCGCCGCTGCCGCCGACAAGATCTTCGTCGACAAGGCCAGCATCGTCGGCAGCATCGGCGTGCTGATGGACGGCTTCGGCTTCACTGGCGTCATGGAGAAGGTCGGCGTCGAGCGCCGGCTGCTGACGGCCGGCGAGAACAAGGGCTTCCTCGACCCGTTCAGCCCGATGAACGACGCGCAGCGCGCGCATGCCCAGTCGATGCTCAACCAGATCCACACGCAGTTCATCAACGTGGTGAAGGCCGGCCGCGGCGACCGCCTCAAGCTCGACACCCCGGGCCTGTTCAGCGGCCTCTTCTGGAGCGGCGAACAGGCCGTCGAGTTCGGCCTGGCCGACCAGCTGGGCAACGTCGACTTCGTGGCGCGCGAGGTGATCAAGGCCGAGGAAGTCATCGACTACACGCGCCGCGACAACGTGGCAGAGAAGCTGGCCAAGAAGTTCGGCGCGGCCATGGGCGCAGCTTCGGTGGGCGCGCTGAAGACCTCGCCGGCGCTGCGCTGAGTTGCGCCGAGCGCGGCGCGCCTTCTTATTCTTCTTTTCCAGCGGCGCTGTCGCCGCTGCCCGTGAACCGGGCCGAAGCCGCCAGCGCAGCGGCAAAGGCCACCACCACATACAGCGCGGCGGTCAGCGAGCTGACCCGCGCCAGCAGGCCGATCACCGCGGGCCCGGCCATGAATCCCAGATAGGCGATGGCCGACACGGCGGCAATGCCGTTGGCGGGCGCCACGCCCGGCACGCGGGCCGAGGCCCCGAACAGGATCGGCACCACGTTCGCGAACCCGACGCCGACGCCCGCGAAGCCCAGCAACGCGAGCCAGGGCAGGTCGGTCAGCAACACCAGCGTCATGGCCACCGCAGCGAGCACGCCGCTGCCGCGCAGCAGGGCGGTGGGCGAGAAGCGGGCACGCATCGCGTCGCCGCCGAAGCGCGCAGCCGCCATCGCCGCGGAGAAGCTCGCATAGGCCAGCGCGGCTTGCTGCTGCGGGCTGCCCAGCTCCTGCTGCATGTAGAGCACGCTCCAGTCGTAGATGGCGCCCTCGGCGATCAGCCCCAGCGCGGCCAGCACGCCAAGCACCGCGAGCACGCCGCGCGGCAGCCGGAAGCCGCGGTCCGACGCCGCCGCACCGTCGGCGGGTGCTGCCGGCGTGGGCAGCATGCGTGTCGAAGCGATCGCGACCAACGCGATCATCACCGTGGCCACCGTCCACAAGTGAGTCTGCGCAGCCATGCCGGCGGCCAGCGCTGCGCTGCCGCTCGCGGCGCCGACCATGCCGCCGAGGCTGAACATGCCGTGCATGCCACTCATCAGCGGCTGGCCGCCGCGCAGTTCGAGCTGCGCGGCCTCGGTGTTGATCGCCACGTCGAACACGCTGGTGACGAGGCCGAACACTGCCAGCAGGCCCAGCAATGCGGCATAGCCGGGCATCGCGATCAGGCCGGCAATCAGCAGTGCGTAGATGCAGCCGCACAGCGCGGCCATGCGGCGCGGGCCGTGGCGGCCGATCCAGCGCCCGGCGCTGGTCAGGCCGACCATCGCGCCGGCACCGGCCGCGAGCATGGCGAGGCCGAGCTGCGCCTCGTCGATGGCGTAGTGCGCCTTGACCGTCGGCACGTGCACGCCCCAGGTCGCGAAGATGAAGCCCGACGCGAAGAACTGGGCACGCGATGCCCAGCGCGTGCCGGCGGTGACGCCCGATGCCACCGTCAACGCCCGATCGCGAAGACGGCGGGCAGGCGGTCGTCGGTCGTGGCCTGCGGCTTGGCGGCGCGCCAGGCTTTCACCGTTTCGCTGCGCACCTGCGCGGTCGCCAGCGTCAGGCCGCGCGCGACCGCGAGGCGGGTGTTGTGCTGCAGCGTCTGCACCAGCGCCTGCAGCAGGGCTGCGTTGCGGTACGGCGTCTCGATGAAGAGCTGTGTCTGGCCGGTTTTGAGTGCGAGCGCCTCGAGTTCCCGGATGCGCGCCTGGCGTTCACCGCCGTCCTGCGGCAGGTAGCCGACGAAGGCGAAGTTCTGTCCGTTCAGGCCGCTCGCGGCGAGCGCCAGCAGCAGCGAGACCGGACCGATGAGCGGCACGACGGTGATGCCCAGGTCGTGTGCGGCGCGTGCCACCGACGACCCCGGATCGGCCACGGCAGGCATGCCGGCTTCGCTCAACAGGCCGACGTCGTGGCCCTCGAGCGCGGCCGCCAGCAACGGTCGGGCGTCGAACTGGCCGGCGTGGTCGCCTTTCTTGTGCACTTCGCGCGGCAGTTCCTGGATGTTCTGGGCCTGCAACGGTGCGGCCAGCGGTGCCACCGCATCGATGCGCTTCAGGTAGGCGCGGGCCGATTTCGCGTTTTCGCAGATCCAGTGCGTGATGCCGGCGGCTGTCTGCAACGTGCCCAGCGGCAGGGCGTCCTGCAGCGGCGCCTGGAGGTCACAGCCGAAATCGAGCGGCGCGGGGACGAGATAGAGCTTGCCTTTGGTGGTCGTCACAGCAGGTCCACCCCCGCGGCGCGCAGCATCCGGCAGGTGCGGATCAGCGGCAGGCCGACCAGCGCGGTCGGGTCGTCGCTGTCGATGGCGTCGAGCAGGGCGATGCCGAAGCCTTCGCTCTTGGCACTGCCGGCGCAGTCGTAGGGCTGCTCGGTCACCAGATAGCGCTCGATGGCGGCGTCCGAGAGGTCGCGGAACACCACGCGCACGGGGGCGATGTCGCGCTGGACGAAGCCGGTGGCTTGGCAGACGACGGCCACGGCGGTCTGGAAGACGAGCGTCTGGCCCCGCATGCGGCGCAATTGGGTCGTCGCCCGCGCGTGATCGCCGGGCTTGCCCAGCGCTTCGCCCGCCAGGTCGGCGACCTGGTCGGAGCCGATGACCACTGCATCGGGAAAGCGCGCGGCCACGGCGTTGGCTTTTTCCAGGGCCAGGCGTTCGGCAAGCGCGCGGGGCGTTTCGCCTTCGTGCGGGGTTTCGTCGACTTCGGGGGCGTGCACCTCGAAAGGCAGGTGGAGGCGGGTGAGCAGTTCGCGGCGGTAGCGCGAGGTGGAAGCGAGGATCACGGTGCGTTGCATGGGGCGATTGTGCGTGAGCCATCTGACCCGACCCGTCCGGCGGGTTGCTCGCCAGCGAAGCTGGCCGGCGCGCTAGACTGGGGTGGATGAAGAGAGAATTTGCCCCCGAAAGGCTCAATGTGCCCGCGTTCACCGCGGCGGCTGCCACCCTGGATGGCGACGATCCGGCCCCGGGCTTTGCGCGACTCGTGGCCGAACTGGCGACGCCGATCACTGACGCGGTGGTCCATTGGGAAGCCAATGGCGAGGAGCGCCCCGGTGCCGACGGCAAGGCGGTGCCGTGGATGCATCTGGACGTGGAGACCACCGTGCCGCTCGTGTGCCAGCGCTGCCTGTCGCCGGTCGATACCACGCTGTCCGTGGACCGCTGGTTTCGTTTCGTGGCCGACGAAGCCACGGCCGAGGCGGAAGACGAAGAGTCGGACGAAGACCTGCTCGTGGTCAGCCGCGATTTCGATCTGCGAGGCCTGATCGAGGACGAACTGCTGATGGAAATCCCCGTCATGCCGGTCCACGACGTGTGCCCGGCGCCGGTCCGGCTGTCGTCCAGTGATGACGATTTCCAGGCCGCCGAGGAGGCCAAGCCAAACCCGTTCGCCGCGCTCGGCGCGTTGCGTTCGCGCAAGTCGGAAGAGGGCAAGTAGCCCTTTCTCTTCGGCTGGGCTATAATCATGGGCTTCGCGCGCGCCGTCGTGAGCAGCAATGCATACAAGGCCAAGGCAGAAGGCGGCATTCCATGCATGCCGCCGGGGCTTTCGCCTCATTGCCACCGCCTGAGCCCGCATCCAGTCACCCACCTAACCGTCCAGGAGCCATCATGGCCGTCCAGCAAAACAAGAAGTCGCCTTCCAAGCGCGGCATGCACCGTTCCCACAACGCCCTGGGCGTGCCCGGCATCGCTGTCGAGCCCACCACCGGCGAAACGCACCTGCGCCACCACATCAGCCCGAACGGTTTCTACCGCGGCCGTCAGGTGCTCAAGAACAAGTCTGAAGCCTGATCTCGAATCCCAAGGCCAAGGCCCGAGGCTACTTTTGCTGTAGCGTCGGGCCTTTGTTTTGATGGCTGCGCCTTTTTCTCCCGAACTCACTGCTGCGCCCGCCGCAATCACGCTCGCCGTGGATTGCATGGGGGGTGATCATGGGCCGCGCGTCACGCTCGCGGCCTGCCGCGCGTTTCTCGAGCGGCACAGCGAAGCCTCGTTGCTGCTGGTCGGTGCGCCGGCTGCGCTGGCGGGGTTTGCCGACCATCCGCGCGCCCGCATCGTGCCGGCCAGCGAAGTGGTTGGCATGGACGATCCCATCGAAATCGCCTTGCGCAAGAAGAAGGACTCTTCAATGCGCGTCGCGATTCAGCAGGTGAAAGACGGCACGGCGCAAGCGGCCGTATCTGCCGGCAACACGGGTGCATTGATGGCGATTGCACGCTATCTGCTTAAAACCCTTGATGGTATCGATCGCCCCGCCATTGCCCCCCAACTGCCGAACGTGAAGGGCGGGGCGACGACCGTGCTCGATCTCGGTGCGAACGTTGACTGTGACGCTGAAGACCTTCTTCAGTTCGCGGTGCTCGGCTCGGCGCTGGTGTCTGCGCTCACGGGTAACGAAGCGCCCTCCGTGGGTCTGCTCAATATTGGCGAAGAAGCCATCAAGGGCAGCGAAACCATCAAGAAGGCAAGCCAACTGCTGCGTACAGCTGCCAATTCCAAGGACCTGAACTTCTACGGCAACGTGGAAGGCAACGACATTTTCAAAGGCACGACCGACATCGTCGTGTGCGATGGATTTGTCGGGAATGTGGCGTTGAAGGCCAGCGAGGGCGTCGCCTCGATGATTGGGGAATTCATTCGCGTCGAATTCTCGCGAAGCATTTTCACCAAACTGGCTGCAATTGTTGCTTATCCGGTTCTAAAAGCGTTCAAGGGTCGGCTGGATCACCGTCGGTACAACGGCGCGGCTTTGTTGGGCCTGCGCGGACTGGTGTTCAAGAGCCATGGCTCGGCCGACGAAGTGGCTTTCGGCCATGCGTTGGATCGCGCTTATGATGCCGCTCGCAACAACCTGCTCGATCGCGTGCGGGCCCGCATCGCCCACGCCGCGCCTTTGCTCGCGCGGCAGGAGTCGGCGGCGCCGGCCGACGCGACAGCCCTTCACGCTTGATGACCCCTTTTTCGCGCATTACCGGCACCGGCAGCTACCTGCCCCCACGCCGCGTCACCAATGACGACCTTGCCAAGGATCTGGCGACACGCGGCATCGAAACTTCCGATCAATGGATCGTCGAGCGCACCGGCATCCACGCGCGCCACTTCGCGGCGCCGGATGTCTGCAGCAGCGACCTCGGCCTCGAGGCTGCGAAGCACGCGCTGGAAGCTGCCGGCCGAAAGGCCAGCGACGTCGACCTGATCATCGTCGCGACCTCGACGCCGGACATGGTGTTCCCGTCGTCGGCTGCGATCCTCCAGCACAAGCTCGGTATCGCCGGCTGCCCGGCCTTCGACGTTCAGGCCGTCTGCAGCGGTTTCGTCTATGCATTGACGGTGGCCGACGCGATGATCCGCACGGGCACCGCGCGCTGCGCGCTGGTGATCGGCGCCGAAGTGTTCTCCCGCATCCTCGATTTCAACGACCGCACGACCTGTGTGCTGTTCGGCGACGGCGCAGGTGCGGTGGTGCTCGAGGCCTCCGACGAGCCCGGCATCCTGGCCAGCGACTTGCATGCGGATGGCAAGCACGTCGGCATCCTGTGCGTGCCGGGTCATGTCTCGGGCGGCAATGTGCTCGGCACGCCGCTGCTGCACATGGATGGTCAGGCTGTCTTCAAGCTGGCGGTGCGCGTGCTCGAAGAAGCTGCGCGCGCCACGCTCGCCAAGGCAGGCAAGACGGATGCCGACATCGACTGGCTGATTCCGCACCAGGCCAACATCCGCATCATGGAAGGCACAGCCAAGAAGCTGAAGCTGCCGCGCGAGAAGCTGGTCGTCACGGTCCACGAGCACGGCAACACCTCGGCCGCCTCGATCCCGCTGGCGCTCGACGAAGCCGTGCGCTCCGGCAAGGTGAAGAAGGGCGAGACCCTCATGCTGGAAGGCGTGGGCGGCGGCTTCACCTGGGGCGCGGTGCTATTGAATCTGTAGTGCGTCGCGGCGCCCCGGAGCGGGCGTCGGCGCGGTGACGAAGAAACAACCATGAAATCCTTTGCTTTTGTCTTTCCCGGTCAAGGCTCGCAGGCGGTCGGCATGCTCGACGCCTGGGGTGATCACCCGGCCGTGGCTGAAACCTTGCGCGAAGCCTCCGAAGCGCTGGGCGAAGACGTTGGTGCGCTGATCAAGAACGGTCCCAAGGAAGAGCTCGCGCTCACCACCAACACGCAGCCCGTGATGCTGGTGGCCGGCGTGGCCGCGTGGCGCGCCTGGCTGGCCGAAGGCGGCGCTGCGCCTTCCGTCGTTGCGGGGCATTCGCTGGGTGAGTACTCGGCGCTGGTGGCCTCGGGCGTGCTTACGCTTGCGCAGGCTGCGCCGCTGGTGCGTTTCCGCGCGCAGGCCATGCAGCAGGCTGTGCCGGTCGGTGTCGGCGCGATGGCGGCCATCCTCGGCATGGCGTCGGACAAGGTCATCGCCGGCTGCGCGGAAGCTACCGCCACTTTCGGCCCCGGCAGCGCCGAGGTGGTCGAGGCCGTGAATTTCAACGATCCGATGCAGACCGTGATCGCCGGCAGCAAGGCCGCAGTCGACAAGGCCTGCGAGCTGCTGAAGGCCAACGGCGCCAAGCGCGCGTTGCCGCTGCCGGTGTCGGCGCCTTTCCATTCGAGCCTGATGAAGCCGGCGGCCGAAGCCCTGCGCGAGAAGCTCGCGAGCGTGGCGCTGGCCGCGCCGCAGATTCCGGTGCTCAACAACATCGATGTGGCTGTCGAGACCGATCCTGACCGTATTCGCGACGCCCTGGTGCGCCAGGCGGCCGGCCCGGTGCGCTGGGTCGAGAGCGTCCAGGCCTTGAAACTGCGCGGCGCAACCGCCATCATCGAGTGCGGCCCCGGCAAGGTGCTGGCCGGCATGGTGAAGCGCATCGCCCCCGAACTGGAAGCTGCGTCGGTGTACGACCCGGCCACCCTCGCGGACGTTCGACAATCGCTCGCCGGCTGACCGCCGCCAGGCCCCGATACTCTTTCTCTCTTATGAGCACTCCCAAATTCGAAGGCCAGGTCGCCCTGGTCACCGGCGCAACGCGCGGCATCGGTGCCGCCATTGCGCTAGAACTCGCACAGCGCGGCCTCAAGGTCGTGGGCACCGGTACGACCGACGACGGCGCTGCCAAGATCACCCAGGCATTGAGCGCTTTCGACGGCCGCGGCCGCGCGCTCGACGTGAACGATGGCGCCGCTGTCGAAGCCCTGATCGACGAGATCGTCAAGGCCTACGGCGCAATCCACGTGCTGGTCAACAACGCAGGCATCACGCGCGACACGCTCGCCATGCGCATGAAGGACGACGACTGGGATGCGGTGCTCGACACCAACCTGAAGGCCGTCTTCCGTCTCTCGCGCGCGGTGATCCGTCCGATGATGAAGCAGCGCTATGGTCGCATCATCAGCATCACGAGCGTGGTGGGGGCGTCCGGCAATGCCGGTCAGGCCAACTATGCAGCTGCCAAGGCGGGCGTGTCGGGCATGACCCGTGCGCTGGCCCGTGAACTCGGTAGCCGCAACATCACGGTCAACTGCGTCGCGCCGGGCTTCATCGAGACCGACATGACGGCCAGCCTGCCGGAAGCTCAGCAACAGGCGCTGCTCTCGCAGATCCCGCTGGGCCACCTGGGCAAGCCGGCCGACATCGCGCATGCGGTGGCGTACCTTGCGTCGCCACAGGCTTCGTATGTGACGGGGCAGGAGCTGCACGTCAACGGCGGCATGCACATGTAGCCGAAAGGCGCAATCTTTTTCCGTACCGGGCGCGGGGCAAATGCAACAATCCGCCCCGGCTAAAATCCACCAGTTACCTACAACCCTTAGAGGGAATCAAATGAGCGATATCGAAGCACGTGTCAAGAAAATCATCGCCGAGCAACTCGGCGTGGAAGAGTCCCAAGTGACGAACGAAAAGGCTTTCGTGGCCGACCTCGGCGCTGACTCGCTCGACACGGTCGAACTCGTGATGGCACTCGAAGACGAGTTCGGCATCGAGATCCCGGACGAAGACGCCGAGAAGATCACCACGGTGCAAAACGCCGTCGACTACGCTACCAAGAATCAAAAGGCCTGATCGGCCAGCTGACACTGCAACGACGGCCGGCGGCTCTTTTTTCAACCGCCCGCGCCGTTCGGCAGCTGTCCAGCGCTTCCAGAAAGGTTTGCCGGCATGACCAAACGCCGCGTCGTCGTGACCGGACTCGGTTGCATCGCTCCTGTCGGAAACACCGCAACCGAATCCTGGGCCAACCTGCTGGCCGGGAAGTCGGGCATTGCGAACATCACCGCGTTCGATGCAAGCGCCTTCGCCTGCAAGTTCGCCGGTGAGGTCAAGGGTTTCGACATCACCCAATACATCTCGGAGAAGGAAGCGCGTCACATGGACCGCTTCATTCATCTGGGACTCGCCGCCGCCATCCAGGCGGTGCAGGACAGCGGACTGCCGACCGGCGAAGCGCTGTCCTATGAAGAGGCCGTGCGCATCGGCTGCAACATCGGCTCGGGCATCGGCGGTCTGCCGATGATCGAAGAGACGCACGGCGAATACGCGAATCGCGGCCCGCGCCGCATTTCGCCGTTCTTCGTGCCGGCGTCGATCATCAACATGATCTCGGGTCACGTGTCGATCAAGTACGGCTTCAAGGGCCCGAACATCGCCGTCGTGACCGCCTGTACCACCGGCCTGCATGCCATCGGCACGTCGGCACGCATGATCGAGTACGGCGACGCCGACGTCATGATTGCGGGCGGTGCCGAATCGACCATTTCTCCGCTCGGCATCGGCGGCTTCACCGCGCCTCGCGCGCTGAGCACCCGCAACGACGATCCCGCCACGGCTTCACGCCCCTGGGACAAGGACCGCGACGGCTTCGTGCTGGGCGAGGGCGCCGGCGTGCTGGTGCTCGAGGAGTACGAACACGCCAAGGCGCGCGGCGCCAAGATCTACGCCGAAGTCTCGGGCTTCGGCATGACCGGCGACGCGTACCACATGACCGCCCCCGACGTCGACGGTCCGCGCCGTTCGATGGCGATGGCGTTGGCCAATGCGGGTGTCAATGCCGATCAGGTCCAGTACCTGAATGCACACGGCACCTCGACGCTGATCGGCGACCTCAACGAGACCAATGCGGTCAAGCTGGCGTTCGGCGACCACGCGAAGAAGCTCGTCGTCAATTCGACCAAGTCCATGACCGGCCACCTGCTGGGCGGCGCGGGCGGCATCGAATCGGTGTTCACGGTGCTGGCGCTGCATCACCAGAAGAGCCCCCCGACGATCAACATCTTCAACCAGGATCCGGAGTGCGATCTCGACTACTGCGCCAACGAGGCGCGCGATCTGAAGATCGATGTCGCGGTCAAGAACAACTTCGGCTTCGGCGGCACCAACGGCACGCTGGTGTTCAAGCGCGCTTGAGCGTCGCTCTTCCATGCACAGCGCACCGTCGGTGACCTATCCGGTGGAGCGCACCCGCGGCGCCACCCGGATTCTTCTGGCCCTTTGGACCCTGGGCGTCTGCTGCGCGGGTGCTGCTTGCTATCTGTTCGATAGCAATGGCTGGCGCCAGTTGCTGTTGCTTCTCAGCGTTGTCTTTTCCGGTGTCGCGGCGGGCTTCAGCCTGCGGCGGGACGGTGCGGCAATGCTGCATTTCGATGGATTGCACTGGTCGCTGACCGGTGCCGACCCCTCGCGTGGCGTGCTGGCTGCACGCGCCGTCGTGGCGCTCGATTTTCAGTCGCTGCTGCTGATCCGCTTGGCCGAGCCCGGCCGCGCGGCACGCTGGGTCTGGCTCGAGCAACGGGCCATGCCCGAACGCTGGCGCGACGTGCGCCGTGCGGTCTATGCGCGGCCGCCGGTGGCCGAGGTGACCGGCGACCCCTGGCGCGCGACCGCTCCGGCCGATGCGCCCTGACCCGTTTCGATGACCACTTCCTTGCCGCCCGTGCCTCCGGAAGCTGCGCTGCCCGATGGGACGGCCAGTGCGCCGCGCCCGGGTGAGGTCGATTTCCAGCTGGTCCAGCGCACTGTCGCGGGCGATCAGAAGGCGTTCGAGCTGCTGGTCATCAAGTACCAGCGCCGCATCGAACGCTTGATTGGACGCATGGTGCGCGATGTCGATCTGATCGAGGATATCGCCCAGGAAACCTTCATTCGCGCCTACCGTGCGCTGCACCAGTTTCGCGGCGAGGCGCAGTTCTACACCTGGCTGTACCGGATCGCGGTGAACACGGCCAAGAAGGCGCTGGTGGACATGAAGCGCGATCCGACCGTCTCCGAAAGCGCACTGCGTTCGTCCTCGGACGACGAAGATGAAACTTACCGTCCTGGAAACGAACCAACCAGCGATGAAACCCCCGAATCGGTCATGGCGGCGAACGAAATCGCCAATGCCGTCGAGGCCGCCATGGAAGCGCTCCCGAACGAGTTGCGCCAGGCGGTCACGCTGCGCGAGATCGAGGGGATGAGTTACGAAGAGATTGCCGAGGTCATGGATTGCCCGATCGGCACGGTGCGTTCGCGTATTTTCCGGGCGCGTGAGGCCATTTCGGCCAGGGTCAAGCCGCTGCTGGACAACCAGTCCGGCAAGCGTTGGTAGATCAGCAGGTGAATGACATGAATCAGACGATGACGGTTCGGGAACAGGTGTCCGCATTGGCGGACGGCCATTTGCAGGGCGAGGCGTTCGCGCGTGCGATCGAATCCGTCTGCGCCGAGGACGACTCGCGGGCGGCCTGGCACGCGTACCACGTGGTGGGCGATGTGCTGCGCTCGTCGGCGCATTCGCGCTGCAGCGATAGCTCGGCCTTCCTGGCGCGCTTCCAGCAACGGCTCGCCGAGGGGCCGGTCGTGATCGCCCCGCCTGTGGCCGTGGCGCCGCTCGCCGCTGTGCCGGCCGCGATGCCTGTGCAGCAACGCGCCGAGGCGGCCAACGAGCCTGTGTTTCGGTGGAAACTGGTGGCCGGTGCCGCGTCGTTGATGGCCGTGGCGGCCATCAGCTGGACGCTGGTCGGTAACGGTGCGGCGGTGTCGAATGGCGGAGCGCAACTGGCTGCGGTGCAGCAGCCCGTGGCGAATTCGGTCCTGGCGGCCGCTGCCGGTGGCAGCGAGCTGCCGGGCAACGGCGCCCTGACGCCGACTCGCGTGTTGGTCGGCAATGGCAATCCGCAGGTCATGCTGCGCGATCCGCGCCTGGACCAGTTGCTCGAGGCCCACCAGCAGGCCGGTGGTGCGTCGCAAATGCCGTCGGGTTTCCTGCGCAACGCCACCTTCGAGGGTCCCACGCGCTGATTGCGCGCCCGTCGCCGCTTGCAATGACCGTTCAAATGCCGATTTCCGCACGCACCTTCGTGCTTGTGTTCGCCGTTCTTTGCCTGGGGCAGATGGCCGCCGCGCAGACCCGCTACGGTCCGGCGAACACGAAGAGCGTGCCTTCGGCGCAGAACGACGAACCGCCGGCCATGGGCGTGACCGAGTGGCTGCAGCGCATGCACGCGGGCGCGCGGCAGCGCAGCTACGTGGGCACCTTCGTGGTGTCGGCCCCGGGCGGTGACCTGTCGAGTGCGCGCATCTGGCATGTGCGCGACGGCGATCATCAGCTGGAGCGCATCGAAGCGCTCTCCGGCCCGCCGCGTTCGACTTTCCGCCGCAACCGCAGCGTGATGACCTTCCTGCCCGAGGCAAAGGTCGTGAAGGTCGAGAAGCGCGAGAACCTCGATCTCTTTCCCAATCTGCCCGACAAGCCGGATTCGTCGGTGGGCGACTACTACGACGTGCGTGCCATCGGCAAGGACCGCGTCGCAGGCTTCGATGCCGACGTGGTACAGCTGGTGCCGCGTGACGGCCTGCGCTTCGGCTACCGCATCTGGAGCGAGCGGCGCTCCGGCCTCGTGGTGAAGCTCCAGACCGTCGACAGCGACACCCGCGTGGTCGAGCAGTCGGCGTTTTCCGAGCTGCAGCTCGATGCGCCCGTGAAGGCGCAAGCGTTGGCACAGATGATGGCCAATACGAGCGGCTATCGCATCGAGAAGCTCGAGCTCGAGCGCAGCACGGCACAAGATGAAGGCTGGATGCTGCGAACACCCGTGGCCGGATTCAAGCCCCGAAGCTTCTTCCGGCGCCCCGCGCTGCCCAGCGGCGACGGCAAGTCGCCGAAGCCCGAAGCGACCACCGTCCAGTGGACCTTCTCCGACGGCCTCGCGACGGTCTCGCTCTTCATCGAACGCTACGACCCCGCACGCACGCCGAGCGATGGCGTGCTGACCATCGGCGCCACCAACGCGATCCGCCGGCGCTTGCCCGCACCTGCCAGCGATTGGTGGCTGACCGCGGTCGGTGAGGTGCCGCAGCAGACGCTCAATGCTTTTGCCCAGAGCCTTGCGCGCACGCGCTGACGGGCGATGGGCTGACGCCATCCAGGCGTTCGTGCTGAACCAAGCCGGCGTCGCGTACTCATAGCCTCTGTCGTTATTTGCAGCCCTGTTCTTTTGGAAAGACAACCGATGATGTTCAAAGTCGAGGGACACAAGCTTCGTTCCGGTCTGCTGGCTTTCGCGCTGGCACTGACGGCCGGTGCCACTTTCCTGCCGGTCGAGTCGGTGCATGCGCAGACACGCACGCTGCCTGACTTCACCGACCTGGTCGATCAGGTCGGCCCTTCGGTGGTCAACATCCGAACCGTCGAGAAGGTCGCGCAACGTGGCGGCGGCAACGGCGAGATGGACGAGGAGATGCAGGAGTTCTTCCGCCGCTTCTTCGGCCAGCCGCTGCCGGGTACGCCGCGCCAGGGGCCGCGCCAGAACCGTCCGCAGCAAGAAGAAGAGCGTCCGCGCGGCGTGGGATCGGGCTTCATCCTGACCGGCGATGGCTACGTCATGACCAATGCGCACGTGGTGGAAGACGCTTCTGAAGTGCTCGTCACGTTGCCCGACAAGCGCGAGTTCAAGGCCAGGATCATCGGCGCCGACAAGCGCACCGACGTGGCTGTGGTCAAGATCGAAGCCACGGGCCTGCCTGCAGTCAAGGTGGGTGACATCTCGAAGCTGCGCGTCGGCGAGTGGGTCATGGCCATCGGCTCGCCCTTCGGCCTCGAGAACACCGTCACGGCCGGCATCGTGAGCGCCAAGCAGCGCGACACGGGCGAATACCTGCCGTTCATCCAGACCGACGTGGCCATCAACCCCGGCAACTCGGGCGGACCGCTGATCAACATGCGCGGCGAAGTGGTGGGCATCAACAGCCAGATCTACTCGCGCTCGGGCGGCTTCATGGGCATCTCGTTCTCGATCCCGATCGACGAAGCCATCCGCGTCAGCGAGCAACTGCGCACCTCGGGGCGCGTGTCGCGCGGCCGCATCGGGGTGCAGATCGACCAGGTGACCAAGGACGTGGCCGAAGCCATCGGCCTGGGCAAGGCGCAGGGCGCGCTGGTGCGCGGCGTCGAAGCCGGCTCGCCGGGCGAGAAGGCCGGGGTGGAGCCGGGCGATGTCATCACCAAGTTCGATGGCAAGCCGATCGAGAAACCGAGCGACCTGCCGCGCCTGGTGGGCAACACGAAGCCGGGCACGAAGAGCACGCTCACCGTGTTCCGCCGCGGCAGCGCGCGCGACCTCAGCGTGACCATCGCCGAGATCGAGCCCGACAAGCCGACCAAGCGCGCGAGCGATCGTGACGAGCCGGCGGCGAAGCCGTCTGCCTCCGCGGCGCTGAAGTCGCTGGGCCTCGGCGTCAGCGACCTCACCGACGCGCAGAAGAAGGAGCTCAAGCTGAAGGGCGGCGTGAAGGTCGACGCTGCCAACGATGCTGCTGCGCGGGCCGGCCTGCGCGAGGGCGACATCATCATGGCCGTGGGCAATCTCGAGGTGGCGAATGCCCGCGAATTCGAGGCGGCGATCGCCAAGGCGGACAAGGGCAAGCCGCTGAGCGTGCTGTATCGCCGGGGCGACTGGGCGCAGTACGCCCTGATCCGACCCGCACGTTGATCCAGCGCTGGCGTCAAGTGGCCCCACCCGGCAGTCGGGTTTGGGGCCATTTTTTCGAGGTGTTTACGACGCTCGGATGCCGGGCTTCAAAAAAATCGAGAGCCTAAAAAACATTGAAATTAGTTTGCGATCACTAACTTATGAAAAGGCTAAGGACGGATTTCGGTAGAATAGACAGCTCTCGGCGGCCGGTCAGCGCATAAAGAGGGCGATGGCCTTCACGATGCGAGATGTCAGACAGCCGTCCACTGGTGCTCCACAGATCACCCACAAGTTGTTCAGTTACTGCTCCACCGATCCTGTTGATAAGTTGTGAGTATCTTTGATGTTGTGGACCTGCAACGAGCCCTTTGGACCCTGTTCCCGGATGTACGCGCTTCCCTTTTTGCCTACAATGAAGTCCCAACTACTGCAGTTGCCATTGCTTGTTGGTTCAGGGCGCGTCTCCAGAAGACGCGCCCTTTTTTCTTGGCCTCGCCCCTCGGCGCCCGAGCCAATTCAAGTACTTAAGCGTTCCCGTTGATGAATCACATCAGAAATTTTTCGATCATTGCGCACATCGACCATGGCAAGTCGACTCTGGCAGACCGTTTGATCCAACGTTGCGGCGGCCTCGCGGAACGCGAGATGGAAGCGCAGGTGCTCGACTCGATGGACATCGAAAAAGAGCGTGGGATAACCATCAAGGCGCAGACCGCCGCGCTGCACTACAAGGCGCGCGACGGACAGGTCTACAACCTCAATCTGATCGACACACCGGGCCACGTCGACTTCTCGTATGAAGTGAGTCGCTCGCTGTCCGCATGCGAAGGCGCATTGCTCGTCGTCGATGCGTCGCAAGGCGTTGAAGCGCAGACGGTGGCCAACTGCTACACCGCACTCGACCTCGGCGTTGAAGTGGTGCCGGTGCTCAACAAGATCGATCTGCCCAATGCAGACCTCGACAACGCGCGCACCGAAATCGAAGACGTGATCGGCATCGACGCGACCGACGCGATCCCGTGCTCGGCGAAGACCGGCGTGGGCATCGACGAGATTCTTGAAGCCATCGTCGCTCGCATGCCCGCACCGCGCGGCAATCCCGACGGTCCGCTGCGCGCCATGATCATCGACAGCTGGTTCGACCCGTACGTTGGCGTCGTCATGCTGGTGCGTGTGGTCGACGGCCGGCTCGTGAAGGGTGAGCGCATCAAGATGATGGCGTCGGGCGCCATGTACAACGCCGACAACATCGGCGTCTTCACGCCCGCCAACGAGGCGCGCGCCTCGCTCGAAGCCGGCGAGGTGGGCTACATCATCGCGGGCATCAAGGAGCTGCAGGCGGCGAAGGTGGGTGACACGGTCACGCTGATCCGGCCCGGCACCGGCGGTGCTGCCGCGACGGCCACCGAGGCGCTGCCCGGCTTCAAGGAAATCCAGCCGCAGGTGTTCGCGGGTCTGTACCCGACCGAAGCCAGCGAGTACGACTCGCTGCGCGATGCGCTCGAGAAGCTCAAGCTCAACGATTCGTCGCTGCGCTACGAACCCGAAGTGAGCCAGGCGCTCGGCTTCGGCTTCCGCTGCGGCTTCCTCGGCCTGCTGCACATGGAGATCGTGCAGGAGCGCCTGGAGCGCGAGTTCGACCAGGACCTGATCACGACCGCGCCGAGCGTGGTCTACCAGGTGGTGCGCAACGACGGCGAAGTGATCATGGTCGAGAACCCGTCCAAGATGCCCGACGTCGGCAAGATGGCCGAGATCCGCGAACCCATCGTGACCGTGCACCTGTACATGCCGCAGGAATACGTCGGCTCCGTCATGACGCTGGCCAACCAGAAGCGCGGTGTGCAGATGAACATGGCCTACCACGGCCGCCAGGTCATGCTGACCTACGAGATGCCGCTGGGCGAGATCGTGCTCGACTTCTTCGACAAGCTGAAGTCGGTGAGCCGCGGCTATGCATCGATGGACTACGAGTTCAAGGAGTACCGTGCGTCCGACGTGGTGAAGGTCGACATCCTGCTCAACGGCGACAAGGTCGATGCACTGTCGATCATCGTGCACCGCAGCCAGTCGCAGTACCGCGGCCGGGCAGTGGTATCGAAGATGCGCGAGATCATTTCGCGCCAGATGTACGACGTGGCGATCCAGGCGGCCATCGGGGTCACGATCATTGCGCGTGAGACAATCAAGGCGCTTCGCAAGAACGTGCTGGCCAAGTGCTACGGCGGCGACATCTCCCGCAAGAAGAAGCTGCTCGAGAAGCAGAAGGCGGGCAAGAAAAGAATGAAGCAGATCGGCTCCGTCGAAGTCCCGCAAGAGGCCTTCCTCGCGATTCTGCAAGTCGAAGACTGATCACCACGAACATGGCATACCTCACCACCCTGGTTCTCGCGGCGTTCGCCGCCTACGTCGGCGCCTGGTATTTCGGCGCGCTCGAAGGCAACTTCGCGCTGCTGCTGTTCGTGGCCACGGTGGTCACCGGGGTCTACTGGCTGGCCGAGCGTTTCTACTTCCTGCCGCAGCGCCAACGCGCCGCCGCCGCGCTCGACAGCTCCATCACCGAACGCAACACGCGGCTGGCGGGGCAGGGCATCACCCAGGTCGACACCACCGACGCCAAGGCCAGCGAGCGCCTGTTGATGCAGCCCTGGTGGCTCGACTGGACCGCGGGCCTGTTCCCCGTGATCCTGGTGGTGTTCCTGCTGCGCTCGTTCCTGTACGAACCTTTCAAGATTCCCTCGGGCTCGATGATGCCCACGCTGCTGACCGGCGACCTGATCCTGGTCAACAAGTTCACGTACGGCCTGCGCCTGCCGGTCATCAACACCAAGATCACCGACGGCACGCCGCTGGCGCGTGGCGACGTGGTGGTGTTCCGCTACCCGCCCAAGCCCAGCATGGACTACATCAAGCGCGTGGTCGGCATCCCGGGCGACGAGGTGGCCTACCTGAACAAGAAGCTCACGATCAACGGCCAGCCGGTGGGCAAGGCCCCGATCGCCGACTACCTCGACGGCGAGTCGATGCGCATCCTGAAGCAGTTCGACGAAGACCTCCTCGGCAAGCAGCACAAGATCCTCAACGACGAGAACGCCCCCGCCTTCGTGCCGGGCGCCAGCGACTTCCCGTTCCGCGAGAACTGCCGTTACTCGGTCGAGGGCGTGGTGTGCAAGGTGCCCGAAGGCAACTATTTCATGATGGGCGACAACCGCGATAATTCGGCCGATTCCCGTTTCTGGGGGTTCGTACCGGACAAGAACATCGTGGGCAGGGCATTCTTTGTCTGGATGAACTTCGGCGACCTGGGTCGCATCGGTCCGTTTCAATAATTAATCAGCAGTCAACGGCACTGTTCGAGGGGTAAGAGGGCATGAGAACAAACAGTCGGTCCGTCCGTGGCAGTGCCGCGCGCCAGCGTGGCATTTCTTTCATCGGCCTGGTGTTCGTCGCGGCGGTGCTGGGCTGCGTGGGCGTCGTGGTTGCGCAGGTCATTCCGACGTTGATCGAATGGCAGGCCATCGACAAGGCGGCCAACAAGGCCAAGGAAGGCGCGACGGTGCCTGAAATCCGCGCGATCTTCGACCGCGCCCAGGCCATCGACGACTTCAAGTCGGTCAGCGGCAGGGACCTCGAGATCAAGAAGGTGGGCGACAAGGTCGTCGTCTCGTATGCGTACGAGCGCGAGATTCCCCTGTTCGGGCCGGCCTACCTGACGCTCAAATACAAGGGCGAAAGCCGCTGACCGCGGTGTCGATCAAGAAGGTGGACGGCAGCCTCGTCGCGCTGCAGGCGCGCCTTCAGTACACGTTCTCGGACCCGCGGCTGCTCCAGCTCGCGCTCACGCACCGCAGTTTCTCGGCCGATCACAACGAGCGCCTCGAGTTTCTCGGCGACTCGGTGCTGAACCTGGCCGTCTCGCACCTGCTCTACATCCGTCTTTCGGCGCTGCCCGAGGGCGACCTGTCGCGCGTGCGTGCCAACCTAGTCAAACAGGACACGTTGCACCGGCTCGCGCTGGGGCTGGCGCTGTCGCCGCTGCTGCGCCTGGGCGAAGGCGAGGCCCGATCGGGAGGCCCGAACCGGCCATCGATCCTGGCCGACGCGCTCGAAGCGCTGATCGGCGCGGTCTACCTCGACGCCGGCTTTGCGGCCGCGCAGGCGTTGGTGCACCGGCTGTACGAGTCGGTCGAGATCAATCCGCGCATGGAAGCTGCCGCCAAGGATCCCAAGACCGAATTGCAGGAATGGCTGCAGGGCCACAAAATGAAGCTGCCGGTGTACCGCGTGGCAGCGACGCTGGGTGCGGCGCACAAGCAGACTTTCGATGTCGAGTGCGAGGTGCCCGAGCTGGGCCTTCGCGAGCGCGGCATCGGCGGCTCGCGCCGCGCCGGCGAGCAAGCTGCCGCGGCCGCCATGTTGATCCGGCTCAAGGCACGCGGCGCCGCGTGAAATCAGAATGAACGATGCCATCCATCCCGAAGCGGGACCCGAAGACACCGCAGGCGATGCGCCTGCCACCGGACCGCAGCACTGCGGCCTGATCGCCATCGTCGGCAAGCCCAATGTGGGCAAGTCGACGCTGCTCAATGCGCTGGTCGGCCAGAAGATCAGCATCACCTCGCGCAAGGCGCAGACCACGCGCCATCGCATCACCGGCATGCGCACGCTGGGGGCCACGCAGTTCGTGTTCGTCGACACGCCGGGTTTCCAGACCCTGCACGCCAACGCGCTGAACAAGTCGCTCAACAAGACCGTGCAGGGCGCGGTGGGCGACGTGGACCTGATCCTGTTCGTGGTCGAGGCCGGCAGCTTCACGCCGGCCGACGAGCGCGTGCTGAAGCTGCTCGGCAAGGGCATCCCGACCGTGCTGCTGGCCAACAAGCTGGACAACGTGAACCGTCGCGGCGACATCGCGCCCTGGCTGAAGACGATGCAGGAGAAGCACAGCTTCGCCGAGTTCGTGCCGATGTCGGCGAAGAACGCGAAGGACGTCGAGCGCCTGTTCGGCATCTGCGAGAAGTACCTGCCCGAGCAGCCCTGGTTCTACGACGAGGACGAGCTCACCGACCGCAGCGAGAAATTCCTCGCCGGCGAGCTGGTGCGCGAGAAACTCTTCCGCCTCACGGGCGACGAGCTGCCCTACACCTCGACCGTCATCATCGACAAGTTCGACGAAGAGCCGCCCCAGAAGAAGGGCCAGAAACGCCTGCTGCGCATCGCCGCCACCATCGTGGTCGAGCGCGATGGCCACAAGGCCATGGTGATCGGCGACAAGGGCGAGCGCATCAAGCGCATCGGCATGGAAACCCGCGTCGAGCTCGAGAAGCTGGCTGACGCCAAGGTGTTCCTCGAGTTGTGGGTGAAGGTGCGCTCCGGCTGGGCCGACGACGAAGCCCGCGTGCGCTCCTTCGGCTATGAATAGGCAAACCCCCAGGCTTGCTCGCTTCGCGTAGCCGCCAACCCCCTTGCAGGGGGCAACGCCAGCGGCCCGGCAAAGCCGGTTCCGCGGCGTTTGCTGGCCTCAAGCCCTGATGCTCGATTGCTCACTGACATGGCAACCCACCGCGTTTCGCACGAGCCGGCTTATGTGCTCCATCGCTACGACTGGAGCGAGTCGAGCCTGATCCTCGAGGTCTTCACCCGTCACCACGGGCGCATCGCGCTCGTGGCCAAGGGGGCGAAGCGGCCGAGCTCCAATTTCCGTCCGGTGCTGCTGCCGCTGCAGCCGCTGCAGGTCAATTACGGCGGCGACGCCGAGATCCGCACGCTGAAGGGCGCCGAGTGGATGGGCGGCCACGTCATGCCGACCGGCGAGGCGCTGCTTTCGGGCTACTACGTCAACGAACTGCTGCTGCGCCTGCTGGCGCGCGACGACGCACACGAGGCGCTGTTCGACGCCTATGCCGGCGTGGTGCAGGTGCTGGCCGGCGACCACGCCGGTGCCCAGGCGGCCACGCACGCCGCCGCGCTGCGCGCCTTCGAGCTGCTGCTGCTGCGTTCGGTCGGCCTGCTGCCTTCGCTCGATGTGCAGACGCTCACCCTGGAACCGCTGGCGGCCCGCACGCGTTACAGCCTCGTGCCGGAAGCCGGCCTGCGGCAGGCAGCCAAGGACGAGGCCGCGCTGGCGGGCGCCGACTGGCGGGCGCTGCAGGATGTGCTCGACGACCGCGCGCCCTTCACCGCCACGCTGCGCGAGGTCGCGACGATGAACGCGGGCAGCAACAGTGCCCTGCGAAACCAGCTGCGCGCCTTGCTCAACTACCATTGCGGCGTGTCCACGCTGCGCACGCGGCAGATGATGAGAGATCTCCAAGCACTATGAGCAATTTAGACCGCACCATCACCTCACTGTCTGTCAACCTCAACAAGGTGGCCCTGGTGCGCAACACGCGCCACCTCGGCATCCCCAGCGTGGTGGGCGCCGCCCAGGCCTGCCTCGCCGCGGGGGCGCAAGGCATCACCGTGCATCCGCGGCCGGACGCACGCCACATTCGCGCGCACGACGTGAGCGACCTGTCGCAGTTGCTGGCCCGCGACTGGCCGGCCATCGAGTTCAACATCGAAGGCAACCCCTTCCACAACCTGATGGACTTCGTGCGCGAGCTGAAACCGCACCAGGCCACCTTCGTGCCCGACAGCGAAACCCAGTCGACCAGCGACCACGGCTGGAGCTTCCCAGAAGACGCCGACCGCCTGCGCCCGCTGATCGCCGAAGCGAAGGCGCTGGGCGTGCGCGTGAGCCTGTTCATGGACCCCATTCCCGAGATGATGGCCGCCGTCAAGGCGGTGGGCGCCGACCGCGTCGAGCTCTACACCGAAGGCTACGCCGCCTCGCGCGGCACGCCGCAGGAAGACGCCGTGCTCGCGCGCTACGTGGCCGCGGCACAGGCCGCCCACGCCGCAGGCCTGGGCGTCAATGCCGGCCACGACCTGAGCCGCGACAACCTCACGCCGTTCCTGCGCGCGGTGCGCGGCGTGCATGAGGTGTCGATCGGCCATGCCTTCGTCGCCGATGCGCTCGAACTCGGGTACGCCGCGACCACGCGCGACTACCTGCGCTGCATCGCCGACGCCGCATGATCTACGGCATCGGGACCGACATCTGCGACGTGCGCCGCATCGCGGCCACCTTCGAACGCCAGGGCGAGCGCTTCGCGCGGCGGGTGCTCAGCGACGCCGAGTTCGCCATCTGGCAGGCCCGCGCCGCACGCTGGCCCAAGCGCGGCCTGAGCTACCTGGCCACGCGCTTTTCCGCCAAGGAAGCCTTCAGCAAGGCCATCGGCCTGGGCATGCGCATGCCGATGAGCTGGCGTCTGTGCGAAATCGCCAACCTGCGCAGCGGCAAGCCGGTGATCGTGTTGCATGGTGAACTGAAAGACTGGTTCGAGGCGCAGGGCCTGACGGCGCACGTGACTGTCACCGACGAAACCGAGTACGCCGCCAGCTTCGTGGTGGTGGAGAAGGCCTGAACGAAGCTCCGGCGCCACGCCGATTGATCGACCGACCGACAGACATGACCGAACTGAACCACGCGCCGCTCCTCATCGATGTGGCCGGCATCGAACTCACCCCCGCCGACCGCCGGCGCCTCGCGAACCCGCATGTGGGCGGCGTGATCCACTTCACCCGAAACTGGCAGGACCGCGCGCAGATGACTGCGCTCAATGCCGAGATCAAGGCGATCCGGCCGGACCTGCTGATCTGCGTCGACCACGAAGGCGGGCGCGTGCAGCGCTTTCGCACCGACGGCTTCACGCGGCTGCCCTCGATGCGCAGCCTGGGCGAGCTGTGGATGCGCGACGCCCTGCGCGCCACGCAGGTCGCGACCGCTGCCGGGCAGGTGCTGGCCGGCGAGCTGCGCGCTTGCGGCGTCGACTTCAGCTTCGCCCCGGTGCTCGACCTGGACTACGGCGGCAGCAGCGTGATCGGCGACCGCAGCTTCCACCGCGACCCGCGCGTGGTCGCGCTGCTGGCCAAGAGCGTGATGCACGGCATGCTGCAGATGGGCATGCGCAACTGCGGCAAGCACTTTCCGGGGCACGGCTTCGTGCAGGCCGACTCGCATGTCGAGATCCCTGTCGACAAGCGCAGCCTCAAGGCCATCCTGGCCGACGACGCGCGGCCCTACGACTGGCTGGCGGGCACGCTGGCCGCCGTGATGCCCGCGCACGTGATCTACCCGAAAGTCGACAAGCGGCCGGCGGGTTTCTCCGAGAAATGGTTGAAGGACATCCTGCGCCAACGCTTCGCGTTCGACGGGGTGGTGTTCAGCGACGACCTGAGCATGGAGGCCGGGCGCTACATCGACGGCGAGCTGCTGAGCTATGCCGACGCCGTGCTGGCGGCCCTTGCGGCGGGTTGCGACCTGGCGCTGCTGTGCAACCAGAGCATCGGCGAGGGTCGACCGCTCGACGAGATGCTCGACGGTTTCACCGCTGCTGCGGCCAACGGGCGGTGGCAAGGCGATGCGGCCAGCGAAGCACGGCGACGCTCGCTGTTGCCGGGCGATGGAGCTCTCGATTGGCAGGCGCTCACGGCCTCGACGCGATATGTGCAGGCGCAGCGCCTGCTGGCTGGTGCTCAGTCGCGGAAGGGCCGCACCGGCAGCTGATTCGCCGCAGGGCCGAGAAACGCGGCCACCTCGGGCGTCTCGAACAGCGATTCCAGCCAGGGCTTGTCGGCCAGATTGGCCCGGAAGAACACCTGCAGCAGCCGCAAGGCTTCGGTGCGCAGTGCGCGCGTCAGCATTTCTGCGTCGATCCGTCGCGTGCCTGTGGGGGCGATGCACGCGTGCGCCACGGTGCGCAGCAGCTGCTCGGCAAAGTCGCGCTGCGGCGGCCACAAGTGGGCATAGAGCTGGGCGATCAGGTCGATGTCTGCCACGCGGCTGCGCGGCAGGAGGTGCCGCAGCACCGCGCGCCGCGCGCGCATGGCGAGCGAGGCCGCATGCGGGAGGTCGGCCGGCGGCTCGACCGGCGCGGGGCGGTGCAGCACCTGCGGAATGACCGCGAAGCGTGCTCCGGCCACGATGCAGCGGCAGAGCATCTGCAGGTCGTCATGCACCGAGAACTCGGGGTCGTGGCGCACGCCGGTGCGTTCCAGGAAGCGGCGGCGGATCAGGCAGGCCGACAGCTGCAATGGCTCGGAGCTCAGCGCTTCAGCCACGATCTCGTCGTGCCGCTGGGCGTATTTCAGCGGTCCGGTGGGCGTCTCGCTCCAGCAGCCGACGATGTCCAGGTCCGGGCAGGCGGCGAGCAGCGCGGCCTGCCGTTGCACGCGGCCGGGCAGGGCGCGGTCGCCTGCAACGGCGAAGACCACGTGGTCTTCGGTGGCCTGCGCGAGAGCGAGGTTGCGCAGGGTGGCGCGGTCGCAGGCCATGGGCAGTGCGATCCATCGCAGGTTGGGGGCGATGGCGCGCGCCTCGTCTTCGGCTGTTGCGGGCAGGCCTGCCGCAGCCACGACCAGTTCCAGCGCCACATCGGCCTGCGTGGTCCAGTCGCGCAGGTCCTGCAGCCAGTCGTCGCGGGTGCCGTCGAGGGTCAGGCAGACTGTCACGCGCGGCATGACGACCGGCGGCACGCGGTCGGGCTGCTGGGCACGCCAGGCGAAGTAGCGGCCCAGCGCGGGGCCGATGTCCGGCGGGGCCACGGTCGCATTGATCTTGTCGAGGCCCTCGCGCTCGAGTTGTACGCGACGCGGCGCATCGGCGACCAGCGCCACGACGGCGTCGACCAGCTGGTCGTAGGGCACGCCGACCACCGCGTCGCGAAAAGCCGGGTCGACCTCGCTGTCGGGGTAGAGCTCGCAGACCACGGCCTTGCGGTGGCGCAGCAGGGTCGACAGGCGGGGCGTCTCGACCACGCGCGAATCCTCCCAGTTGTGCAGGTTCAGCATGACCTTGGTGCGACGCATGGTCGCTTCGCGCTTTTCCAGCGACCAGAAGCCACTGCTCGTGACCTCGACGCGCAGCCCGCGTGAGCGCAGCGCGTCGATGATGTCGATCCGCCGCTGCGTGAGTGAGCCGAAGAAGCAGACATCGATGTCCCGCGCCTCTTCGGGCAGCACCTCGGACCACGGCAGGATGCGCGCCGCGTCAGGCTCCCAGCCGAGCGGCACGCAATCAGCGTTCTGGTACCCGAGCTCGCGGTGGCGCTGGAAGTTGGTCTTGCTGTACTCCCACAGGTAGCAGCGCGGGAGCAGGTCGAGGTAGTTGGCGTTCCACGCATGCGTGCCCTCGACCATCGGCTCGAGGTTGACGACGATGCAGTTCGGATGGAGCGATGCGAAGTTCTTCCAGGGAATGTTCCAGAAGAAGAACAGGAGGTTGACCGCGTCCGGATCGACGGTGGCAGGGGCGTATGCCGTCGGGTAGCCCAGCCGTTCGGCCGCCAGCCGGTAGGTCTGCACGATGTCGCCGCAGACCGCGTCTTCGGACAGTGACGTGAAGTGCAGCCGTGGCAGGGTCATGGCGACGACTGTAGCGGGTTGGGTCAGTCCGAGCCTGGCGCCGGCAATGTGTCCGATGCGCCCACTGCCGCAGGCCACAGCGGCGCACCGCCCGATTCCAGGTGCGTCAGGTACAGCCGCAGCTCGAACTCGAAGCGGTGGTACTCGGGTTCCATGTGCGTGCACAGCGCATAGAAGGGCTTGTCGTGGTTTTTCTCGCGCGTGTGGGCCAGTTCGTGCACGACGATCATGCGCAGCCATTCGAGCGGCACGGTCTTGAACAGGCTGGCCACGCGGATCTCGCGCTTGGTCTTGAGCTTGCTGCCCTGCACGCGCGCGATCGTGGTGTGGGTGCCCAGCGCGTGGCGCACCACGTGCAGCTTGTTGTCGAACACCGCCTTGGCCAGGGGCTCGGCCTTGCGCATGTACTCGCCCTTGAGTTCGCAGGCGTAGTCGTACAGCGCTCGGTCGGTGCGGATGTCGTGCAGGCCGGCATAGCGTCCGCGCAGCAGGGCGCCGAGCTTGTCGGCGGCCATCAGCTCGCTCACCTGCGCCAGCAGCGCGGGCGGGTACGCGGACAGGTACTTCATTGTTTGGCTACCCCGACGTGCGCGCCGAATAGGCGAGCCCGGCCGCCACGCCGCCGAGCAGGTCGCCCTCGATCAGCGGCACGCCGGCGAAGCTCGCGCGCAGCGCCCGCTGGAACGGGCGCAGGGCCGACGAACCACCGGTGAGGTAGATGGCGTCGAGGTCGCCGCTGCGCAGGCCGGCGCGTTTCACGCAGGCGTGGGCGCAGGCCACCACGTTCTCCAGCGGCGCCGCAAGCTGCTGCGCCATGTCGGCCGGCGTCAGCGCGGAAACCAGCCCCGGTTCGATGCACGACAGGTCGATGCTCACCTCGGCGTCGCTGACCGAGCCGTCGATCTTGGCCTGTTCGACCTCGCTGGCGATGCGGTGGCCGTGACGCTCCTCGAGCACCGTCATCAGGCGGTCGTGCAGCTGCCGGTCGCTGTAGCTGGAGCGCAGCTCGCGCGCCTGGCGCACGGCCTTCGGGGCGTAGAGCCAGTTGATCAGGTGCCAGGACGACAGCTCGAAGAACACCTTGCTGGGCACCTCGCGCCCGCTCGGGCCGAGGTGGCGCAGCCCGAGCAGCGGCATCACGCGCTCCAGGTTCAGGCGCTGGTCGAAGTCGGTGCCGCCGATGTGCACGCCGCTCGTGGCCAGCACGTCGTCGGCGCGGTCGGCGCGCGCCATGCGCTCGGGGCCCAGGCGCACCACGGTGAAGTCGGAGGTGCCGCCGCCGATGTCGACGATCAGGATCAGCGACTCGCGCGTGACGCGCTGCTCGTAGTCGAAGGCCGCGGCAATGGGTTCGTACTGGAAGGACACATCGCGCAGGCCGGCGGCGCGCGCGGCGTGGCGCATGCTTTCTTCGGCGCGCTGGTCGCGCTTGGTGTCGTCGTCGACGAAATGCACCGGGCGGCCGATGACCACGCGTTCGGGGCGCTGGCCCAGCTCGCGTTCGGCGCGCGTCACCAGCTCATGCAGGAAGCGCGCAATGATGTCCTCGAAGCTGACCAGCCCGTCATAGACGGCGGTCTTTTCCTGCATCAGCGGGCTGCCGAGCAGGCTCTTGAGCGAGCGCATGAGCCGGCCTTCGACGCCGGACAGGTACAGCGCGATGGCGTCGCGCCCGAAGTGTGTGCTGCGGTCCTCGGCGTTGAAGAAGAGAGCGGTCGGCAGCGTGGTGGCGCTGCCCTCGATGGGAAGCAGGCGCGCGGCCTCGCCGGGAGAGGCGTAGGAAACCGCGGAATTCGAAGTGCCGAAATCGATGCCGATGGCCGGGGTACGTAGGGGATTCATTCAAGCAGGAAATCGGAGGGCCCAAGAGTGTAGAGGGTCGGCCGGAGCGCGCGATAGACTGCGGCCCAATGACCACCCCACCCGGAAGCCGTCGATGCCGCTGTGCCTGACATTCTTCGACCGGCTCGACGAGCCTGTCCTGCGCAACCACGGGCACTACTGCCGCCGTTTCGGCTATCCCCATGCCTGGGTGGAGAGCGAGCGCGCGGGGCACTCCGCGCTGCGTGACTGCGCGAAATACGCCGAGATGCTGCGCCGCCTGCGCGGGCTCGACGAGGGCGACTGGCTGCTCTTTCTCGACGGCGACTCGGTGGTGTTCCACCCGGTGGCCGTCGAGGCACTGATGGAAGGCCGCGACCTGCTCGTGGTGGATGGGCCCAAGGGCCTGCCGCTCACCAACCTGATGATCCTGCGCAACACGGCGGCCAACCGCGCGCTGCTGCATGCGTTCATCCGGGCGACGAGCCAGGTTGTCGCCCGCGTCACGCCCCGCCTCGACGCGGCCGAGCTGCTGCGTCCGGCCGGCATGCTGCCGTGCAACGGGCCCGTCGCCGACTGCTACGTGAACGTCTCGTGGCGCATCGCGACCTGGTTCCACGCCCGCATCTTCGTGGTCCATCTGGCGCCTCTGCCGGAGCTGGATGCCGAAGGCCGCGTGATGGACGAGCTGTTGCACGACGCCAACCTGCAGCGCCTGCTGGTGCGCCGGGTGAACGCGGCACTGATCGACGGCGAGCCCGTGCTGCCGCCACCGGCCTACCCGGCGATCTCGGAGGACGCGTATTCGTGCTTCAACCCGCAGGCGCCCATCGCCTTCGTCACGCTCTACACGCACCACATCAATGCCTACGCGCGCGTGTCGGAGCACAACGTGCGGCGCTACTGCGAGCGGCACGGGTATGGCTACCACGTCTACCGCGCCATCCCCGACGAACTCGATCCGTCCATCAGCGGCGCCTGGGTGAAGAGCTGGCTCGTGAAGCGGCATCTCGCACAGCACCAGTGGGTGGTGTGGATCGACGCGGACACCCTGTTCGTCAACCAGGCGAAACGCATCGAACCGCTGCTCGAAGGCCGCGATCTGCTGTTCGCCAAGGACATCGGCGCATGGGACGTCAATTCGGGCGTGATGGGGTTCCGCAACACCGAGCGCAACCTCGCGCTGCTCACGCAGTTGTGGGAGCGAATCACGGGCGTCGACGACAAGTCGACCGTGTACGCCAGCCAGGGCGACCAGTACTACACGAACGTGGTGCTGGGCGAGCACGGCCTGATCGGCGATGCGGTCATCACCGACCTGCTGAGCATCAACACGCCACCACACCTGGCGGGCGACGAAAGCCTGCTGGTGCACTTTGTGGGGCTCGGGGAGCCCTACCGGTCGGTGTACATGGCGGACATGGACGCGCGGTCGAAGCGATTGGGCGGCTGACCAACGCCGCATTCCGTCCGCTGGGCGCGAACGGAATGCCTCCCGGTATCACCCGCCGTAGGCGTAGGTCGGCGGGTAGGCGTCGGATGCCATCTCTCGTTCGGCCTCGTCGCGGAACTCGCCGTGGTGCGGGCTGAGCACGTAGAGATTCTGGTCGGCGCACAACCGGGCCAGATCGGCCATGGACTGCACCTGCACCGTCAGGCCCTCCAGGGACAGGGCAGCCGGAAACACGTCCGCCCTATGGCGTTCGTAGATGTCCCGGCCAGGGCCTGGGAAGCTGAACCGGTGGTCGAGCACGCGGAAGCCCGTTTGGTAGAACATCTTGCGCGCATCGAAATCGGTGAAGAAGCGCAGGTGCGTGAAGTCGAGCAGGCCCCAGTGGGTGTAGCGCCAGTGCCCCCGGAACGCGTCGTACAGCAAAGGCAGGTTGGACGCATTGGGGAGGCTGATCAAGATGTGCGCGTCGTGCGCGACGATGCGCTTCAGACCACTGAGCAGTTGCCACGGATTGACGAGGTGCTCGAGCACATCGAACAGGCACACCAGGTCGAACGGGCGGGTGAGGCCCAGCGCGGCGAAGTCGACGGTTTCCACGTCCTGCTCGACGACCTGGTCGAAATGCTCGCGCGCCACCTGGGCCGCCGCGGCATTGAATTCGCACCCCCAGAGTTTGCAGTCGGGGTAGCGCTGGCGCAGTGCGTGGCCGACGCCACCGGAGCCGCAACCGATGTCCAGAGCCACCGTTGGAGGACGCTGGATCATGTCCAGGCATTCGGGCCTGGGATTGAACGGGTAGACGTATTCCTTCTTGTCGCGGTCTTGCCAGAGAAAGTCGGTCACAGCGTTCCCGTAAGTGGATGGGTCAGAGTTCGCGTCGCAGCGCCGGGAACAGGATCACGTCGCGGATGCTCGGCGAATCGGTCAGCAGCATCATCAGGCGGTCGATGCCGATGCCGCAGCCGCCGGTGGGTGGCATGCCGTATTCGAGTGCACGCACGAAGTCGTGGTCGTAGAACATGGCTTCGTCGTCGCCGCTGTCCTTGGCCGCCACTTGCGCGTTGAAGCGTGCGGCCTGGTCTTCGGCGTCGTTCAGCTCGCTGAAGCCGTTGCCGAATTCGCGACCCGTGATGTACAGCTCGAAGCGCTCGGTGACCTCGGGGCGTTCGTCGTTGGCGCGTGCCAGCGGCGAGATCTCGGTCGGGTGCTCCATGATGAAGGTGGGCTGCCAGAGCTTCTCTTCAACGGTTTCTTCGAAGTACATCACCTGCAGGCTGGCCAGGCTGCGCTGCGAGAGCTTGTCCTTTTCTTCGCTCAGGCCGAGCTTGCGCAGGGCAGCGATGAGCCAGGTGGTGTCGTCCACTCCGTCGCCGGCGTCGGTGTGCTTCAGGATCGCTTCGCGGATCGTCAGGCGCTCGAAGGGCTGCGTCAGGTCGACGGGCTTGCCCTGGTAGGTGAGCTGCTGCGTGCCCACGGCCTTCTCGGCGATGGTGCGGATCAGCGTCTCGGTGAAGTCCATCAGGTCGCGGTAGTTCCAGTAGGCCGCGTAGAACTCCATCATCGTGAACTCGGGGTTGTGCCGCACCGAGATGCCCTCGTTGCGGTAGCTCCGGTTGATCTCGAACACGCGCTCGAAGCCGCCGACGATCAGGCGCTTGAGGTACAGCTCGGGCGCGATGCGCAGGAACATCTCCTGGTCGAGCGCGTTGTGGTGCGTCTTGAAGGGCTTGGCGTTCGCGCCGCCCGGAATCGGGTGCAGCATGGGCGTCTCGACCTCGAGGAAGTCGTGGGACACCATGAACTCGCGCAGCGCGCTCACGGCCTTGCTGCGGGCGGTGAAGCGCACGCGGGCCGATTCGTCGGTGATCAGGTCGACATAGCGCTGGCGATACTTCTGTTCCTGGTCGGCCATGCCGTGGAACTTGTCGGGCAGCGGGCGCAGGCTCTTGGTGAGCAGGCGCAGGCGGCTGACCTTGATCGACAGTTCGCCGGTCTTGGTCTTCATCAACGTGCCTTCGGCACCGAGGATGTCGCCGAGGTCCCAGCGCTTGAAGTCGGCATATGCGTCTTCGCCGACGGCGTCGCGCGTGACGTACAACTGGATGCGGCCGGTGGCGTCCTGCACGGTCGCGAAGCTGGCCTTGCCCATCACGCGCTTGAGCATCATGCGGCCGGCGACGCTGACGATGACGGCTTGCGCTTCGAGCGCCTCGGGCTCGGTGGCGCCATGCTGTTCGACCAGCGCCGCGGCGCGGTGGCCGGGTTTGAAGTCGTTCGGGAATGCGACCCCCTTGCCTTCGGTCTGCGCGGTGCGCAGCAGCTTGAGCTTTTCGCGGCGTTCGACGATGAGCTGGTTGTCGTCGACGGCGGGCGTGGGAACGGGGGGGGTCTGTTGGTCGGACATGGGAGGCGGGTGATGCGCAACCGGGAGCGTGCGCGGGGGTTGGCATTTTAGCCGATAGGCCTTGCGCAAAAGCTGCAGCTATGGCACGTCGGTTCTGTACAAGTTGCTATTAAAAAGGGAGCGTCAAATTCAACGGTGCTCACCGCATGGTTCAGATTTTCCCGATCAGTTGATCGCGCGCGGGAGCGAGGAAGTCAGCGACTTCCGGGGTGTCCATGCGCTGCGCCAGCCATGCGGCATCGATCAGGTCGGCCATGCGGTAACGAAGGATCAGCCGCACGGCCTCGCGCCGGAGCACGCGCGCCAGTGTGGCGCGCTCAAGGTGCGGGGGAAGTGAAGGCAACGCGGCCACGCGCGCCATCAGCGCCAGCATGGACGCGGCAAACGCGGCATCGGGCGGCCAGTAGGCGGCGCGCATCTGCGCCAGCTGTTCGTGCTCGTGTGCAGCGAGCGACGGAAAGTACCCGCGCAGCAAGGCGTGCTGCGAACGCACAGCGGCGTCGCTGGCCGCGAGCGCCTCGACGTCGTTCAATGTCGACACGCCGCGCCGGCACAGCGGCAACGGGATTGCGGCAAGGCGGGCGCCTGCGGCGGCGCATCGGTGCAGGAAGTACTGGCCCTCGGGGTCGCCGTCGAACGCAGCATCGTGGCGCAGGTGGTGCCGCACGAGGAATTCGCGCCGGAACATGCAGGTTCGCGCGCGCAGCACGCGGTCGGTGCCTAGAAATTCGGCGCGAATCTCGTGGTCGAGTTCGGGAGTCCGGTGCACTTGCAGGGCCCCGTCTTCGCCTTCCTCGAGCCAGCTGCCGACGATGTCGATCTCCGGGTGTGCGGCCAGGAAGGCGGCTTGCTGGTGAAACCGGTCGGGGGTGGCCGTGTCCTCACCTTCCCAGAACACGAGATAGTCGGCATCGGCCTGACGGACCGCCGCGTCGCGGGCGCCGGCCCGACTGAATCTGCCCGGCAACAGGATGAGTGTGTCGTCCGGATGCGCCGCCACGTCGCTGGCGTGTGCGGCGGTGGTGACCCGGATGACTGCCAGTTCGCATTGCGCCTGCGCTGCGAGGCTGGATGGAGGTGTCGCCGCAGCGCGCTCCCCTGCGATCACGACCGTCACGCGGAATCGTTGTGCCAGTGCCGCTTCGCTCCAGGTGCCGGGCTGCTGGGCCTGCCACTGGAAGTAGCGGTCCAGTGCCGGGCCGAGCCAAGCCGTCTGAGCCCGGGCGGTCAGGCGCTCATAGCCGATGCGTTCCAGCTCGGCTCGCCGCGCCGGGTTGGCCAGGAGACGAAGCGTGGCGTCGACCAGGCCCTCCCAGGGGGCGCCTTCCACCGCATCGCGCAAGCTGGGGTCGATGTCGCTGTCCGGGTAGAGCTCGCAGACCACCGCCTTGCGGTTGCGCAGGAGGACTGTCAGCCGGGGTATCTCGACAATGCGCGAGTTGTCCAGCTGGTGCATGTTGATCACGACCTTGGCCCGCCGCAGGTGGGCATCGCGCTCGACATTGCGCCAAGGCCGCGGCATTGGCAGGACGACGCGAACACCCCGTGCGATCAGCGCTTCCAGCACCTGGACGCGGCGTGGGGTGGTGGCGCCGAAGAAGACGACATCGATGTCCTGCTCTGCGGCGGGCAACACGGCTTCCGCGGCCGGCTCAGCGCCAGCACCGCGCTGGTAGGCGAGCGGCACGTGGTCGGACGCGGTGAAGCCCAGCTCGACGTTCTTCTGGAAGTTGGCGAGGCTGTATTCCCAGAGATAGCAGTTGCGCAGTGTCGCCTGGTAGGCCTCGGAAAAACAGAAATTGCCAGGCGTCAGGTGCTCGAAGTTGACGATGATGCAGCGCGGGTGGAGCTTGGCGAACCACTGCCAGTCGGTTCGCCAGACAAAGAACACGACGTTCACGACGTCAGGGTCGAGTTGATGCGGCGCAAAGCTCGTTTCATAGCCGAGGGCTTCCGCTGCCAGCCGGTACGACTCGACGATATCGTCGAACTGGTCCACGTCGGGGATGCCGTGCAAGTGCGTGAAATGCAACCGTTGCCTGCGTTGTTCACGCTGGGCGGGCGACAGCACCGATGCTGGGGGCGCGTCATGCGGGCCACTGGTGCCGTGTTCGATGCGCAGGGTGTCATGGCGCATGACCAGCGCACGAAAGCGATCCGGATACCCCATGTAGTGCAGCATGAAGCTGTCGGCGTCATGCAGGGCGGGGTGCGAGTTGAAAGACACGCCATCCGACAGCGGCATCGCCGCCTCGCCACCTGCTTCCCGCCAGGCGGCCACGAAGAACGACTGGTCGCCGCCCGACAGGTAGATGCCGCTCTTGTCGGCCACCTCGTCGATCAGCGCCTGCACGCGCTCCAGGTAGGCGATGCAGGCCGGCGTGTTCGAGAACACCATGAAGCCGCTGTTGAACTCGTAGCCCGACACGTCGCGCGCCAGCGCCGCTGGCCGGCCGCGCAGCAGGGCGGCGAGCGGGCGCGTGCGGTCGTGGATCAGGATGTCGGCATCGACCCATGCCACCTGTTCGTGATCGGCCAGGTGCTTGAGCAGCAGCCGGGGTTTGATCCAGTTGCCGGCCACCCGGCCCCGCAGGTCGGTGGGCAGGTCGCGGTAGATGTGGTGGGTGTAGCCGTGGTGGTCGGCGTATGCGCTCACGTTGCGCTCGCCGAGGTGGGCGTACATGGCGATGTTGGGCGTGTAGCTGGTCAGCAGGGCGACGGGGCGGCCGGCGTTGCGGACTTCATAGTCCGGTGCGCCCATGGGCGCAGGCGGGAGGTCGTCGTAGAGCTGGCCGTCGCGCGCCAGCACCGTGTTGAGGTGCGCCACGAAGATGCTCCGCATCCGCCAGTCCTGGACATCGACGTGGACCGCCGGATTGAACGAGAGCACGAAGGCCGAGACTTCTGGCAGGTAGTGGCCGAAGCGTGCGAACAGCAGGTTGGGGTAGTGCCGGCCGTCGATGAGCTGCTGGTGCGGATGGGCCGTGAGACCTTCGAGCTCCCGGTGCGCCCAGCGGTCGGTGTCCGCCTCGGGCGCCACGCGCAGGCGTTCGAGCACGGCCGCCACCAGGGCCGTCGCCTCGGGGCCGGCGCGCAGCATGAAGCAGCTGCCTTCAGGGCGGTGGTGGTGTTCGTTCTCGGCGATCCAGTGGGCCGCATCGCCGATCACGGCCGGAGCCGGCAGGGGCGCCAGAAAAGCCGCGCTGTCGTCCGCGAAGACCAGCAGCGTGCCGTCGGGTGCGTCGGCCAGCGCGGCGTTCACCACGCTGTATTTGTAGATCAGCAAGGTGCGCGCGCTGTTGTGCGGCGTGCCGATGGCGTGCAGCCGGTGCGTGTAGCCCCAGCGGGCGCAGTAGGCGCGGTGGTTGTCCGCGAAGGCATCTGCGTCCGCACGCAGCATGATCGAGTGGAAACGGACCGACGCCGGGCTCATCTCGCAGCGGGCCGTGGCTATTCGGTGATACCGGTACGTGCCAGCAGGTCGCTGATCAGTTCGAGGCGCATCAGCGGGCTGTCGAGTTCCATCAGGCGCTGCTTCAGCTCGAGCTGCATTGGCACCAGCTCACACCAGCGGTTGGCGACCCAGCCGCAATCGTCGAAGCGGTAGGGTGTGCCGATCGGCAGGCGCACCGCGTCGCCTTGCGCGCGGCGGCGTTCTTCGAGGGTGTCGACCAGACGGCGCAGCGCGGTGGTGGTATGGCGCAGGTCGTCCGGGATCTCGAGCGCGACGTCGTCGGCGATGGCTTCCACTTCGGCGACCCACAGACCGTGCTTTTGCAGTTCGCTGCTGCGCACACGAAAGCGCGTCGTGCCGACGCATTCGATCTGCAGCAGACCGCTTTGAGGCGCATCGAGCTCGCGGATGTCGGCGAGGGTGCCGACGGCTGCAAAGCTCTCGGCTTCGGCGCCCGCCTTGCGCACTTCGGCGCCGCTCGTCAGGCTGACGACGCCGAAGGGGGCGCCTGCCTTGCGGCACTTGCCGATCATGTCGAGGTAGCGGACCTCGAAGACGCGCAGGGGCAGCAGGCCGCCGGGGAAGAGAACCGTACCGAGCGGGAACAATGGCAGTGAATGCAGAAGGGGTTGTGTCGTCATCGAAGAACCTTGCGTGGCTATCATCGCATTCCGCTTACGGCTGCGCCCCATGCTCTATCAGATTCCTTCGTTTCTTCTCGACGTGATCGTCGGTCTGCTGGGCGGCGCCTGCCTGCTGCGCCTGTATATGCAGTACCACCGCGTGCCTTTCGGCAATCCGCTGGGGCGTTTCGTGTTCGCCATCACCGACTGGATCGTGTTGCCGCTGCGGCGCATCGTGCCCGCGGTGAAGCGCTGGGACCTCGCGAGCCTGATCGCGGCCTGGCTGCTGGTGATGCTCAAGTTTCTGGTGTTGTGGCTGCTGGCCGGCAGCCTGGCGCGGATCACGGCGCTGCCGCTGGTGTCGCTTGTGGGGCTGCTGCAGCTCGCTGTGTCGGGCCTGACGGCGTTGCTGGTGGTGTATGCGGTGCTGTCGTGGATTCCGGGCGCCTCGCCGATGCTGCTCGACCTGATCTCGCGCCTGGCCGAGCCGCTGGTGCGCCCCTTCCGCCGCTTCATTCCGCTGATCGGCGGGGTCGACCTGTCGCCGCTGGCCGCCATCGTGGTGCTGCAGGTGGCGGCGATCGTGCTGGGCAACCTGCTGGTCTTCGCGTTCCGGCTCGGCGCCTGAGCTGAGGACGCACCAGACAGCAAAACGCCCGCTCCGCCTTCTCGGCGTGCGGGCGTGCAGGCTGGAGCCTGAAACGATCAGAGTACGGCGTCGGCCGGCTGGCGCAGCAGCATGGCCAGCGTGTTGGCGATGGTCTTGCGCAGCTCGCGGCGGTCGCTGATGAAGTCGATGGCGCCCTTGGTCTGCAGGAACTCGGCGCGCTGGAAGCCTTCTGGCAGGGTCACGCGCACGGTCGATTCGATCACGCGCGGGCCGGCGAAGCCGATCAGCGCCTTGGGCTCGGCGATCACCACGTCGCCCACGAAGGCGAAGCCGGCGCTCACGCCACCCATGGTCGGGTCGGTCAGCACGCTGATGTATGGCAGGCCCTTCTTCGCCAGGCGCGTGAGCGCGGCGTTGGTCTTGGCCATCTGCATCAGCGAGAGCAGGCCTTCCTGCATGCGCGCGCCGCCGGTCGCGGTGAAGCAGATGAAGGGCACCTTCTGTTCGATGGCGGTCTCGACGCCGCGCACGAAGCGCTCGCCGACCACGCTGCCCATGGAACCGCCCATGAACTCGAACTCGAAGCAGGCCACGACCACGCTGATGCTGTGGACCGAGCCGCCCAGGACGACCAGTGCGTCGGTCTCGCCAGTGTTCTCCAGCGCTTCCTTCAGGCGCTCGGGGTACTTGCGGCTGTCCTTGAACTTCAGCGCGTCGACCGGCAGCACTTCCTGGCCGACTTCGTAGCGGCCTTCGGCGTCGAGGAACGCGTCCAGGCGCGCGCGGGCGCCGATGCGGTGGTGGTGGCTGCAGCTGGGGCAGACGTTCTGGTTGTGCTCGAGGTCGGTCTTGTACAGAACGGTCTCGCAGGCCGGGCATTTGATCCACAGGCCCTCGGGCACCTGGCGGCGCTCGGACGGGTCGGTTTGTGCGATCTTGGCGGGTAGCAGTTTTTCAAGCCAGCTCATGGGACTCCGAATTTCTCAGGAAGGGTGCCTTCCTGACACTTAGCTCCCCTCCCCGCATGCGGGGAGGGTTGGGGGTGAGGGCAACAGCGATTATCGGCCAGCCGCGTTCTTGGGGGTAGCCGCCGGCAGGGCGTCGAGCGCCTCGCGGATGCCGGCCAGGAATTCGCGCACCGTGGGCACGACCTGGTCGCGCGGTTGCTCTTCGATGAGTTGAATGATCTTCGTGCCGATGACCACCGCGTCCGCCGCCGAGCCGATGGCCTGCGCCGTGCGTGCGTCGCGGATGCCGAAGCCCACGCCGACGGGGATGCTCACGTGCTCGCGGATGCGCGGGATCATGCGCCCGACCGCCTCGGTGTCGAGGTGGCCTGCGCCGGTCACGCCCTTGAGCGACACGTAGTACACGTAGCCGCTCGCGATGCGCGCAACCTGCGCCATGCGCTCGGGGGTGCTGGTGGGCGCCAGCAGGAAGATCAGGTCGATGCCGGCGGCTTTCAGCTCGGCGGCGAAGTCCTCGCATTCCTCGGGCGGGTAGTCGACGACCAGCAAGCCGTCGACGCCGGCCGCGGCCGCGTCGCGGATGAAGGCCTTCTTGCCGTGCACAAGGTCGTAGCGCTCGACCGGGTTGGCGTAGCCCATCAGCACCACCGGCGTGGTCGTGTCCTGGGTGCGGAAGGCCGCCACCATGGCGAGCACCTGCTTCATGCCGACACCCAGCGCCAGCGCGGCCTCGCCGGCCTTCTGGATCACGGGGCCGTCGGCCATCGGGTCGGAGAAGGGCACGCCCAACTCGATCACGTCGGCACCCGCCTGAACCATGCCGTGCATGAGATCAGGCGTGATGTCGGCAAAGGGGAAGCCAGCGGTCACGTAGGGGATGAGCGCCCGGCGCCCTTCGGCCTGCAGGGCCTCGAACTTGGCAGCAATGCGGCTCATCACTTGCCTCCCTTCACGCTCAGACCGCGCATCGAAGGCCGGTCGTAGAAGTCGACGCCTGACAGGTCGGCGACGGTGCCGATGTCCTTGTCGCCGCGGCCCGAGAGGTTCACGAGGATGGACTGGTCGGGGCGCATGGTCTTGGCGAGCTTCAGGGCATAGGCCACGGCGTGGCTGGATTCGAGCGCGGGAATGATCCCCTCCGTACGGCACAGGTAGTGGAAGGCTTCGAGCGCCTCGACGTCGGTGACGCCGACGTACTCGGCGCGGCCGATGTCGGCCAGATAGGCGTGCTCGGGGCCGACGCCGGGGTAGTCGAGGCCCGCGCTGATGCTGTGCGTCTCGGTGATCTGGCCGTCGTCGTTCTGCAGCAGGTAGGTGCGGTTGCCGTGCAGCACGCCGGGGCTGCCGCGCAGGATCGAGGCGGCGTGCTTGCCGCTGTCCAGGCCTTCCCCGGCCGCTTCCACACCGATGAGGCGCGTGCCCGCGAACGGAATGTAGGGGTGGAAGATGCCGATCGCATTGCTGCCCCCGCCCACGCAGGCGACGACCACGTCGGGCTGCTTGCCTTCCGCTTCGCCGGTGATGCCGTCGGCCGCCAGCATGGCGGGCATCTGGTCGATGCATTCCTTGCCGATCACGCTCTGGAAATCGCGCACCATCGTCGGGTAGGGGTGCGGGCCCGCCACCGTACCGATGATGTAGAAGGTGTTTTCCACGTTGGTGACCCAGTCGCGCATGGCCTCGTTGAGCGCATCTTTCAGCGTCTTGCTGCCCGACTCCACGGGCACGACGGTCGCACCCAGCAGTTTCATGCGATAGACGTTGGGGCTCTGGCGCTTCACGTCCTGGCTGCCCATGTAGACCACGCATTCGAGGCCGTAGCGCGCGCAGATGGTGGCCGTGGCCACGCCATGCTGGCCGGCGCCGGTCTCCGCAATGATGCGGGGCTTGCCCATGTGACGCGCGAGCATCGCCTGGCCGATCACGTTGTTGATCTTGTGCGCGCCGGTGTGGTTCAGATCTTCGCGCTTCAGGTAGATCTGCGCGCCGCCCATTTCACGGCTGGTGCGCGCGGCGTGGTAGATCGGCGAGGGTCGGCCGACGAAGTGCTTCAGCTCGTAGTGGAACTCGGCCAGGAAGGCCGGGTCGTCCTTGAACCGGGCGTACGCGTCGCGCAGTTCGTTGATCGCGTGGGTGAGCGTTTCGCTCGCGAAGGTACCGCCGTAGGTGCCGAAGTGGCCGCTGGCGTCGGGTTGCTGGTAGTCCTGGAATTGGCTTTGCATGGTTCTCGATCGATGGGCCGCAGCCCGAATGACGATCGGGTGCGGCGGCTAACTGGAGAAGGACGCGTCGGCAGCCCTGACGGCTGCGACGAATGCCCGGATCTTTCCGGCGTCCTTGAGGCCCTTGTGCCCGGGTCCGTCGATTTCGACGCCCGAACTCACATCAACGGACAGCGTCTTGCAGCGCGTCCGCAGGCTGTGAATGCCATCGCTCACGTTTGCAGGTGTGAGCCCACCACTCAAGACGAGGTGAGCGTCGACGGCGGGTGGAAGAAGTGACCAATCGAAAGCCTTGCCGCCCCCGCCATAACCTTCGACATGCGCGTCGAGCAGGATGGCCTGGGCGTGGGAGTAATCGGACGCGTATTTTACGAGGTCGAAGCCGGCTCCGGCAGCCCCCAGCGGAATCCGGGCGGCGCGCAGGTAGCGAAAGCGCCCCGGGCCGGTGGCTTCCTCGCACTGCTCGGGCGTTTCCTCCCCGTGGAACTGCGCGATGGCGCCTTTCACCTGGGCCAGGGACGCCATGACTTCCGGCGCATCCGCGTTCACGAACAGCAGCACCGGCGTGATGAAGGGCGGCAGGCGCGAGGCCAGTTCGGCGGCGCGTTCGACGGTCACGGCGCGCGGGCTCTTCGGGTAGAGCACGAAGCCGATTGCGTCGGCGCCGGCTTCGACCGCCGCATCCACGTCGGCCTCACGCGTGAGGCCACAGATCTTGATGCGGGTGCGGGGGGCGAGGAG